>NZ_JBXAFO010000009.1:0-268664 GCF_058793255.1 Rhodococcus sp. MPR-R1B
CCAGCAGGGACTAAATCCAAGCCGGGTGGTGAATTTTCGTCCGACGATCACCGATCACTTTTCATCCGACGTTGACAGACGGATTCGAAGCAATCTTTCTTCTGTACGGCGGCGGATTCATTCTCGCCTTGATTTGGCTTTCCCTGTGTCTTGTCGGAACGGCCGATGTGGTTTCTGTGTCCGGGCGAGTCGGTGTGTGGCGCGCTGTCGCCTTCTCTGTCGGGATTTGGCTTGTGCCCATCGTCGGGTTGAGTGCATGGTTTGTTTACCGACGCTCTCGCCAAATCTCGAAGACGGTCGGTCCGGATCAAGCCCCCTACTGGACTTGAATGAGACTGACATTTTCACTGAGACCGCACCTAGCCTTGAAACTATGTGGCATCCTGCCGTTCCAGCCAGTTCAAGATCGCTTGGTTGGTCTCTTCGGGTCTTTCTTGTTGGATCCAGTGACCGCAATCGAGATTGACTACTTCCACATTGGGCACGAACTCTGTCAGGTTCTCAGCTCTCGCGATCGCGTCACGGTCGCCGTAGATCATGAGTGTGGGCTGTTGGATGATCGGGTCCACCTCCGCCAGCAGATGCCAGTTGCGGTCAAGGTTCCTGTACCAGTTCACACTGCCCGTGAATCCTGTCGATTCGAAGGCGGAGACGAAAACGGCCAATTCTCTATCGCTCATCAGGGGCTCACCGAGTGGTGTCTCTGCTTTGGCGAGATCGATCAGCGCCATACCCGGCTGAGGTTCCCTGAGGGGTTCGTTCTTCCGGTACAGGTTGCGGAGGAACCGGAAGGTGTTGTCTTCGAACACCGCGTCCGCGACGCCCGGCTGTCGATTGAAATGGACGAAGTAGAAATCACCGCCAAGCACGGCTTCCATGAACTCAATCCACGGCTGCTCTCCGCGATCCTGGTAGGGCAGGCTCAGGTTGATCACTTTGTTTACCCGGTCCGGGTGCAACAGGGTAAGGCCCCACACGACAAAGGCACCCCAATCGTGACCGACAAAGGTGGCATCGTCGTAGCCGTAGTGATCGAGAAGTGCGATGAGATCACCCGCCAAATGTTCGATGTCATAGTCCGTCACTTCGGTCGGACGTGACGAATTGCCGTAGCCGCGTTGGTTCGGGACGATGACGTGGTAGCCCGCCTCGACAAGGGCGGGCACCTGGTATCGCCAGGAATAGGCGTGCTCTGGCCATCCGTGACACAACACGATGGGTTTCCCGGCATTGTGTCGCCCTGCTTCGAAGACTTCGAGTTCCACGCCGTTCACTGGGATGAGGACGGGCCTGGGGAAGTCGGATGGATTCACGGATGCTCCTTTGAGTCGAGTACCGATCTCGTGTCTGGATCGACCGGTTGCTCCGACGATAGGGAGCATCGTGGACACATAAAGTCCTAGATCGCTGGCAATCTGAAGAAATGCGGAACGATCCCACAGGCCGAGCACTGCAACTGCTCTCGCTCCTTCAGACTCATCGCTTCTGGCACTGTGCCGAACTTGCCGCACGACTCGATGTCACGCAGCGGACGGTGCGCCGCGACATCGATCGCCTACGCGACCTCGGCTATCCGGTCGATTCCACGTCCGGAAAATACGGGGGCTACCGACTTGCAACGGGGGCGCACGTGCCGCCCCTGATCCTCGACGATGACGAGTCCGTGGCGGTAGCCGTCGGACTGCGCTACGCCGCCGAGGCCGCCATCGGCGGCATCGAAGAAACGTCGCTGCGCGCGCTGACGAAGATCGAAACACTCCTGCCCCATCGACTACGCCGACGTGTGTCGGCACTGCATTCGAGCGTCAGTTCCATGCGGCGGGCAGATGACGACATCGTCGATCCCGAAGCACTCAGTGTGCTCGCTGCGGCATGTCGCGACCACGAGCACGTTCGTTTCGACTATCGGCGAGGTGATGGCGAGAGCAGCAGACGACTGGTCGAGTCGCACCGCCTTGTCACGGCGGGACGTCGTTGGTATCTCGTAGCATGGGACCACCATCGTTCGGATTGGCGAACATTTCGACTGGACCGGCTCTCGGAGCCCTGGCTGGCAGGCAGTCATTTCACGCCACGCGAGATCCCGGGCGGTGACGCGGCAGGCTTCGTCGCGAGATCAGTCGGCTCGCCACCCCGTCACCACGATGCAAAACTCGCCATCGAAGCTACGTTCGCCGACCTCGAGGGCGTACTCAGATGGATTGACCACACACCGATCGAGGTGGCAGCGGACCGCTGCCTTGTCCAGATCCGCAGCGAAGATCTCGGCAGGCTCGCCATGACGGTTGCGCGCATTGCGCTCACCGCCCCAGTGGTCGTCATCGAACCAACCGAGCTTGCCGACACCGTCAGTCGGCTCGCCCTTCACCTCAGGGTCTCGCCACCATGACAGTCAGAAGAGGATTGCGCGACAAGACCATTCACGTACAAGTTGCCGCGGGGACGTGTTCCCTGCGCAGGCCCCTCGTCTATCGAGACACGTATCCGATTCCCTCTAGGCTTGGAGAGTAAGTGACCGATTCGAAATCATCGCCGCCGGCTTCCGTCCACCCCCCGACGTGGAAGTTCGACTACCCGATCATCCACGCCGAGACTCGCGAACAGTGGCGAACTTGGTTGACGGACAATCACACTGCAGGCCGTGGAGTGTGGTTGTGCTCCTGGCGCACCACCACCAGCCGACCACGCTGCCCCTACCCTCAGGCCGTTGAGGAAGCGATCTGCTTTGGGTGGATCGATTCCACCAACACCATCTTCGACGAAGAGCGCAATTTGCAACTGTTCACACCGCGGAGACGCAAGAGTTCCTGGACCCGACTCAACCGCGAACGCGCAGCTGATATGGAGGCGCGTGGCCTCATGACCGCTGCTGGTCGTGGTGCCATTGCTGCCGCGAAATCCACTGGTTGGTGGACGATTCTCGACCAAGTCGAAGACCTCGAGGAACCATCTGACTTGCAGGCGGCGCTGGACCTGGACACGCAAGCGCGAAGCAACTGGGACAGTTTTCCGCCCAGCGCCCGCAAACAGATGCTGTGGTGGATCGTCAGTGCCGCTCGAGACGCAACACGGGCAGGTCGAATCGCCCATATCGTCAACAATGCGGCCATCGGTCAACGTGCCCGCGGCTGATCCGCGATTCGACCGCGTCCGGTATGAAGGCCGGTCATCATCTGTCCGAAGGATCTCCCTCGGACCGAAACAAGTCCACCCCCCCCGCAGAAGCGGGACGGGTGGACTCGGTACTCGCAGGTCTGACTTACGTCAGGATGCGGATCACACGTCGTAGTAGAGCTCGAACTCGTACGGGTGCGGACGCAGGTTGACCGGAGCGATTTCCTGCTCACGCTTGAGCGAGATCCAGGTCTCGATCAGGTCGGTGGTGAAGACGCCACCCTCGGTCAGGTACTCGTGATCGGCTTCGAGGCGGTTGATGACCGTCTCGAGGCTGGTCGGAGCCTGCGGGATGTTGCGAGCCTCCTCCGGGGGAAGCTCGTAGAGGTCCTTGTCGACCGGAGCCATCGGCTCGATCTTGTTCTTGATGCCGTCCAGGCCGGCCATCATCTGTGCAGCGAAGTTGAGGTACGGGTTACCCGAGGAGTCGGGTGCGCGGAACTCGAGACGCTTTGCCTTCGGGTTGTTGCCCGTGATCGGGATACGGACAGCTGCCGAGCGGTTGCGCTGGCTGTACACGAGGTTGATGGGGGCTTCGTAGCCCGGCACCAGACGGTGGTACGAGTTGATCGTCGGGTTGGTGAAGGCCAACAGCGACGGAGCGTGGTGCAGGATGCCGCCGATGTAGTGGCGAGCCATGTCCGAGAGGCCCGCGTAGCCGGACTCGTCGTGGAAGAGGGGCTTGCCGTCCTTCCACAGGGACTGGTGGACGTGCATGCCCGAACCGTTGTCACCGAAGAGCGGCTTCGGCATGAAGGTGGCGGACTTGCCGTGCTGCCAGCAGGTGTTCTTGACGATGTACTTGAATAGCTGCAGGTCGTCGGCCGCTGCGAGCAGCGTGTTGAACTTGTAGTTGATCTCCTGCTGTCCGCCGGTGCCGACCTCGTGGTGGCCGCGCTCGAGCTCGAAGCCTGCGTTGGTCAGGTTGGTGGAGATTTCGTCGCGCAGGTCCACGTAGTGGTCGTACGGAGCGACGGGGAAGTAGCCACCCTTGGCGCGAACCTTGTAGCCGAGGTTCGGGGAGCCGTCGGCGTTGGTCTCTGCGCCGGTGTTCCAGGAACCGGAGATGGAATCCAATTCGTAGAAAGCGGAGTTCATGCCGGAGTCGTAGCGAACCGAGTCGAAGATGTAGAACTCGGCCTCGGCGCCGAAGAATGCGGTGTCCGCGATGCCGGTGCTGACCAAGTACTCCTCGGCCTTGCGGGCAACGTTGCGCGGGTCGCGGCTGTAGGACTCACGGGTGAACGGGTCGTGCACGAAGAAGTTGATGTTGAGGGTCTTCGCCTTGCGGAAGGGGTCGATCTGCGCCGTGGTGACGTCGGGAAGCAACATCATGTCGGACTCGTGGATCGACTGGAATCCGCGGACCGAAGATCCGTCGAATGCGAGGCCGTCCTCGAACACGTCCTGGTTGAAAGCAGACGCCGGGATCGAGAAGTGCTGCTGGACGCCGGGCAGGTCGCTGAACCGAATGTCGACGTACTCGATGTTCTCGTCCGCGATGTACTTGATGACCTCTTCGGCCGTGGTGAACGCCACGCTTGTGCTCCTTAAGTCGCTTCAGCCAAGTGATGTCGGTTGAATCCGTCGAGGCAGACGGTAGGGAGCTGGTGTTGCCCGCTCGTCAACCCTTTGTTTCGGCAGTGTTACGCGTCGCAGCATCCTGGGGATTTCCGAAGTCCATGTGACCGGCCACACAGTTAAAACCCGGCAAATCTGGACTACGGTGCTGCGACGCCTATCCTGGACAGCATGGCACGTATCACCGGAACTTGGCTCTCTGGGCCGCAAGCAGCTTTGCCGAAGAGCGCGGACGGCCGTGAGCAGTCGTACCGTGGCGAGCTCCTCGGTTTCCCTCAGGAGGGTCCGGGTTCGCTGGTCGGTTCGGGCCGTCGTATCGCGGCACTGTTGGTGGATTGGGTGATGGCTGTGGGAGTGGCCTCGCTCATCACCGGCGACTTCTTCGACGGTATGACCTCGACTGTCACGCTGATGGTGTGGTTCGCCGTCGGTGTCGTCACCGTGGCTCTGTTCAACTTCACCCCGGGGCAGTTCGTCCTCGGACTTCAGGTTGCGCGTATCGAAGGCCCGATCCGAGTGGGCTTCGTGCGCGCGCTCGGACGTCAGGCACTGCTTGTGTTCGTGATTCCCGCGACCATCACCGACATCGACGGTCGCGGTATGCAGGACCGCGCGACCGGCACTTTGCTCGTGAAGTCGCGCTGACACAAATTTCTCGAAGTAAAGAAAGACCCGGGTCCGTGTGGGCCCGGGTCTTTCGTTTTGCTGTGGGGGAGTGTCAGCGACGACGAATGGTTCGCTGCATTCCCTTCATCTTCGCGCCTCCGGGCATCGGGCCCTTGGGAAGCGCTGCTCCGCCGCCGCGTGCGCTCAGTGCAGCGAGGCGACCTTCGATGTTGTCCATGCGCTTGGTGTCGATGTTGCGGGGCAACTTGTTCAAGTAGCGCTGGAGCTGCGAGAGCGGAACCTGGCCCTCGTCGTTGCCGATGATGATGTCGTAGATCGGGGTGTCGCCGATGAGGCGGGCGGTCTTCTTCTTCTCCTGCGCGAGGAGGCCCTTGACGCGTTGCGGCGAACCTTCGGCGACGAGGATGACACCCGGCCGTCCGACGACGCGGTGAACGGCATCGAGTTGGGTAGTGCCGGCGACGGCATTCGTGACGCGCCACGCACCCTGCATGTTGTCGAGCGCCCACGCAGCGGCACCGGCCTGACCTTCAGCCTTCTTGTACACCGATTTCTGGACGCGACGACCGAAGATGATGAAGGCGCCGAGGAGACCGAGAACGATGCCGATCGGCAGCAGGAACCACTGAAGGCCCCAGATGAGACCGACCAGGAAGAAGACCAGAGCCGCACCGACGAGGGTGCCGATCATCAGCGGCAGGAGGAGCTTGTCGTCCTTGCGCTGCATCTGGAATGCCTGCCAGAGCTGAGTTCTACGTTCCTTGGAAGCCTGCTTGCGGGCAGCCTTCGCTGCAGCCTTTGCCTCTTTGGTGGGTTTGCCCTTACCGGATTTGCTGCCGTTCGCCATGTACCCAGGATACGTCCATTGCTGTGCGCCTTTACTAACCGCCCGCGGTTAATAAAGGCGCACAGCAAAAAGTGGATCAGCGATTCAGGCGCGCCATGAGTGAGCTGGCTTCCTGGGAAGCGTCGCCGCCCTCGGTCAGATGACGCTGCGCCTCGGGAAGTTCGCGGCCGTGATGTGCCATGGCCTGCGCATACAGGCGGCCGGCGCGGTACGACGAGCGAACCAACGGACCGGCCATGACGCCGGCGAAGCCCATCTCTTCTGCAGCCTTCGAGTGCGCGACGAACTCCTCGGGCTTGACCCACCGCTCGACGGGGTGGTGCCGGGGCGAGGGTCGCAGGTACTGGGTGATGGTGAGGATGTCGCAACCGGCGGCGTGGAGATCTGCCATCGCCTCGGTGACCTCTTCAGGGGTTTCGCCCATGCCGAGGATCAGGTTGGACTTGGTGACCAGTCCGTAGTCGCGTGCTGCGGTGATGACGTCGAGGCTGCGCTGGTACCGGAATGCCGGACGGATCCGCTTGAAGATGCGGGGGACGGTCTCGAGGTTGTGTGCGAGGACCTCGGGGCGTGAGGCGAAGACCTCGTCGAGCAGTTCGGGCTTGCCGTTGAAGTCCGGAACCAGGTTCTCGACGCCGGTGCCCGGGTTGAGTTCGTGGATCTTGCGGACGGTCTCGGCGTAGAGCCAGGCGCCGCCGTCGGGGAGGTCGTCGCGGGCGACGCCGGTGATCGTGGAGTACCGAAGGCCCATGGCCTGAACGCTTTCCGCGACGCGACGGGGCTCGTCGCGGTCGAGGGCTTCGGGCTTGCCGGTGTCGATCTGGCAGAAGTCGCAGCGGCGTGTGCACTGCTCACCGCCGATCAGGAACGTGGCTTCGCGGTCTTCCCAGCACTCGTAGATGTTGGGGCAGCCCGCTTCCTCGCAGACGGTGTGCAAACCTTCACGCTTGACCAGGCCCTTGAGCTCCGTGTACTCGGGGCCCATCTTTGCTCGGGTCTTGATCCAGTTGGGTTTGCGTTCGATGGGCGTCTCCGCGTTTCGGATCTCGAGACGGAGCAGCTTACGTCCTTCTGGGGCGATAGTCACGACAGTGATCCTACGCCCGGTGATTACTGCAACGGGGTTCGGGCGAGCCCGTCAGCTGTACTGAACGGTAGTAAAAGTCGGAGTAGGCGAGGCGCTTTCGAAGGTGACGCGCTCGACGTTCCGTTCGGTGACGGGCATGGTTCCGTCGAGAGCAGCGATCACTGCCTCGGTCACAGCGGGAGTGACTTCGTCCACGGTGACGTCGCGACCGAGTTCATGCGACAGCGTCGTGACCCCGGCGTCACGGATGCCGCAGGGAATGATGTTGTCGAATCCGGTCAGGACCGAATTGCAGTTCAGGGAGAAGCCGTGCAGTGCCACGCCCCGTTGCACGCGCACGCCGATGGCAGAAACCTTGCGCTCGGGCTTCCATTGCCCGTTTGCGAGTTCGGCGGGCAGCCAGACGCCGGAGCGGCCGTCGATGCGCCCGCAGTTCAGGCCGAGGTCCGTGCACACCGTGATCAGTGCTTCCTCGATGCGTCGGACATACCGCACCACGTCGATGGGCTCGGCCAGTTTCACGATCGGATATCCCACCAGCTGGCCGGGGCCGTGCCAGGTGATCTTCCCGCCGCGGTCGACGTCGATGACAGGCGTGCCGTCGACGGGACGATCTTCGGGTTCCGTGCGTCGTCCTGCCGTGTACACCGGCGGGTGTTCGAGGAGCAGTAGCGTGTCCGGTCCGATGTCGTCCGCCCGCGCTGCCGCGAGCTCACGCTGGCGGTCCCACGCGGCGTTGTAGTCGATCGAACCGAGTTGCTCGACGGCGATCGGCAGTTTCGAGAACCGGGCGGAAACGGCAGCGCTGCTCATGGACGTAGAGATTACGCCCGACTTCGGAATCAACCGAGTGCGGCCGCCAGCGCTTCGCCGATCGTGTTGTGGCGGAAAGAGAATCCCGCCTTTTCCAAAGCTGCGGGAATGGCGCGCTGGCCACCGAGGATGCCGCTCTTGGCGAATTCTCCGATCAACGCTTCGAGTGCGAACCCGGGAACGATCCAGGGAGCCGGGCGGTGGACCGCACGGGACATGGCGTCATTGAACTGGGCATTGGTGACAGGGGCCGGACCGGTCAGGTTGACGGGACCGGAGAGTTCGGAATTCGTGAGCGCGAACTTGATCGCGTCGCACTCGTCCTCGAGTGAGATCCACGGAAAGTACTGGCGACCGTTGCCCAGTCGCCCGCCGAGGCCGAACGAATAAAGGCGCCGAAGCCGACCGAGCATGCCCCCATGAGGTGAAATCACGACGCCGGACCGCAGATTGACGACGCGGGCACCCGCCGCACGCGCCGGTTCGGTGGCAAGTTCCCAATCGCGACACGTCGTGGCGAGAAAGTCTGTGCCTGCCGGCGAATCCTCGTCGACGATCTTGTCGCCGGTGTCGCCGTAATAGCCGACGGCGCTCGCGTTGGCGAGGACGGGAACCTTCTGACTCGCGACCGCTTCGGCCAAGACGTCGGTCGCGACGATGCGGCTGTCACGGATCGCTTGCTTGTAGGAACCCGACCACCGTTTGTCACCGATGCCGACGCCGCAGAGGTTCACGACGGCGTCGGCGCCCTGCAGGATGGAGAGGTCCAGACGGTCGTGGTCCGGGTCCCAACGCGATTCGTCGGGGCCGGCGGTCGAGCGTCGCACCAGACGCACCACGTCGTGGTTGTCGGAGCGCAACGATGACACCAAGGCCGTTCCGATCAAACCGGACGAGCCGGCGATGACTACTCGCATTCGGAAAGCCTCCTTCGATTCAGCGTGCTTCGATATCCGAACGTATATCTCCGACCGTACTGAAAAAGCCGGGGCGCCACCTCCTGATGGAGATGACGCCCCGGCCGGCCGAGCAGTTGCTTACAGGCCCAGATCAGCTTCGAACGAGGCTTCTTCCAACCGCTGCTTAACAGTGGTGAGGAATCGGCCGGCGTCGGCGCCGTCGACCAGACGGTGATCGTAGGTCAGCGGCAAGTAGATCATCGAGCGAACGCCGATGGACTCGTTGCCGTTCTCGTCGGTGACCACCATCGGGCGCTTGACGATCGCGCCGGTTCCGAGCATGGCCGCCTGCGGCGGTACCAGGATCGGGGTGTCGAACAGCGCGCCCTGGCTGCCGATGTTGGTGATGGTGAAGGTGCCACCCGAGAGCTCGTCCGGCTTCAGGCCACCCGAGCGTGCACGCTTGGCGATGTCGGCGATGGCGCGGGCCAAGCCGGCCAGGCCGAGATCGCCGGCGTTGTGGATGACGGGGGAGAGCAAGCCCTGATCGGTGTCCACTGCGATGCCGAGGTGCTCAGCGTCGTAGTAGGTGATCTGCTTGGCAGCCTCGTCGTAGCTGGCGTTGATGTTCGGGTGCGACTTCAGCGCCTCGACGACTGCCTTGGCGAAGAACGGAAGGAACGTCAGGTTGACGCCTTCGCGCTCGATGAAGCCGGCCTTGGCACGGGCCCGCAGGGCGACGATCTTGGTGACGTCCACCTCGAAGGTCTGCGTGAGCTGAGCGGTGTTCTGCAGCGACTCACGTGTCTTGGTGGCCGTGATCTGCCGAATACGGTTGGCCTTCTGCGTGGTTCCACGCAGGTGTGCCAGTTCGGGTCGGACGCCTGCGGCTGCGGTGGCGGCCGGTGCGGCCGCGGGTGCTGCAGCAGGAGCAGCGGCGGCGGGAGCCTTCTTGGCCTCCGCAGCGGCGAGCACATCCTGCTTGCGGATGCGGCCGCCGACGCCGGTGCCGGTGACGGTCGCGAGGTCGACGCCGTTGTCCGTGGCGAGCTTGCGCACGAGCGGGGTGACGTACGGGCTGCTGTCACCGGACGCTGCGGGGGCAGCCGCCGGTGCGGGAGCCGCAGCAGGCTTCGGAGCGGGTGCGGCCGGTGCGGCGGCAGGCTTGGGTGCTTCAGCCTTGGGTGCTTCGGCCTTCGGAGCTTCGGCCTTGGGGGCAGGGGGTGCTGCCGGTGCTGCGGGAGCGGCCTTGGGTGCCGGAGCCGCGGCGGGTGTGCCGGAGCCGACGACGGCCAGCTGGCCACCGATCTCGACGGTGTCGTCTTCCTGCGCATTGATCTCGAGCAGGATTCCGGCGACGGGGGACGGGATCTCTGTGTCGACCTTGTCGGTCGAGACTTCGAGCAGCGCCTCGTCGACGGCAACTTCGTCGCCGACAGCCTTGAGCCAACGGGTGACGGTGCCTTCGGTGACGGACTCGCCGAGGGCGGGCATCGTCACGGCGGTACCTTCAGCGGAACCGCTCGAAGCGGCGGGTGCCTCGGCAGCGGGAGCTTCTTCAGCGGGAGCTTCGGCAGCCGGCGCTTCCTCGGCGGGAGCTTCCTCGGCGGCGGGGGCGGGTGCCTCTGCCGCGGGTGCTGCGGCTTCGCCGGCTTCACCGATCTGGGCGAGCTCGCCACCGATTTCCACGGTGTCGTCTTCCTGCGCGACGATCTTGGTCAGGACGCCGGCGACGGGAGACGGAATCTCGGTGTCGACCTTGTCCGTGGAGACTTCGAGCAAGGGTTCGTCGACTTCGACCGTGTCTCCTTCCTGCTTGAGCCACCGTGTGACAGTTCCCTCGGTGACGCTCTCACCTAGGGCTGGCATCTGGACGGAGAAGGCCATGTCTTTTGACTCCTCGACAGTTGTGTTCGGGTTGTTGAATTTTGTCGACTTGTGGTCGTAATGCATTGTGCTCGAGTGGCGCGCGACGTGCGGCTACTTGTAGCTATTTTGCCGATGTCGACGCGCGGGCGCGGCGTCACCGTCGTTCATCTTTCCATTGATACGCCGGGCGTGTCCGATGAGGGGGATGCCGTCCGTTTCGGGTGTGTCGGCTACTGGCGAGTAGGTATGCGTCGGGGGTCCGGCTGTAACGTCGTAAGCGGACCAAACGGTATGTCGTGCGCAGGCACAACGGACATCGCCTGGCAAACTTGACATATCGCCGGGGTGCATCCGCGGCGTCGGTACCGAGGAGGGTACGACCGTGGGACTGTTCGATCGTTTCAAGCGTCCGCCGAGTGCGGCTCAGGCCGCAGCGCAAAGTGATGCGGATCATCTGGCGAATTGGGCGCACTCGCACGAAGGCGTCGAGGCCTATGTGGAACCGCAGACGACGGTGACCGAGGTGACCGTCGTCCTGGTTGCGAAGGACGGGGAGTGGACTCGTCGTCGTGTCGGCGGCGAACGTGGTGCCCGCAAATTGGGACAGGACTTGAAGATCCCGGTCTACGACGTCCGCAAGACGGGATATCCGCAGCGTATGCGCGATCACGACGAACGTAAGCGAATCGAACGCAAGCGGGCCCGAGAGCAGGAATTGCGCGACGGCGCCTGAACTGCTGTGCGCCTTTATTAACCGCGGGGGGTTAATAAAGGCGCACAGCAAGGGGTCAGCCGTTTACCGCGATGTCCTCCAGGACCGAGATCATCGTGCGAACGGGAACGCCGGTACCGCCCTTGCCGGTGTAACCCCACGGCCCTGAGGTGTTGTAGGCCGGCCCCGCGACGTCGATGTGCGCCCACTGGACACCCTCGGGAACGAATTCCTTGAGGTAGTGAGCTGCGACCAGCATGCCGCCCCAGCGGTGTGGGGTGACATTGGCCATGTCGGCGACCTTGGAGTCGAGATCTCCGCGCAATTCCTCCGGCAGCGGCATGGCCCAGCCGTTCTCGCCGACGCTCTGCGAGATGGAGGCGACGCGGTCACGGAACTCGTCGGTGCCCATGACTCCGGGGGTGCGGTTGCCGAGCGCGACCATCTGCGCACCGGTCAGGGTGGCGGTGTCGATCATGTAGTCGGGATTGTCCTCACCCGCGCGAACCATCGCGTCGGCAAGAATCAAACGGCCCTCGGCGTCGGTGTTGACGACCTCGATGGTGATTCCGCCGTACTGGGTCAGCACGTCGCCGGGACGCTGGGCGGTCGCGGACGGCATGTTCTCGGCCATCGGTACGTATGCGACGACGTTGACGGGCAGGCCGAGCTTGGCGGCAAGCACGACGGTGGAGATGACGGCTGCGGCGCCGCCCATGTCCGAGGTCATGTTCTCCATACCGGCGGCGGGCTTGATGGAGATTCCGCCGGTGTCGAAGGTGATGCCCTTACCCACCAGTGCGACCTTGCGGGCACCACGCTTCTTCGACGCGTATTCGAGGCGGACGAGACGCGGCTGGCGTGACGAGCCCTTGCCGACGCCGATGATTCCGCCGTAGCCACCCTTCTCGAGTGCCTTCTCGTCGAGAACCTGGACGGTGAGCCCGGCCTCGACGCCCAGTGCCTTCGCGCGCGCGGCGAACTCGGCGGGGTAGAGGTGGCTCGGGGGAGTGTTGACGAACTCGCGTGCGGTGGCGACGGCCTCGGCGATGGCAGCCGACCGTGCCAGCGTCGCTTTGGTCTCCTTCGTGCGCGGCGACGGCACCAGAAGTTCGACGCGGGCCAGTGGCTGCGAATCGGGACCGGGAGCCGTCATGGACGACTTGAATTCGGTGAAGCTGTACGCGCCCAACGCAAATCCCTCGGCGGCTGCACCGAGGTCGAGGATCGAGAGCGTGGTTGCGACGGTGTCGATGCCGGACAACGAGCGAGCTGCGGCGCCGGCGGACTTACGGATCTGCTCGCTGCCGAGCTTGTCGGCAGAGCCGAGTCCGACGGCGAGAACGCTGGTGACCGACAGTTCGCTCGGTGCCGGGACACGAGTGAGCTGCTCGGGCTTGCCGGTGGCGCCGACGGCGATGAGGCTGTCGAGGATCTCGGCGAGTACGTCTTCGGCGACGATGCCTTCGCTGAGTGCGATTTCGGGGCCGTCCGGACCCGACGTCAGACCGACGACCAGTATCTCTGCGCGCTTGGCGACTGTGCCGGCGAGAACGAGGTCGGGTCCCAACGATCGGGCTGTGCGAGTGCTCAAGGTGTCTCCTGTGAGGTGAGTGTGCGATGCGTCCGGTTCTGGCGGATGCCTGAGTCGATGTTAGGCCCTTTGCAGTTTGCGGACGGGCGATCGTCACGGCCGGGTGAGCTCTCGCTGCGGACATGTTTCTATCGGCGAAGTCCGATAGGTTGTGGGCCATGACCGACGAACAACTGTTGCAGGGCCCGATCCACCCCGTCCACGTCGAACTCGGCGCGACGTTCGCGCCGTTCGGGGGGTGGCAGATGCCGGTTTCGTACGCCGGCGTCGTGGCCGAACACACCTCTGTGCGTGAGAATGTCGGACTCTTCGACGTCAGTCACCTCGGCAAGGCCGTCGTGCGTGGCGCGGGCGCCGCGGAATTCGTGAACTCCGCACTGACCAACGACCTGAACAAGATCGGGCCGGGTAAGGCTCAGTACACGTTGTGCTGCAACGAGTCCGGTGGTGTCATCGACGACCTCATTGCGTACTACGTCAGCGACGACGAGATCTTCCTCGTCCCGAACGCAGCCAATACCGCGGACGTCGTTGCGGCTCTGGTCGCTGTGGCACCGGACGGAATCACCGTCGAGGATCAGCATCGTGCCTACGGTGTGCTGGCTGTGCAGGGTCCGAAATCGGTGGCGGTTCTGACCGCTCTGGGACTTCCCACCGAGATCGAGTACATGGCGTACGAAGATGCGGAATGGAACGGCGTGCCTGTTCGTGTGTGCCGCAGCGGTTACACCGGTGAGGTCGGCTACGAACTCCTGCCGCGGTGGGACGACAGCGAGCCGTTGTTCCGCGCGCTTCTCGAGGCAGTGCGCGCCGAGGGTGGGCAGGCCGCCGGACTCGGCGCCCGTGACACTCTTCGTACCGAGATGGGGTATCCGCTGCACGGGCATGAGCTTTCGCTCGAGATTTCTCCGCTCGAAGCGCGCTGCGGATGGGCGATCGGTTGGAAGAAGCCGACATTCTGGGGCAAAGAGACCTTGACCGACGAGAAGGCTGCCGGCCCGGCTCGCAAACTCTGGGGGATCAAGGCTCTCGATCGCGGCGTGCTTCGTGCCGGCCTCGGTGTTCTGCGTGACGGCGAGGCAATCGGCGAGACCACCTCGGGGACGTTTTCGCCCTCGCTCAAAGTGGGAATTGCGTTGGCGCTCCTCGATTCCGGTGCCAATGTCTCGGCCGGCGACGAGATCGAAGTCGACGTCCGTGGTCGTGCTCTTCGGTGCGTCGTGGTGTCTCCTCCGTTCGTGGAGACCAACACCAAGTAGAGAGCTTTTTCACGTTCGATAGGATTGCGCCCATGACAGGTGCCGCCGATTTCGTTCGTGTTCAGAGCTCGTCCCCGAAGTCCGACGCCGAGCGCCGTGACATTTTGGCGGCGCCCGGCTTCGGGCGGCACTTCACCGACCACATGGTCTCGATCGACTACACCGCGGGCAAGGGCTGGCACGACGCCCAGGTGTTGCCGTACGGAAACATCGAGCTCGATCCGGCCGCAATGGTTTTGCACTACGGACAGGCCATCTTCGAGGGCCTCAAGGCATACCGTCAGCCGGGTGGCGAGATCAGCTCGTTCCGCGTCGAGGCCAACGCCGAGCGTTTCGCGGCATCTGCGCGCCGTCTGGCCATGCCGGAGCTCCCGTCGCAGATGTTCATCGATTCCATCACCGAACTGATCGACGTCGATCTCGACTGGGTTCCCGCAGCCGGTGGCGAGGACGCGCTCTACCTCCGTCCGTTCATGTTCTCCACCGAAGCCGGACTCGGTGTCCGTCCCGCCGACGAGTACCGCTACCTGCTGATCGCCTCGCCTGCCGGTGCGTACTTCCCGCGCGGCGTCAAGCCGGTCAGTGTGTGGCTGTCCACCGAATACGTTCGCGCGGCCCCCGGTGGTACCGGCGCGGCCAAGTTCGCCGGCAACTACGCCGCTTCACTCCTCGCCCAGGCGCAAGCCGCCGACGAGGGTTGCGACCAGGTGGTCTGGCTCGACGCCATCGAGCGCACGTACGTCGAGGAAATGGGTGGAATGAACCTGTTCTTCGTCTTCGGCTCGGGCCCCGACGCTCGCCTCGTGACGCCGTCGCTGTCCGGTTCGTTGTTGCCAGGCATCACGCGCAACTCGTTGCTTGCCCTTGCCGCCGATTCCGGTTTCGCCGTCGAGGAGCGCAAGATCAGCACCGACGAATGGCGCACCAAGTGCAAGAGCGGTGAAATCACCGAGGTCTTCGCTTGCGGCACAGCAGCAGTCATCACCCCCGTCGGACGCGTCAAGTCCGCCGAGGGCGAGTTCACCATCGCCGACGGCGAGCCGGGTGAGGTGACGATGGCACTGCGCGACACCCTCACGGGTATCCAGCGCGGAACCTTCGCCGACACCCACGGCTGGATGACGAAACTTCACTGATCGCTGGTTCGTTCCGCGAGCAATCGCTCCCGGAAGAACTGCAGAATCTCGTCTCGTGCGACGGTGGTGGGCGATCCCGCCTCGTCGACGAGATGAGCCGTCACCACGCTGTGTGGATTGGCAATGACGTGTTCGAAGAACGGCGACGTTGTCGCGTTGGCCGCTTCGTCGGGTAGTACCTTCCCGACGAAGCGCTCGCCCAAGGCCTTCGAATAGGCGGCGAATCGTTGTGCGCGGCAGAACGAGTCACCTCGAAAGCGGTATGCAAGCACCGTGAGGTCTTCGGCCTCGAGTCTCGAGCGCACGGCTTCGAGTTCTTCGGGCCCGCTGTCGGTTTCGTCCGGTCGATCGAGCGGTAACGACGGTTGGGCGAGAACCGGCGCGATGACCGAGGGTTCGAGCATCATCGACAACGCGAAGTTACCGGTGAAGCACATTCCGATCACGCCGACGCCAGGTCCGCCGCTCTCCTCATGGGCGGAAGCGGCGAGTGAACGCAGCCAACGGACCGCCGGACTCGGTTCATCGGCAGCGAGGGCGCGGAATTCTGCACTGACGCAGGCTCTCTTGAATACCGTCAGCCCCTCGTTCACTGTGGGGACCGCGCCGTCGTGCCCGAACAGTGACGGAACGAAGACAGTGAAACCGGCGTCGCGCACCCAGCGGGCGAATCGCGCTACATGCGGGCTGATGCCCGGCATCTCCGGCATGACGATTACTGCGGGACCGGTGCCGGCCACGTACACGGACTTCGCCACTGCGTCGATGGTGATCGTTCGACGGTCGAAGTCTTCGAGCGGATCGTCTTCGGTCATGCTCCGGTTCGGCACGGTGAGCCCTCTCAGTAGTCGAAACAATTCCTCTGCACAGTCTTTCGGCGCGGGATCGACTACAGAAGAGGGCGGTTCGCCATGTTTTCGGGCGGGCTCGCCTCGCACCTATCCGGCGCCGCCGTTGCGGAATCGCTTTCGGTAGTCGGCCGGGCTGATGCCGACGCGGTCGGTGAACAGGCGACGGAAGGTTCCAGGATCCTGATAGCCGATGTGCCCCAGGATCTTTCCGAGAGGCCAGTCGGTCGATTCCAACAACCGTTTCGCTTTTCGGATCCGTGCACGCTGCAGATAACTGCGCGGCGATTCCCCGGTCTCGTCCTTGAACTTCCGAAGCATGGTTCGGGTGCTGAGGTGAAAAGCACTCGACAGCAGATCCAAGTCGTAAGGTTCCGCCATCCGTTCGACCAGCCACCTTCCGACGTCGTCGGCAAACTGTGTGTGTTTGGCGGGCAGCATCGAGTCGAGGATGTACGGTGCTTGACTGGTTCGGTTTTCGGGCGCCAGCGTAATTCTTGCGGTCGTACGCGCAATCTTGTCGCCGAGATGCTCGCGCACGAGTGCTGTTGCGAGGTCGAGCGCGGCGGTGAACGCAGCAGTGGTGGTGACGCCGTCGTCCTGGACGATCAACGAGTCGGTTCGAACCGTCGCACCGGGGTAACGACTCGCGAGGTCCGCACCGTACAGCCACGACGTCGTACATCGGCGTCCGTCGAGCAGTCCCGCCTCGCCCAGCAGATACGCGACGACGCAGACCGACGACACCCGAACGCCGTGCGCCTCGCACGCACGGATGAACTCGATTTCTCCCTCCCACAGCGACAAGCGCGTCGCAGGGTCTTCGGACGGCACGAGTTCGAACCCCGGCACAACCAGGTGATCGATGTCGTGATGCCCCTCCTGCACGCCGAGCGAAAATCCACCTGCCGCAACGACGGGCGTGCCGGACGCTGCGATGACCGATACCTCGAAGGGGTCGGCGGGCGCTCCATCAGCGACCCGATTCGCGATCAGGAGAAGGTCGGTGAAAACGAAGATCTCGGCCGCGAGGCAACCTTCGTACGCAAGGACACCTACTCGCACGACGTCGGATCACAGTCCGAGAGTGAGGCCGACGGCCGTAAGCGTCGCGGTGAGTTCGAGTGCGAATCCGAGAACGTCTCCGTTGAGTCCGCCGAATCTACGGACGCAGTGACGCACGCACAGCACACTGATCACCAGCGCCGACGCGGTCACGAGAGGGCCGAGCCACCACCGGTCGGTGGCAAAGCCGGAAGCGGCGATCAGTGGAACCGACCACACGATTGCGGCCCACAGCGGTTGTGAATCGGCGACGAGCGCACCGAATCCGCTCGGGCTCGACGCGAGAATACCTCGGCGGCAGGCAAAAACGACGGCCACACGACCCGCAGCGACAGATACGAGAACGGCGATCCACTGCGTGGGGGAGTCGGCAACAGCGAGGACGCCGAAGGAGACCGATTGCAGCCCAAGGAAGATGAACAGTGCCGCGACCCCGAACGGTCCGGCACCGCCGCTGTGCATGACCTCGCGGGCGCGCTCCGGTGGACCGTAACAACCCAGTCCGTCGACGGAGTCTGCCAGTCCGTCCACGTGCATCCCGCGTGTCCCGAGAGCGAGCGCACCTACCGTCAGCAAGCCTGCGAGATAGGGATTCAGGCCGATACTGGTTGTGCCCCAGAGCAGAAACGTCGCGGCAATGCCGAGAGCGATCCCGGTGAGCGGAGCTGCCGCGATGGCGCGACGGCCGGCAGTTCGATCGATGTCGGAGGGACCACGAACCGGAAGGACCGTCAGCCACGAGAAGGCCAGCGGCACTCCGGACAGCGGGCCCGCCACGCTCACTCCGCCGTATCGGTCTTGGTCAGGTCGATCGACTCCGGTTCGTCGGCAGGTGCGCTGCCCTGAGTGCTGACGCCGGCTTCGGAGAATGTCGCCATCTTGCCCAGGATTGCCACTGCGCCCTGAAGAATCGGGAGCGCTGTGACTGCGCCTGAACCTTCACCGAGACGCATGTCGAACTCGACGATCGGGTCGAGACCCATGCGGGTCAATGCGATGGTGTGGGCGGGTTCGGTGGAGCGGTGTCCGGCGACCCACCATTCACGTGCGCCGAAAGCCAGTTCGTCGGCAACCATGGCGGCTGCGGTGACCACAACGCCGTCGAGGATCACCGGCGTACGACGCGAAGCTGCCTGGGCCAGAAAGCCGGCCATCGCGGCGAGGTCGGCACCCGAAGACGTGCGCAGCAGCGCGACTGTGTCGCGAACGTGCGGACGGGCACGCCGGAGAGCGTCGCGAATCGCTGCGGTCTTGCGGATCCATCCGGCGTCGTCGATACCGGTACCTCGACCCACGACCGCGACGGGTTCACTGTCCGTGAGTGCGGCGATGAGTACGGTTGCGGGCGTCGTATTGCCGATGCCCATGTCGCCGGCGATGAGAAGATCTGCGCCCCCGTCGATTTCCTCGTCCGCGATCGCTCGGCCGGCGGCGATGGCCTGAAGGGTTTCCTCGTTCGACATGGCGTCTTCGCGGTCGATGGACCCGGAAGACCTGCGCACCTTGTGGTTCGAGACGGACGGATCGGTATCGCCGTCCACTGCGATGTCGACGACGCGTACCGTGGCGCCGGCAACCTCGGCGAGGACGTTGACTGCCGCGCCGCCCCCGAGGAAGTTGGCGACCATCTGTGCGGTCACTTCCGGCGGATAGGCGGAGACGCCGTTGCGGGCGATTCCGTGATCACCCGCGAACACGACGACGCGAGGCCGAGCGAAAGCGTGTGGGGGACAAACTCCTTGGCAGGCTGATGCCCAGCCGGCGAGAGCCTCCAGTCGGCCCAGCGAACCGGCCGGCTTGGTCAGATCACGCTGACGCGCATCGGCCTGCGCTCGCACCTCGCGGTCGGGCGGGGTGACGGGTTCGAAGTCGGCGCTACTGACTGGCGCGACGTCAGGGTTGGCATCTGGATTCGCCCCTGAAATGGCCCCTGGATTGGCCTCGGTACTCACATCGTGCCTTCCGGTTGTGCAGCAGTATCTTTCAAGATGAGCGGTAACCCTGCAACCACTAGTACGACACGATCGCACACCGCGGCGATACGAGCGTTGAGAGTGCCGATCTCGTCGCGGAACAATCGTCCGGACCGCGTCTCGGGGATGACGGCCAAACCCACTTCGGGGCTGACCAGCACCAGGTGTCCGCGGTAGTTCTCGACACTGGCGACCAGGCTGTCCGCCGCGGGCGTGACGGTGCCGCGCGGTGCGTCCCAGGCGCCTTGCCGATCGAGTTCCGCGGTCAGCCACGTTCCCAGATCGTCGACCAACGTCGCTGTGTGTGAATCGCTTTCGAGTTGCGCCGCGAGGTCACCGGCATCTGCGGTTTCGACCGTCGACCAATGGGAGGGCCGTCTGTTGCGGTGCTGGTCGATCCGGCTCTCCCAGTCTGCGTCGGAGACATCACGTCTGGCTGTCGCCAGGTACCGGACCGGTGCCGAACTTTCGGGTAAGTGGCCTGCACAAACCAAATCCTCGGCGTGCGCGGACTTACCAGACCGCGCGCCGCCGAGGACCAATGTTCTATACGTGTTCGTCACGCTCAGATTGCGTCGCCCGGCCCCACACGAGGCTTCGGTGCGCGCAGCTTACGGATCTGCGACGCGCGAACGAACGCGTACCAGCCGAGCTTGAATCCGCCGTCGGTGCTGTCGGGGAAGCGCTCGGCGACGCGGTTGTTGATCATGCGACCGAGCCAGATGCCTTCACCGACCATGAAGAGCATCATCACGAGCATTGCCAGTGTGACGATCTGCTGGAGCGCGGGCGTGACGAACATGGTCATGATGAGGATCAACGCGAGCGGCATGAACAGCCCGACGAGGTTGCGGCGAGCGTCGATGAAGTCACGGACGTAGGCGCGAACCGGTCCCTTGTCGCGGGGGAGCAGGTACTTGTCCTCGCCGGCGAGCATGCGGGCGCGGCGGTCTGCCGACGATGCGCGACGCTCGGCGGCTTCGGCCTTGCGGTCCTCCTTGGAGCCGCGGGTCGCCTTGCGGCGGGCGCGGGCTTCCTTCGCGGTCAGCGGGGCAGGGGCAACGGGGCCACGCCTCTTCGCCTCGGCGTCACGACGCTTGGGTGTGGGGCGGCCCTTGCCCACCTGCTCGATGGGCGCCTCTTCGGAGGCCGAGGATGCCTCAGTGCCCTCGACGTCACGTTTGTCGGAGTTGTCTGAGTCACCGCGGCGTAGCAATTTCACACCTCCAGGCTATTGGATAAGTGCACGGTCTGGGAAACCGACCTCGGTCTTTCTGAAAAACCCAATCGCCCGAGGCACTGAAACGCGCGAGATCGTGAAACATCGGGGTCATTCGCGACTCTTAGACTTCGGCTATGCGGGTAATAGTTGCTCCGGATTCATTCGGCGAAACCCTGACTGCCGTCGCGGCGGCCGAATCCATTTCTGCCGGCTGGCGGCGCGGTCGACCCGGCGACGACGTCGTCACCGCGCCACAATCCGACGGTGGTCCGGGATTCGTCGACGTCTTGGCCACGGCCGGGGGCGACATCCGGACTGCACGGGTGTCCGGGCCTTTGGCCGCCGCCGTCGACGCCACGTGGCTGTTCGATTCGGACACGGCGTACATCGAGTCCGCCGAGGCCGTCGGGCTCGGCCTGCTCGGAGGTCCGCCGACGCGGGACACCGCACTCGCCGCGCACAGTCTCGGTGTGGGAGAGCTGATCGCTGTCGCGCTCGAGGCAGGCGTGAAGACGGTTGTCGTCGGACTCGGTGGGAGTTGCTGCACCGACGGGGGACGTGGACTGGTGGAGGCGCTGGGCGGCCTGGAGGTTGCAGCGGCGGCTACGGCAGGCACTCAGTTGGTCGCCGCCACCGACGTAGAACACGTACTTCTCGGCGAGCACGGTGCGGCAGCGGTGTTCGGCCCGCAAAAGGGTGCCGACGCCGAAGCCGTCGCTGTCCTCGAAGCGCGGAACGCGAGATGGGCCGAACAGTTGGAGTCCGCCACCGGAAAACGAGTGTCGGATTTTCCGGGTGCCGGCGCCGCGGGTGGTATCGGTGCCGCGCTCTTTGCGCTCGGTGCACAGCGGCGATCCGGGGCCGACGTCGTCGCGGATCGCACCGGACAGGCCGCGCTACTGGCTTCCGCTGACCTGGTGATCACAGGCGAAGGCAAGTTCGACCACCAATCTCTGCGCGGCAAACTCGTCACAACGCTCGCTTCGGCGGGGGCAGCGCACGGCGTTCCGACGCTCGTCTTTGCCGGCCAGGTGACGCTCGACGAGGCGGACTATGCGTCGACCTCGATAGTCGCGGCGAAGTCGGTGACGGATTTCGCCGGGTCGGTGGAACGTGCGATGGAGGAGGCGTCGGCGTGTCTCGAGGGACTCGCCGAACACACGGCACGCGAGTGGAACTTCTGGCGCGGCGTCCGGAGGTGAGGATCCACAAGCGTCGACGCGCCGTTGCCGTGTCTGGAAGACCGGATAGGATGAAGACGAATCGCACCCGGTAAAGGACTGGCGGGAATAAGTCGGCAGCGGCGTACCGTTGAAGCGTTCACGGGTTGGTACGAACATTAGGGAGAGCCCATGACTGTGCAGAACGAGACCGCCACCCACGGCGTCAAGATGACCGAGGCCGCGTCCGCCAAGGCGAAGGCACTCTTCGATCAGGAGGGTCGCGACGACCTCGCGCTGCGTATTGCAGTGCAGCCCGGCGGCTGTGCCGGACTGAAGTACCAGCTGTTCTTCGACGACCGCACGCTCGACGGTGACCTCACTGTCGACTTCAACGGCGTCAACCTGGTTGTCGACCGGATGAGCGCGCCGTACGTCGAAGGTGCGTCCATCGACTTCCTCGACACCATCGAGCAGCAGGGCTTCTCGATCGACAACCCCAATGCAACAGGCTCCTGCGCCTGCGGTGACTCGTTCAACTGAGTCTGTCGATCACAACTCAATTCACGAACAACTGACGCGGAACCGACATTCGGTTTCGCGTCAGTTGTTTGTGGTGACTCGTACGTAGACCGTTCCGATCCGACAGCTCGGACGCCGATGACGGCGCTACGGGCGGTAACGTGAACTTTTGCTCCTCTTTTCATTCTTGTACTCACTTCGCTGAAAGGCCACGATCCGTGACTATTGCGGTAACCGGTTCCATCGCCACCGACCACTTGATGCGCTTCCCCGGCCGCTTCGCCGATCAGCTCCTCGCCGATCAGCTCGCCCACGTTTCGCTGAGTTTCCTGGTCGACGATCTCGTGATTCGCCGCGGTGGTGTCGGCGGCAACATCGCTTACGCCATGGGCGTGCTCGGTGGGTCCCCGCTACTCGTCGGCGCAGTCGGTGCCGACTTCGCCGAGTACCGCACGTGGCTCGAGGACAACGGCGTCGACTGCAGCGCGGTCCGTATCTCGGACAAGGCACATACGGCGCGTTTCGTGTGCACCACCGACGAGGACATGGCGCAGATCGCGTCGTTCTACCCCGGTGCGATGAGCGAGGCTCGCGAGATCGAACTCGCGGCAGTGGCCAAGACTGCGGGCGCAGTCGAGTTGGTACTGATCGGCGCCAACGATCCCGAGGCCATGGTTCGCCATACCGACGAATGCCGTCTGCTCGGGATTCCGTTCGCAGCGGATCCGTCGCAGCAGCTTGCCCGCCTGTCCGGTGACGAGGCCAAGGCGCTCATTCACGGCGCGAAGTACTTGTTCACCAACGAGTACGAATGGGGTCTGCTTCAGCAGAAGACTGGTCTGAGCGAGGAAGAGATCCGCGCGCAGGTCGGCATCCGTGTCACCACCCTCGGCTCCAAGGGTGTGGAAATTGTTGACGCCGAAGGTAATTGGGTGCGCGTCGACGTAGTGCCCGAGACCGGCAAGGTGGATCCGACGGGCGTTGGCGACGGCTTCCGCGCCGGGTTCCTGCTCGCACACGGCGCCGGTCTGAGCTTCGAGCGTGCTGCACAGTTGGGATCTTTGGTCGCTGTGTTGATTCTCGAGACCGTGGGAACGCAGGAGTGGGTGTTCAATCGCGACGAGGCACTCAAGCGCCTTACCGACGCATACGGCAGCGCGGCAGCGGACGAGATCGCGACGATCCTGCCGAAGTAGGGCTCCGCCCCGTGAGTGGTTGAGGAGTTCGGAGACTCCCTAACCGCTCACGGGGCCGAAGGCCTAGATATTGACCGGGTACACCGGCTCCTGGATCTGCGGCACGATGCGCTTCTCCACGAAGATTCCGTGCCAGACCATGAAGGTCAGGACGGTCCACAGGCGTCGGCTGTGGTCGGACACGCCCTCGCGGTGATCGTTGAGCATCTTCACGACGGCCTGCTTGTCGAAGATGTGGTCGGTTCCCGACTCCTCGATCTGCAGATGTGCCCAGTCGAAGAGTTCGGTGCCGCGCAGCCAATGGCGCAGGGGAACCGGGAATCCGAGCTTCGCGCGGTGCAGAACATGGTGCGGCACAATGCCTTCCAGGGCCTGGCGCAGTGCGTACTTGGTCGTGTCCTTCGTGATCTTCTGATCGAGCGGTACGCGTGACGCGACGTCGAAGACCTCGGGATCGAGGAACGGCACACGCAGTTCCAGCGAGTTGGCCATCGTCATCTTGTCTGCCTTGACGAGGATGTCGCCGCGCAGCCAGGTGAACAGGTCGAGATGCTGCATCCGCGCAACCGGATCCCAGTCCCGTGACTGCGCGTAGATCGGCGCAGTGACGTCCTGGTGAGTCCACTCGGGGCGGAAATCGCGCAGGACGGCGCGGAGCTGAGCGTCGTTGAAGCTACGAGCATTTCCGTAGTAGCGCTCCTCGAGCGTCAAGGAACCGCGGTTGAGCAGACTCTTGCCACGAGTGCCGTCCGGGATGCGTTCGGACAACTTGCCTGCAGCTCGACGCAATCCCTTGGGGAGGTACTCGAAAGGCTTGAGCGACAACGGCTCACGGTAGATCGTGTAGCCGCCGAACAGCTCGTCGGCACCCTCGCCGGACAGCACGACCTTGACGTGCTTGCGCGCTTCCTTCGCGATGAACCACAGCGGAATCAATGCCGGATCGGCTACCGGGTCGTCGAGGTACCAGACGATCTCGGGAATGGCAGCGGCGAACTCGGCGGGGGAGACCACCTTGACAACGTGCTTCGCGCCGATCGCTGCGGCAGATTCTGCAGCGACGTCGACCTCGGAATAGCCCTCACGTTCGAAACCGGTCGTGAAGGTGATCAGGTTGGGGTTGTGGCGCATCGCCAGCGCCGCGATCGCCGTGGAGTCGATACCGCCGGACAGGAACGAACCGACGGTGACGTCGGCACGCATGTGCTTGGCGACCGAATCCTCGAGTGCCTCGGCGATTTCCTGGTAGCGCGCCTTCTCGGTGCCAGGTGCAAAAGGCTTGGCCGGGAACTTCGGCGTGAAATACCGCGTGAACGTGGGCTCCTCGCCCGGACGCACCCGAGCGAAGCTGCCCGACTCCAGGCGGCGGATCTGCTTGTGCAGTGTTTCCGGCTCCGGTACGTACTGCAGAACGGTGTAGTGCTCGATGGCACGCGGATCCAGCTCGGTACCGATGCCGATCAGATCGGTGAGTTCGAGCAGGCTCTTCTTCTCGCTGCCGAACGCGGTGCCACCGGCGCCGGTCGCGATGAACAGCGGCTTGATCCCGAACGGATCGCGCGCGATGAACAGCTCGCGTGTGTCGGTGTCCCAGATCGCGAACGCGAACATTCCGCGCAGGCGCCGGACCGCGTCCTCACCCCAGTAGTGGAATGCAGCGACGATGGCCTCGGAGTCGCCCTCGGTGAAGAACTTGGCGTCGTGGTCCTTGACCAGTTCGGCGCGGATCTCCAAGTAGTTGTAGATCTCGCCGTTGAACGTGAGCGCATAACGCTCCGGGTTCTCCGGTGGGCCCCAACGCAGCGGCTGGTGGGAATGAGCGATGTCGATGATCGCCAGGCGGTTGAACCCGAAGACGAGGTGATCGTCGTTCCACGTCCCGTGTTCGTCCGGCCCGCGGTGACGAAGGCAATGCATCGCCTGGTCGACCCGCGAGACGGCGTCCTCGCTGGTTCCGCCAGATGTCAGTAGCCCGAGCAGTCCACACACAGCGTCCGGTTCCTCGATTCAGAATTTTTGTACAGAAGGCTCCCGGACACGAGTGTCGGGGAGAGGTCAACGAACTCTTGACGAAAGTATGCCGCAGATCGACGTCCCTGCCGATCGCGGCGGAACGAATCGACGTGATGTGCGTCGCCGAAACGACCTGAGCCGTTCCTGAGCAGCACCTGAGAGAGCTGTGTGACGTCCGCCGCGACACGGGCGAGGACCCGAGGATGGATAGCGCCCGGCTTTGGTCTACGCTGCGTAGTAATTGGGCCTTCCCTCCGGGCATGCCCTAGTTGAATTTTGTGGCGATCAGGAAGGCGTGAACGTGGCGCAAGGTCGGATCCTTCGGCGAGCGGGGCTGGCAGTATCTCTGGGCATTGCTGCCTTGCTGCTGTCGGGTTGCTCCATCGACAACGAAGTGCTTCGTTTCGGGTGGCCTTCGGGCATCACCCCGGAGGCGACGCGCATGCGTGAGCTGTGGACGTGGTCGGTTGTAGCCGCCCTCGTCATGGGTGTGCTGGTGTGGGGGCTGGTCTTCTGGGCCGTCATCTTCCACCGCAAGAAGAAGGACTCGCCGGAATTCCCGCGTCAGACGGCATACAACGTGCCGCTCGAACTCGGTTACACGGCAGTTCCCTTCGTCATCATCGCGGTTCTCTTCTACTTCACCGTCATCGTTCAGAACCATGTTCTGGACAAGACGGACAATCCTGACGTCGTCGTAGACGTCACGGCCTTCCAGTGGAACTGGAAGTTCGGCTACCGCTCCATCGAGTTCGGTGACGGCTCCGCCAAGTACAACGGAATCGACGTCGAGGCCGAAGAGGCTGCAAAGACCGAGGGTTCCACCGTGAACGAACACGGGGAAGAAGTCCCCGGCCCGATCCACGGCAACAGCACCGAGGACCTGAGCTACCTGCACTACGACAAGATCGAGACCGTCGGCTCCAGCCAGGAGATCCCGATCCTCGTTCTGCCCACCGGCAAGCGGATCCAGTTCGAACTTGCTTCCTCGGACGTCATCCACGCTTTCTGGGTGCCTGAGTTCCTGTTCAAGCGCGACGTTCTCCCGAACCCCAAGGAGAACCACTCGGACAACATCTTCCAGATCAGTGAGATCGAGAAGGAAGGCGCGTTCGTCGGGCGTTGTGCAGAAATGTGTGGCACGTTCCACGCGATGATGAACTTCGAGGTTCGTGCGGTTTCGCCCGAGGACTTCGCCAAGTACATCGAACTGCGCAAGGGTGACGCGGAGGGCAAGGGTGGTCTGACGACCGCTGAGGCTCTGCAGGCAATCGGTCAGTCGCCGGTGGCTACGTCGACCACGCCGTTCAACACCGACCGCGAGTACCGTCAGGCAACCGTCGCCACTGCAGGCAACTGAGCCGGCCAGCCTCTTCACTGAACAAGGACAAGTGCTGATATGAAGATCGAAGCCAAGCTCTTCGAGATCCTGACGATGTTCTTCATTCTCGTCGCGATCATCTACGGAGTGTTCACCGCTCTGTCACGCACAGGTATCGAGTGGGCCGGACTGACGGCCATCGTCCTGTCTGCAGGTCTGACGCTCATCGTGGGTACCTACTTCCGCTTCGTCGCCCGTCGTCTGGACACCCGTCCCGAGGACTACGACGACGCTGAAATCTCGGATGGTGCAGGAGAACTGGGCTTCTTCAGCCCGGGTAGCTTCTGGCCGATCCTGCTTGCCGCTGCTGCTGCACTCGCGGCAGTGTCGCTGGCGTACTTCCAGCCGTGGCTCATCGCAGTCGCAGTTGTCTGTGTGCTCGCCGCAGCCGCAGGCCTGGTGTTCGAGTACTACACCGGACCCGAGAAGCACTAGTTTCAGCCGCACTCGAACAGAGGCGCCGCACCCACCCGGGTACGGCGCCTCTGTTGTCGTTTATGTGAGTTTCGGTGGTAGGAGAGTGCCTGTCAACAACCGCTCTCTGTCAATCGTGGAGCGAGTATTCGAGGTCGTAGCGGTGCAGACCGTCGACGACCTCCAGCTCGAGAGTGCCTGCGATGCCCTTCAACTCGCCGGTTCCGGACCCCGGCACGATCTCGTACAGAAGCTTCTGCGTTCCGTCGATCATCTGACCGAACTGCTGCAGGGCGAACGATCCCACAGCTTCGTCGACCTGCCCCGTGACAAACTCCAAAGCGACATAGCCCGCTGCACCGGCTGTCGGATCGCCCGCGGACAGCATCAGGCCGGACGACGTGCCTTCGACGCCGCCGATGAACGTCTTGTCGAACTCGAAGCGTCCGACGCGTCCGGAGAGCTCAGGATCGGCGGGGCGAAGATCGATCTCGAAGGTGCCGCGTGCATGGGATGTCATGGTCCGAGTATCTCACCAGGCGACAACGCCTCGAGGGGACTCCCGAGAACGTGCAACACTCCGTAGATGATTCTCGAACATGCCGTCCTGCAGGTCGATCCGTCGCAGTCAGCGCGTTTCGAGGCCGCATTCGACGTGGCCCGAACCATCATCTCCGAGGTTCCCGGATTCATCAGGCTGCGGCTCTCGCACTGCCTGGAATCACCGGAGCGATATCTCCTGCTGGTCGAGTGGGAAGACGTGGAGTCACACACCATCGGCTTCCGTCAGTCCACGGGATACGAGAAGTGGCGAGAACTTCTCCATCACTTCTACGAGCCGTTCCCGACGGTGGAGCACTATTCAACTCTGTTCGAGGTCTAGTAAGGCGTAGTGCCCGCTGTTGTCGGCGCTCAGACAACGAACCGGGGGAGTGGTGCCCACTTGGAGGTTTGTCCATACTGAATCGCTCAGAGAACGAGTGAGGCCCCGAACCGGAATCCGGTTCGGGGCCTCACTGGTCAACTGACGTTCTTAGTGGAGTTCTCCACTTGAACCATCGGACTTGCCGTTGGTTCGGTTCTGGTAGTCCAGAAGGATCTGAAGCTGCTCGTGCTCAGCTTCGTGATGAGCGGCTTCGAGAGCCTCGCTCTCCTCGACTGGGTCAGCGGTGATCAGGCTACCGCTACCGGGCTTGCCGGCGAGGCCGAGCTTGTTCATCTTCTTCGGGACAGCAGCACCCTGGTACTCGAGCGGGATCGGGTGTCCGTGCTCGTCGACGGGGCCGAGCGGCTGGTGGATCTCGATGTACTGGCCGTTCGGCATCCGCTTGATGATGCCGGTCTCGATGCCGTGTTCGAGGACTGCACGGTCACTGCGCTGCAGGCCGATGCAGAACCGGTACGTCACGAAGTACGCGATGGGCGGAAGGATGACCATGCCGATACGGCCGATCCACGTCATTGCGTTCAGCGAGATGTGCAGGTGGTACGCGATGATGTCGTTGATGCAGGAGATCGTGAGCACCAGGTAGAACGCGATGGACATCGCACCGATAGCGGTACGGACCGGCACGTCGCGCGGGCGCTGCAGGATGTTGTGGTGAGCGTCGTCTCCGGTGAGACGCTTCTCGATCCACGGGTACGCGATCAACAGTGCGAAGACGAGGCCCATGATCAGGGCGACGGCGAACACTGCAGGGATCGTGTACCGGTTGAACAGGTAGATCTCCCACGCCGGCCACAGTCGAGCAAGGCCGTCCGTCCACATCATGTAGATATCGGGCTGGGAACCTGCCGAGACCTGTGACGGGTTGTACGGACCGATGTTCCACACGGGGTTGATCTGGAACAGACCACCGAGCAGTGCGAGCACGCCGAAGGTCATGGCGAAGAACGCGCCACCCTTCATCGCGAAGACCGGGAGGATGCGGACGCCGACGACGTTCTGTTCCGTACGGCCGGGGCCGGGGAACTGCGTGTGCTTCTGGTACCAGACCAACGCGAGGTGGCCGGCGATCAGAGCCAGGATGATGCCCGGGAACAGCAGCACGTGAGCGACGTAGAGACGCGGGATGATGAGGTCGCCGGGGAAGTCGCCGTCGAAGATCAGCCAGTGCATCCAGGTACCGACGATCGGGATACTCATCGTGATACCACCGAAGGCGGCGCGGAGGCCGGTGCCCGAGAGCAGGTCGTCGGGGATGGTGTAACCGAAGAAGCCTTCGAACATCGCCAGGATGAGCAGCAGGCAGCCGATGACCCAGTTCGCTTCACGTGGGCGACGGAAGGCGCCGGTGAAGAAGATGCGAGCGAGGTGAACGATGATCGACGCCGCGAACATCAGTGCAGCCCAGTGGTGAATCTGGCGAACGAAGAGACCGCCGCGCACCTCGAAGGAGATGTTCAGGGTCGTCTCGTAGGCGCGAGACATCGTGACACCGCGAAGCGGCTGGTATGCGCCCTGGTAGACGACGTGTGCCATCGACGGATCGAAGAACAGCGTCAGGAACACACCGGAGATCAGCAGGATCACGAAGCTGTAGAGCGCGATCTCGCCGAGCATGAAGGACCAGTGCGTCGGGAAGACCTTGTTGATCTGCCGGCGCATGCCTGCGGCGAGGTGGTAGCGGGAGTCCATAGCCTCCGCTTGTCCAGCCGCTGCCGCGCTGATCTTGGACGGTTTGGTTGTTGTTGTGGTCACGGTCGACGCTCCCAAAATGCCGGGCCGAGTGCTTCGATGAAGTCACCGTCGGCGACCAGGAAGCCCTCTTCGTTCACTGTAATAGGCAACTGCGGAAGTGCGCGAGCAGCGGGACCGAAGATCGGCTTGCCGTAGGTCAGTGCGTCGAACTGCGACTGGTGGCAGGGGCACAGAATACGGTTGCTCTGCTGTTCGTAGAGCGAGGTGGGGCAACCCAGGTGGGTGCAGATCTTCGAGTAGGCGAAGTAATCGCCGTAGTTGAAGCTTTCCTGGCCCTTACGCTTGGTGACACGCGCGGTGTCTTCCGTGCGGAGGCGGATGAGCATCACCGAGTTACGAATGCCGCGCAGTGCTGCGAGCAGAGCGTGCTCGTCGCCACGGTCGGACTCGCGGAACGGGAAGACCGTTTCCATCGAACCGGCATCGAGATCTTCCGGGCGAACGAGGACGATGTCCTCGGGACGGCCGGTGTCACGACGCAGGTAGATGGTCTCGCCCGGGTAGTTCGGGGTCCAGCCGGACACCCACAGAGGTGAGTCGTCGCCCTTGGCCCACGGGTTCTTGATGAGTCCGCCGAGGGGCATGACCATCATGACGCCGAGTGCGCCGCCGCCGAACATCAAGCTGCGCTTGATGGCCTTGCGGCGGGGGAGGGTGGACGTCTCGAGGGTGTCGCCGAGCTCGGCGACGATCGTGCGACGATCGACCTCGGTGGAACCACCGTCGTGGCGGTCCTGGATCGAGACCTCTTCGGGGATGAACTTCTTCGTGAACTGAACGGCACCGATGCCGACGCCGAGGATCGCCAGACCCATGGTCAAGCCGATCAGCGGGGTGTACAGGCTGTACTTGCCGTAGTTCTCGTCACCGGCGCCTGCGTACTCCCAGGGCCAGAACAGGTAGATCGCGATGAACGCGATCGCCGAAACGCCGGCGAGGCCGAACCAGAAGGCGACGTTGCGCTCGGCGCGCTTTTCCGCCCTGGTGCCCTTTACCGACCAACGATCACGGCGGTAGACGACATCGACGCCATCGAGATTGGTACCCAGCTTGACCAGGTCGTCGCGTGACATCGCGTCGAGCTCTTCATCTGTGTACTTCTTAGGCGTATCGCCGCCATGCTGGCCAGCGTCGCTCATGACCTTGCTCCGATCCACAATGCTGCACCGACGACAGCGATGATTCCGACGGCCCACATGGCGAGACCCTCAGAGGCCGGACCGAGGCCACCGAGCCCGTACCCACCGGGGTCCTTCGACTCGCCCGACGACTTGACGTAGGCGATGATGTCCTTCTTCTCCTCGATCGTCAGCTGACGATCCGAGAACTTCGGCATGTTCTGGGGACCGGTAACCATGGCAGCGTAGATCTGCTGCTCGCTGGCCGGATCCAGGACCGGGGCGTACTTGCCCGAGGACAGTGCGCCACCGCGGCCGGTGAAGTTGTGGCACGACGCGCAGTTGAGCCGGAAGAGCTCACTGCCGCGTCCGACGTCGCCACCGCGCAGCGAGGACTGGGCGATTTCGCCGTTCTCGTCGCGGATGAGCGTCGGGCCGCCGCCGTTGGCCTGGATGAAAGCGCCGAGGGCGTCGGTCTGCGCAGCATCGAACTTGGGGTCCTTGCGTGCAGCCTGGGCCTCGTTGCGAGCTGCCGGCATACGACCAGAGGAGACCTGGAAGTACACGGCTGCTTCGCCGACGCCGATGAGGCTGGGACCGCGGTCCTGCACGCCCTGCAAGTTCGCGCCGTGGCACGTGATGCATGACGTGTCGTACAGCTGCTTGCCTTCACGAATCAGGGCTGCTGAATCGTCACTGGCGGTCGCAACCTGCGGAGCTGGTGTCAACGCCGAAGCGAGGAAACCTGCGCTGATCAATCCCATCATCAATACGAGCGCGCCAGTGACGCGCCGGCGGATTTTCCGCTGGCGACGCGACTTCGCGGCATTCGCTGAGTTATCGGATGCGGGAGGGGGGGATGAACTCATCTGTATCCCTTTGGTATGTCGGGACGGAACTGGACGTCAGGGGCTGCCTGGGGCGTACAGCTGATTAACGGATGAAATAAATCGTGGCAAACAGCGCGATCCACACGATGTCGACAAAGTGCCAGTAGTACGAAACAACGATCGCGGCGGTGGCCTGGGCGGGCGTGAACTTGCTGACCCGGGTACGTGCGATCAAGAAGACGAAGGCGATGAGACCGCCGATGACGTGCAGACCGTGGAAGCCGGTGGTCATGTAGAACACCGAGCCGTACACGCTGCTCGAAATCGTGGTGCCCTCGTGCACGAGGTGGTAGTACTCGTAACCCTGGCCGGCGACGAAGAACGCCCCCATGACCAAGGTGATGGTGTACCAGCGACGAAGTCCGAAGACGTCGCCACGCTCAGCCGCGAAGACACCCATCTGGCAGGTGAACGAAGATGCGATAAGCACCAAGGTCACCGGCACGGCCAGATACAGGTTCAATTCGGTTGGCTCCGGCGGCCAATTTCCGTTCGCCTGAGCTCGTGCCACGAAGTACATGGCAAAGAGCCCTGCGAAGAACATGAGCTCACTTGACAACCACACGATGGTGCCAACGCTGACCATATTCGGCCGGTTCAGCGAGTGCACGCGTTGGGTGATTGCCGATCCTGAAGTCCCTACTGCGCTCGTCACAGACAGAAGTATGACGCTTCGTCGTAAGAGACGACCACTCGGGTCCACCATCGGCGCGTCGCTCGGCTCGAGTTCGCGGGATCGGGCGGCGAACGCGCTGGTGGCGTGGTCGGAATATGCTGGCGCGATGGCAGCTACACACAAGAGTAGACCGTGGTTCCTGAGAATTTTCGGCACGAAGATTCCGACACCGCTCGATGCAGGGCGGTCGGATCTGGTCGTCGTTGCCGAAGGCTTCGACGACGCCGAGGCGAGCTCGACGGCTCTCGAACGTGCCGCCTCCACCGAGCCGGAGTTCAGGGCGGAGTCCGAAGTGGTTCTGCGGCATCATCTCGACCTCCCGGAGGGCTCGGTAGCCGATGCCGAGAGCATCGTCGCCCAGGACGGATATGTGCGAGGCGTGGGTCGGCCCGAGGACGTGACTCCGGTGGTCGAGAATTCGGTTCGCGTCGTCTTCGAGCGTGTCCAGGTGCTTGACGCCCTGCATTGCTCCCAGGAGCGGTCACGAATGGCCGGTCTGGCGCAGCGACTCGGTGGTTCGGTCGCCGGGTGGGACGCGCTCCAGCCCCCGATACTTGCGGAGGCGCCGCCCAAACGCGGTCGCAGAAAGTCCTGAGCGGCCCTATTCGGTTTCCTCCTTACCTCACTGACTAGGCTGCGAGGGTCATCGGCAGCACAAAATGGCAGCGCGAAACGACAGCTCGAAATCCAGCCCACTTGAACGACAGGGGACCAAGGCACTATGGCCGGCACCGACGCATCCAACGCCGTGAACGTCGATTCGAGTGCAGTGGTGCGGTCCTGGCCGTTGATTCTCGGTTTGCTCACGGACGGCAGTGACTTGTCGGAAGCCGACAGTCGCTGGGCTATGGGCGAGATCATGTCGGACAACGCCACCTCCGCTCAGATCGCTGCTTTCGGGGTCGGTCTGAAGATGAAGGGAGAAACCCCCGCGGAGTTGGAAGGGCTCGCCGCCGCGATGCTCGAACACTCCAGGCGCGTGCCGGTCGATTCCGACGTCGTCGACATCGTCGGCACGGGTGGTGACCGCTCCAACACGGTGAACATCTCGACGATGGCCTCGATCGTGGTTGCCGCGTCCGGTGTGCGAGTTGTCAAGCACGGCAACCGCGCTGCTTCGTCCAAGAGCGGTGGCGCCGACGTGCTCGAGGCGCTCGGCGTTCGCATCAACCTCGGGCCGGAGCAGGTTGCGAGGTGCGTCGAAGAGGTCGGCATCGGCTTTTGTTTCGCGCCGGTCTTCCATCCCGCACTGCGCTTTGCGGCGGTGCCTCGCAAGGAAATCGGCATTCCGACGGCATTCAACGTGCTCGGTCCACTGACCAATCCGGCTCGTCCGCGTGCCGGGCTGATCGGGTGCGCATTTCCGAAACTGATCTCGGTCGTCGCGGGAGTCCTTGCGCAGCGCGGCAATTCGGCGTTGGTGGTACGGGGAGACGACGGACTGGACGAACTGACCACATCGACGACGTCGACGGTTCACATCGTCGGCGGTGGAAGTGTGCGAACTGTCACGCTGGATCCGCGTGACCTCGGAATCGACCGCGTTCCTCTCGAAGAGTTGCGTGGAGGCGACGCCGAAATCAACGCCACCGTCGCCAGAACGCTGCTTTCCGGGCAGAAGGGGCCGGTCCGGGACGCGGTCCTGCTGAACGCGGGAGCAGCCATCGCGGCATTCAACGGTGTCGGCGACGATCTCGAGAGTGCGATCTCTGCCGGGATGACTGCAGCCGCTGCCGCGATCGACAGCGGCGCGGGCGCTGAACTGCTTCACAAGTGGGCGGCGCTCACCGCCGAGCTGGCCGACCAAGCCTGATCGAGGGGCTATTCACCCAGCGAGAAACCGGCCTCGACGTCTGCGCTGGAGAATGACTGGAACGCAATGTGTGTGGCGGTTCGGAGAACGCCGGGCACCTTGTTGATTCCTCCGGTGACCACGTCGGCGATCTGGGCGTGGTCACGCACTTTCACGATGGCGATCAAATCGACGTCACCTGCGCACGAGTAGACCTCGGTCACTCCGGACAGGTCGGCGACGGCCTGCGCGGTTTCCGGGATCCGAGCGGACTCGGCGTGAATCATGACGATGGCGTTGATCATTTCTCTCCTCGATTTCCCTGCGGGTTGTGATGACCCGGCGGTTTCGATCGAGCTTAGGGGTGCCGCCCCGCCGTTACGTCATCGATGTTCGGATTCGGTTCCGGCTCGGGCGAGTCGGCACCAGGCTTCCCACTTGCCGGCGCCGCTCACAGGTTCGACGTATCCGGATGTCGCCGACACGATTCGGACACCGTCCGACGAGAGCCACCTTGCGATCAGTCCCAGTTCTTCGGGTGACGCGCCGCGGAACGGGGCGTCGTCCGGTAGGACGGTTTCGGCCGCCGCGGTGATGGCGTCGACGACGGGCATCGGGTGAGTCCCACGTCTGGCGAGCCCGGCGGACGCGAGACGCCCGGACCGGATCACCGACAGCTCCCAGCCGCCGTCTCCGGTGGGGCGGGCGAGAACGAGTTGTTCGATCGCCGCGACTGCAGCGAGTCGCTGAGTGCGCCGCACTGCGGTGGCGACTGCGACCGTTCGGTCACGCAGACGCGCAGCATTCTCGAACAACGCGTGTGCGGACAGCTCGTCGATCCGGGCCTGCATCTGTTGGAGGGGAGCGTCGTTGGTTCCTCGGAAGAATCCACGCACGGCCTCAGGGGCGGCCGCGTAGTCCTCTGCGTTGATTTCCGGGGTCCAGGAGGCTGGACACGCCCCCAGTTCGCGAGCGGGGCAGTCAGGGCCGTGAACGGCGCCGCGTCCGAGACGCTTGGTACACGTGCGCAGACGACTGAACTCTGCGACGGTGTCGGCGACGTCGACTGCGTCGGCGCGAGAGGTGAACGGGCCGATCGAATCGGCCGTGGGCGTGCGAACCACGGACAGTCTCGGAAACGCCTCGTCGGTGAGGGTGATCCACCAACCTCGCTTGGGAAACTTGGAGCGACGGTTGTACGGCGGCGCATGCGCGCTCAGCAGTCGTAGTTCACGCACCCCGGCCTCGAGAGCGTGCGCGCACTCGACATGGTCCACACGGGTGGCCAGCGCGACCATTTCCTTCATCCGGCCGCGGGTCTCCGAACCGGTGAAGTAGTTGCGGACGCGGCGTCGAAGGTCGGTAGCAGTTCCTATGTAGAGGGCTTCGTCGGAAGGACCGCGGAAAAGGTAGACACCGGGGCTTCGCGGCAGGTTTGCGGCGAAGGACCGTTTGGCCCGTTGATGCGAGGAAATGTTGGGCAGGTAGTCGACTAGTTCGCTGTAACTGTGGACACCCTGGTTTCCGACCCTGTCGATCAGTCCGTGGAGGACGTCGACGGTCGCACGCGCGTCGTCGAGAGCCCGGTGCGTCGGCTGGGTGGTCACTTGGAAGAGATGGGCGAGTGCGGAGAGCTTCACCGAAGGTGCTTCGTCGCGTGTGAGTACGCGCCGGGCGAGTTTGACGGTGCACAGGACACGGAACGCAGGCCACGGGCGCGCGCTGCGTGACGCCGCTGCTTTGAGGAAACCGATGTCGAACGGCGCGTTGTGTGCCACCAGCACCGCGCCCTCGGCGAACTCGAGAAAAGCAGGCAGGACACGTTCGATGGGAGGTGCACCGATCAGCATGGCTGTGGTGATTCCGGTCAGTTCGACTATGTACGGCGGAATCGACCGGCCGGGGTCGACGAGTGTTGCCATTTCGCCCAGTACCTCGCCGCCGCGGATCTTGACGGCGCCGATCTCGGTGATGGAGTCCTGGTCGGCGCTGCCCCCTGTGGTCTCGAGGTCGACGACGACAAATGTTGTCTCGCTCAGCGGTGTGTCCAGTTCGTCGAAGCTCAGTTGCCGCCCGACGTCGAACTTCTCCCCGTCGGAGAACGGGGGCGGAGACGGAAATTCTCGGGCCGAGGCGGGACTCACACCGCAGACAGTAGAAGTACCCCCCGACACGAATTCGAGAGTGCAGACACGGAATCCGACCCGCACGGACTTCCGTTGCGAAAATCGGTCGATGAACGCCCGACAAAAGTAGGAGAGACGAGGATCACACTTGCGGTGGGAACTCGCGAATGTGGACGCGCGCCTACTTGTGAGTAGGGCGAGTCGAGGGGGTCTTCGGTGCGTCTGTCGACGGCTGAAACCGCGTCCGTGACCGGAACAAGTTCTAGTTTCAAGTAATCATCGTTGAACTGCATGGAAGATCGGATTGTCGGGTTTGGTGAGCCTTGGCAGTGGGTAGCGGGCGCGGGTTTGACGGCCTGGAGTGGGTCGCCGAACCGACCTGTTGTTATCTCCCCGTGACCCGCCGGGCGTATCGCGGGCGCGGCACCGCGATTTCCGGCGAATCGGGCGCGATTGTCACGAAGCGGTCGACATCGTCGCGATCATTTCGTAACCTTCCTGAGACCTAACGAAGTCTTGCCGGACCAGACAGGACCGGCATCGTCAGGAACCGCCTAATCGGGATCTCCGCGAGGAACCCGAACCGGGAACCCAAGTTTCCACTGGGGTGAATCCCGCCTGGGGTGCAGCACGCAGGATCGCTGCAGACCACGCGGGTAGGGCTGATCTTCCCAGCCCGAACCCGTCAGCTAACTCGGTCGGCGGATGAATGGAAGAAATGGAGCACCCCTTAAGTGGCGTCACAGAGTTTCAAGCGTTCAGCGCAGTTGGCAGTAGCCGGCGCGCTCGCAGTCGGAGCATTCGCTGCAACCGCTGCACCTGCCTCGGCAGACCCCATCACCATCCCCGGCGTCGGCACGTTCGAGGTTCCGGGCGTTTCTATTCCTCAGTTGCCGGTCATTCCGGGCATCACCGACATCGCACCGGCTGCACCGGCCGCTCCCATCTCCAGTGTTGGTGAGCAGGCAGTTCGCGCCGCAGAGAGCAAGCTGGGCTCCCCGTACGTGTACGGCGCAGCCGGCCCGGACGCATTCGACTGCTCCGGTCTCGTTCAGTGGGCATACAAGCAGGCCGGTCTCAACCTGCCTCGCACGAGCTACGACCAGGCTGCAGCCGGCGTTGCCGTCGCACAGTCCGATCTTCAGGTCGGCGACGTGATCTCCTTCTACGGCGGATCGCATTCGGGCATCTACGCCGGTAACGGCAATGTCATCCACGCGTCGACCGCTGGTCAGCCCGTGAAGCTCGCTCCGGTGTCCTCGATGCCGTACGACGGCGCTCGCCGTTACTGATTTCTGAACACGCTCGACGGCTGTCTCCGGTAGGCAGTCGGAACGATCCGCCGCTGTGATGCGGCGGAGCTCGGGGGAGCTCCGGATCTTCGAATGTGGGCCTCGAATCTTCGATTCGGGGCCCACATTTTCGTTTCGCGACAATTCGCCCGGTACTTCACCCCGACACGCCTACCGGCGAGTAGACACAAACGTATGCCGTTCCGTAACCTTATCGAGACATTGCGCGGCCGAGACAGGTACTGTGGATAGTTGACAGCCAGCTAACAGATCGTCGACCGGCCCCGGTCGGCGTCGCTTCACCGAGACGGAGAGTTGCATTCCGTGGTTTCATCGAAAAACAACAGTCGAGTACGGGCCGCATTGACAGTGGGAGTGCTGGCGTTCGGACTCGTTGCAGGGCCTTCGATGCAGGCCGGTGCCGACCCCGTCATCACCAACCCCACCGAGGCGCTCGACAAGCTCGGTGAACTCTCCCGGGTTTCCGAGCAGACCAACGAAGCGCTGCACAACGCGCAGATCGACCTCGACGCGAAGCTGGCAGTCGCGAATGATGCGGACGTGCGATCGGCAGCCGATCAGGGTCTTCTCGACGCGGCTTCGGCGCGCGTCGCCGAGTTCGCTCCGGCGGTAAACCGTATTGCCACAGCGAATTACCAGGGTGCGCGAACCAATCGCCTCTTTGCGTTGATGGTGAGCGACTCGCCGCAGCAGTTGCTCGACCAGATGTCTGCGCTCGACGTGATTTCCAACGACGCGGCAGTACAGGTCTCTCAGTTCAACCAAGCCACTGCCGATGCGCGTGCCGCCTCGGAAGCATCGAAGCGATCGGCCGAAGAAGCGCGAACCGCCGCCGATCAAGCCCGCGCACTCAGTGACGATTTGCAGCGCAAGCAGAGTGAACTGCAGACGCAGATCGCCGACGTGACCAAAGCCTTCCAGAATCTCACCGACGACGAACGTAACCAACTGAGCGGTACGCCTTTCCCGCCGGATGTCGATCTCAGCAAAATTCTGGCTAACTTGACCCCTGGCTCGGGTGCTGCTGCTCTGCAGGCAGGCCTCACGCGGATCGGTGACCCGTACGTCTGGGGCGCGACCGGCCCGAACGAGTTCGACTGCTCAGGTCTGGTGGTGTGGGCCTACAAGCAGATCGGAAAGACTCTGCCGCGATCGAGCCAAGCGCAGGCGCAGGGCGGTGTACCGGTGTCGAGGGACCAACTACAGCCCGGCGACGTCGTGACGTTCTACAGCGACAACTCGCATGTCGGCATCTACGCCGGCGACGGAAACATTCTGCATGCGTCGACGTTCGGCGTACCGGTGAAGGTCCAGTCGATGGCAGGCATGGAGTTCTCCACTGCGCGTCGTTACTGACGGCTTGCTGCGCCTGAGTGGCGTGTGGCCAGCCGCCGTGAAGCGTCGAGTCGAGTTCTCCTACACTCGGCACCGTGCCGACTGAACCGATGACGACGCCCGACGTCGGCGCAGATCGACCACGCCGTTGGGAGTATCCGGCCCTCGTGGCGCTCGGTGTAGCCGTGGTGCTCGTTCTGGGCCTGACGATCTTCCTGACGAACAGGTCCGATTCCGACGAAAACGCCGCCGCCGAACAGGACGCGGAACGCAGCGCTCAAGTCCAGAGCTTTCTCGATGCATGGGCCGCGGCTCAGATGTCCGACGATCCGTCGGGGCTGGCGAAGTTCGTCGACAGTTCCGCCGCACCCGGTGTGCTCGAGGCGGAAGTTCGACGAGCCACTGCAGCGGGAGCGCTCGAATTCTCCGACTGGGGATACGAGATTCCCAGCGGCGGCCTGACTCCGGCGCCGCGAACCGGTGCGCCGGGCGGAGACGTCGAAGTATGGAATGCGCAAGTTCTGTTGCGGTACGCCCTCGACGGCGTCGACGCATTGCCCACGCGCAAGGCAGTGTCCATGACACTCGCGAAACGCGGCGATCAGTGGTCGGTTCTTGCGGACGGGTCGATCGTCGGACTGGACGGCGCCCGAACGGCGGGCGAATCCTGGAACGGCCCCTGGGACTTCGGCCCGCTTGCCGTCGCCGAGAATTCTGCGGGTAACGCGCTGGTGATCGGCCACCCGGGTCAGCAGGCGTTCGTCGACGCTTTGGCTGCCGATGTGGACTCAGCCATCGAGAACACGACGCAGTTGTGGGGGCCGTGGTGGTCCGAGCGCGCGGTGCTCATGGTGGCGGGGTCCGCTGAGGAATTCACCGCACTGGTCGGCTCCCATCACGACGGCGCTTCGATTGCCGCAGTGTCGGTCGCGGATGCGACGGCGGACGGGTCTTCCGACGTGAGCGGCCAGCGGGTGGTCTTCTCGCCTGCCGCGGCTTCGAGGTTGACCGACATCACCAGGCGAACGGTGTTGCGCCACGAACTGATGCACATAGCCGCCCGATCGAAAACCCGTGACGGGTCGCCGATGTGGGTATTGGAAGGGTTTGCCGAATACGCGGGAAACCGTGGATCCTCGCGGGCCTGGGGTGAGATCGCGCCGACTCTGGCGGCAGCGGTACGCTCCGGCGATACTCCGACCGAGTTTCCGGACGACACGCAGTTCAGCGGTGTACCGGTCGTGAGTTCACTGGCGTACGAATCGGCGTGGTCGATCAACGCGTATATCGCCGATCGATTCGGAGAAGCAAAGCTGACCGACCTCTTTCGCGCTCTCGCCTCCGGAAAGATGACTGCCGAAGACCTCGATTCGCGGATCCGAGCGGTCGTTGGCGTCGGAACCGAGGAACTGCGAGCCGGATGGGTCGACTGGACCAACAGCCATCTGGGCTGAGCGGTTCGCGGCTGGGTCGATTGCAGCGGCGAGGTGCCCTTCGCACGTTTGAAGCACCGAGTGCCCTACGGTGGACGGATGCGCCGGACCCTCTTGGTGACCAACGATTTTCCTCCTCGCCCCGGAGGTATCCAGTCCTATCTCCACACGTTCGCCGGGCATCTGCCGCCGGACAAGTTGGTGGTGTACGCACCGCGGTGGCGGGGCGACTCGCACAAGAAGTTCGATGCGGCACAGCCTTTCGAGGTCGTTCGGCACCCGACGACGCTGATGCTGCCGTCGCCTTTTGTCGCTCGTCGAGCCGCGAAGTTGGTCAAGAAGCACGACTGCGAGTCGGTCTGGTTCGGTGCGGCAGCGCCGTTGGCGTTGTTGGCGCCGGTTGTTCGACGTGCCGGAGCGAGCCGAGTGATCGCGAGTACTCACGGCCACGAGGTCGGATGGTCGATGATTCCCGGTGCGCGGCAGTCGTTGCGTGTGATCGGTGACCACACCGATGCGGTGACGTTCGTCAGCAAATACACCCGTGGGCGGTTCTCGGCGGCCTTCGGCCCGCAAGCGGCGCTCGAGCACCTTCCTTCCGGAGTGGACACGTCAGTGTTCCACCCGGACTCGGTCGCCCGCGCGGAACTGCGTAAGCGATACGGGCTGGGCGAGCGGCCCACGATCCTGTGCCTGTCGCGGCTCGTGCCACGCAAGGGGCAGGACATGCTCATCAAGGCGCTGCCGACCGTACGCAAGAGCATTGACGGGGCGGTACTGGTGATCGTCGGAGGTGGGCCGTACGAGGACCATCTCCGCCAATTGGCGCGTAAGACCGGGATGGACGATCACGTCGTCTTCACGGGCACGGTGCCCGCCGCAGAGTTGGCGGCGCACCACACGATCGCCGACGTGTTCGCCATGCCGTGCCGTACCCGAGGCGCCGGATTGGACGTCGAAGGACTGGGAATCGTCTACCTCGAGGCCTCGGCTACCGGTGTGCCGGTCATCGCCGGGCGCAGTGGTGGCGCTCCGGAAACGGTGCAGCAGAACAAGACCGGGCTCGTGGTCGACGGCACCTCTGTTCGCGACGTCGCCGAATCCGTGATCGAGGTGCTGTCCGATCGTGATCGCGCGGCCGCGATGGGAGCAGCCGGCCGGGCATGGGTTGCCGAAGACTGGAAGTGGGACACGCTCGCTTCCAAACTGCGTAATCTCCTCGGCTGAGCAAACGGGACTCGAACGCGAACGGCCCGCACCGAATTCGGTGCGGGCCGTTCATGTCGGCACGTTCGTGTCGGCAGAGGACTGATCGGCGAAAGACTACTTGGCGTAGATCTTTTCGATGTCGGCGGCAAAGCTCTCGTGCACGACGTTGCGCTTGAGCTTCATCGTGGGCGTGAGTTCGCCTGTGTCCTCGGAGAAGTCGACCGGAAGAATGCGGAACTTCTTGATCGCCTCGGCGTGTGAGACGAGCTTGTTGGCCTCGTCGATGGCGTCCTGGATTTCGCCGACCAGTTCGCCGTCCGAAACCAGGTCGGCCGCTGTGGTTCCTGCGGCCTTGTTGTTGCGCTCGTTCCAGGCGGGGAGAGCTTCGGCGTCGATGGTGATGAGGGCGCCGATGAAAGGCTTCTGGTCGCCGACCACGATGGCCTGGCTGATCAGCGGGTGCGCGCGAAGGGAATCCTCGAGCTGAGCGGGGGAGACGTTCTTGCCGCCTGCCGTGACGATGATTTCCTTCTTGCGGCCGGTGATGGTGATGTAGCCGTCCTTGTCGACGGTGCCGAGGTCGCCGGTGTGGAACCAGCCGTTCTCGATCGACTCGGCGGTGGCCTTCTCGTTGCGCCAGTAGCCGGTGAAGACCACCGGTCCCGAGAGGAGGATTTCGCCGTCTTCTGCGATACGAACGGAGTTGCCGGCCAACGGCTTTCCGACAGAGCCGACCTTCTGTGCGCCGATGGTGTTGACGGCGAAGGCCGCGGTGGTTTCGGTCAGTCCGTAGCCCTCGTAGATCGTGACGCCGATACCGCGGAAGAAGTGGCCGAGTCGAGCGCCCAGAGGTGCACCACCGGAAATGGCCAGCTGGCACTGCCCGCCGAGCGCTGCGCGCAGCTTCGAGTACACGAGCTTGTCGAAGAGAGCGTGCTTGGCCTTGAGAACGATGCCGGCGCCGCCCTTGTCCTGCGCCTCGCTCCACGCGACGGCGGTGTCTGCGGCCGCGTCGAAGATCTTTCCCTTGCCGTCGCCGTGCGCCTTGGCGCGTGCGCTGTTGTAGACCTTCTCGAACACGCGCGGCACCGAGAGGATGAAGTCGGGCTTGAACTCGCCGAACGTCGGAACGAGGTTCGGGATGTCACTCGTGTGCCCCAGCGCTGCACCGGCGTCGAACGACGCGATGCTGACTGCGCGAGCGAGAACGTGCGCGAGCGGCAAGAACATCAGCGTGCGGACGCCAGGAGTCTTGAGCAGCGTGCCGAGGTTGGAGTCGAGGATGCCCTTCGACTCGGCAATCAGGTTGGAGTGCGTCAGCTGGCAGCCCTTGGGTCGGCCCGTGGTGCCCGACGTGTAGATCAGGGTCGCGGGATCGGATGCCTTCAGTGCCGCGACGCGGGCGTGGACGTCCTCGTCGGAGATGTCGGCGCCCAGTGCGGTCAATTCCTCGACGACACCCTTACCGCCCGCCGCGGCATCGATCTGGTAGACCGTGCGCAGCGCGGGGGCGGCTGCAGCGACGTCCTTCACGGTCGCGGCGTGAGTGTCGTTCTCGACGATGAGGTCGATTGCTTCGGAGTCCTCGAGAATCCAACGAACCTGCTCGGCTGCTGAGGTTTCGTAGATCGGAACCGTCACGCCACCGGCTGCCCAGATGGCGTAGTCGACGAGCGGCCATTCGAAACGCGTCGCCGACATGAGGCCGACGCGGTCGCCCTGCTTGACGCCGATCGCGATGAGGCCCTTGGCGACGGCAGTCACCTGAGCGGCGAAATCGCCTGCAGTGACATCGACCCATGCATTTCCGACTTTGCGCTTGTAGACAACCGCCGCCGGCTTCGTCTTCGCGAAGGCGAAGACCGAGTCGACCGCGGAGGCATCCTCGGGAATGGTGAACGTCTGGGGTGCGCTGAACTCAGGCACGAAATACCTCCGACACTGCGAAATACTGACGAGTAGGGTTTTCGTCTCCTACTGTAGTCGCATGTCCGACGCAGTTGTGGCCAGGCTTACAGTCTGTCCGGTATGTAGTGTTGCGACACCCCTCGACGCTTCGCGGACGCGATATGTGAAGCTACTTCGGTGAGCAGCATTCAGGTCGCAGACCAGACTTTCATCGCCGCCCCGCCCGAGCGGGTCGCCGAACTGTTGTCCTCGCGCGCGCAGTGGCGTCGCTGGTTCAGTGATCTCGAGCTCGAAGTCCGGGAAGATCGCGGTCCCGCAGGATTCCGTTGGGGAGTGTCAGGTCAGCTGGTCGGCACCATGGAGGTGTGGCTCGAACCGGTCATGGACGGGACGATCGCGCACTACTTCCTGCACTGTGAGCCGGTCGGCGTATCGCCGTCCGATCTGGCGACCCTCGACCTCGCCGGGATGAACCGCAAGCGTCGGGTCGATGGCAAGGTCATGTCGTTCCAGCTCAAACGCGAACTCGAAGCGGGACGTGCCGCCGGAGTAGCACCGGACTGATAATCGAAGCACTGCACGTTGTGCAGGTTCTGGACTTTTGACGAAGGAAGGTAGCGCAGTCGTATGGCCGAGAAGACCAAGGGGTTGATCAGCATCGACGCTCCTGCCGACGCCGTGATGGACGTCATCGCCGATTTCGAGCGGTACCCCGAGTGGGTGGCCGCGGCGAAGTCCGTCGAGGTGACGGCGCCGGGACAGGGCGGCCGCGCGGACCGAGTACGTTTCGTCCTCGACGCGGGGATGGTGAAGGACACCTACGAACTGCAGTATTCGTGGGCACCGGACGGTATGGCGGTGAGTTGGGAGCTGATCTCGGGCGAGATTCAGAAGTCCCAATTCGGTTCGTACACACTCGAGCCCGGCCCGAACGGCACCACGTCGGTCACCTACGAGTTGACGGTCGACCTGACGATTCCGATGATCGGACTGTTCAAGCGCAAGGCCGAGAAGATCATCACCGACACAGCTCTGAAGGAACTGAAGAAGCGAGTCGAGGGCTGAGTGCCGGAGCAACGATCGCGCGTCCAACTGTTCGTCGGTAAAGGCGGAGTAGGCACGACGACGCTTGCCGCAGCGACTGCTGTGTCGGCTGCGACCGATGGGGCGAGAGTGCTGCTCGTGTCGATCGATCAGGCAGGTTCTCTTGCAGACGTCCTGGGCGTGCCGAATCCGCGAACGACCACATCTCTCACCGAGCGTCTCGACGTCCGGCAACTCGACACGTCAGCGCTCCTCGAGGACAAGTTCCGAGGATTGTCGGGGTTGCTCGACGCTGCAGGAACTTTCGGAGCGGGAGATCACGAACACGGTTCGTCGTTCGAGGGCTTGGAACCGGAAGAGTTGACGGGATCCCTGGGCATCCAAGACATGCTCGGGCTCGCCGAGATCGTCGACCTCTCGGACAGCGGCGACTACGACGTCGTGATCGTGGACTGTCCGGCCGCAGCCGAAGCGCTGCGGATACTCGGCTCGCCGTCGATGGTGTCGGAGTATCTCGAGCGATTGTGGCCGCGGCACAGGCGGATGGTCGCTGTGACAGGTACGGACATGCGGCTGCTCCTGCTCGTGTCCGTCGTCGAACGCGTGCTCGCGTCGGTGGATCGGATCGCGGTTCACCTCTCGGATCGGGAGAACACCGGCGTGCGTGTGGTGACGTCGGCCGACGGGGTGTCGGTCGCGGCGACTCGTCGGACGTTGTCCGGGCTGGCTCTGGCCGGGTTGCGAGTTGACGGGATTGTGGTCAACAACCTTGTCCCGCAGTTCAACTCGTCCGCCGGGAAGGGTGTCGACGATTCACCGGCGGCGCAGTGGCTCGCGTCGATCCGGGCGGCTCAGGCACTCGTCGTGGACGAACTGCGTGGATCAACCGATGGAATGTCCGTCACAACGGTCGAACGCGCTTGCGCCGAACCGGTAGGGTTGGCCGCTCTGGGCGAGATCGCGGCCACGTTCGAGGGTGGAACGGGCACGGATTCGGGCACCGTCGGTACCGCGGACAACATCGTGGTGTCGTTGGAGTCCGGGACCGGAGTCGATTCGGTGTACGTGATGCGGATGTACCTTCCGCTCGTGGATCCGTCGTCGTTGTCGTTGGGCCGGGTGGAGGACGATGTGCTGGTGGGAGCAGACGGCGTACGACGCAGAGTTCGTTTGGCGTCGGTGCTGCGTCGTTGTGTCGTGAACGGGGCGGAGTTGGACGGCAGTTACCTGATCATCCGGTTCAGCCCGGATCCCGCGGTGTGGCCGGTATGAGCGAAGAGCACGAGCGCCTCGTCGCGGAGTTTCGCGCGCTGGCGGAAACCGTTCTGACGCGCCTGGAACCGGTGCTGCAGAAGGCCGCAGCAGCGACGGCAGACGTTGCGAGTGACTCGGCGTCCACGGACACGCAGCCGGTGTTCACCGGCTGCAGCTGGTGCCCGGTGTGCGCCCTCGCCGCACTGGTTCGCGGTGAGCACCACGAACTGTTGGCATTCCTCGCGGGTCAAGCAGCAGCATTCCTTGCGTTGCTTCGTGAGATTCTCGACGAGTTTCTCGGGGGGCCGTCAGGTCCCGATCGTGGACCGGACGGCGGTCCGACGACGCCAGGTGCGGAGCGAACTCGCACGGCGGCATTTGTCCCGATCAACGTGACGGTCAAGGACTGACTCAGTACCCCGGGTAGAGCGAACGGCCCGAGATGAGCACAATCGACACAATGGTCACCGACGCACGAGGCACCGATTCAGGGTGCGCACTCCAGCGGACGCCGCTCGCGCGGGAATCGTCGCGATGAGCGCGCGCCGCTTGAAAGCGGTCTCCGACTCCACCATGGACGACATCTTGACGGTCGGCATCGACGTCGGCGGGACGAGTATCAGGGCCTCCGTCGTGGACGTCGACGGACAAGTGCTCGAGATGATTCAAGCCCCGACCCCGCAGTCGGCCAGGGCACTCGAAGACGGTCTCGATCGCGTCGTGCGCGAATTGGTCACCAGGCACGAGGTATCGGCCGTGGGGTTGGCGGTCGCCGGCTTCATCACCTCCGATCGAAGCTCGGTTCGGTTCGCTCCGCACTTGCCGTGGGTGGACGCGCCGGTCGGAAGTGACTTGAGCAAGCGGCTCGGCTTGCCGGTCGTTCTCGAACACGACGCCAATGCGGCGGCGTTCGCGGAGCACCGATTCGGCGCGGCCGCAGGTGGCCGCAATGTCGTGATGGTGGCAATCGGGACCGGAATCGGTGGAGCGCTGCTGATCAACGGTGAGCTGTACCGGGGGAGTCACGGCGTCGCTCCCGAACTGGGCCACATCCAGGTCGTTCCGGGCGGGCGTCAGTGCGCGTGTGGCAAACGTGGGTGTTGGGAGCGCTATTGCAGCGGAACGGCGCTCGTCGACACGGCAATCGAACTGCTTGCCGCCGACCCGGCCGCGTCGACGGTCCTGGCGCGCGAGGTAGCGGTGGATCCTGGTTCGCTCACCGGTCGCCGGATCGCCAACGCCGCGCAGGACGGTGACCCACTCGCGCTGGCAACGATCGCCGAGTTCACCCGTTGGCTGGCCGTGGGTCTGGCCATGGTCGGTGACGTCTACGATCCCGATCTGGTCGTGATCGCCGGCGGCGTCGCGAGTTCTGCCCCACTGTTTCTCGACGACGCCCGCGAGCAATACGCGACATTGTTGACCGGGGCGAAGCACCGCCCACTGGCCCGCATCCGTTCCGCTCAGCTGGGCGAAGCTGCGGGCATGGTCGGCGCCGCCGCTTTGGCCCGATCGGTAGTGCCTCAGGATCTCGGTGGGGTCGACGGCGCTGGAACCACGTCTGCCGGACTGTGATCGGGTCGATCCTGCAGGGGCGTGTGTAGCGGGGGTTACCGGTCGGCAGTAAGGTCGTACTCAGCGAAATTCAGCTGTGAATGGGAGGGACGCCGTGTGGTATTGGCTCTTCAAGTATGTGTTGCTGGGGCCGATTCTCTGGCTGCTCGGGCGTCCGACGGTCAAGGGTCACGAGAACATTCCGACTGACGGGGCGGCCATTCTGGCCAGCAATCACCAGGCGGTTCTGGACTCGTTCTACCTTCCGCTTCGCGTCAACCGCCGCATCACGTTCCTTGCCAAGAGTGAGTACTTCACCGGTTCCGGTCTGAAGGGCGCTTTCCAGAAGTGGTTCTTCACCGCGGTCGGTCAGGTCCCCATCGACCGAACCGGTGCAGACGCGGCGCAGGATGCACTCAACGCCGGTCTCAAGGTCCTCGGTTCGGGCAGCCTGCTGGGTATCTACCCCGAGGGGACGCGCTCGCCTGACGGTCGCCTCTACAAGGGCAAGACCGGAATGGCGCGCCTCGCACTTGAATCGGGCGTCAAGGTGATCCCGGTAGCGATGGTCGGCACCGACAAGATGAATCCGATCGGCTCACGGATGTGGCGTCCCGCCAAGGTCACCGTGATCGTCGGCGAACCCATCGATTTCTCCCGCTTCGAAGGCATGGGCGGAAACCGCTTCGTCGAGCGCGCTGTGACCGACGAGGTGATGTACAAGTTGATGAAACTCTCCGGCCAGGAGTACGTGGACATCTACGCGGCAAGCCTCAAGAACCAGGCGCCCACGAAACCCGAAGCTGCCGTCGACGTTCCGGCGGAAGGCGGCGAGTCGGTTGTCGATCTCGTGGCCTCGGCCGAGTCGAAGGAATCCGCGAAGTCCGACAAGGATTCGCTCCCGGACGCACAAGCCAGCTAGAGATTTCCCACACCGGCCGCACGCGCATTGGCTCCAGAGCCTGCGCGTGCGGCATAGTTTTCGGACGTGCGCTACTTCTACGACTGTGAATTCATCGAAGACGGTCGAACCATCGATCTCGTGTCCATCGGCGTTGTCTGTGAGGACGGCCGAGAGTACTACGCGGTTTCGACGGAGTTCGATCCCGCCCGTGCCGGTAGTTGGGTGCGCAAGAACGTGCTGCCGAAGTTGCCGCAGCCTTCGTCGCCGCTGTGGAAATCACGCGAGAAGATCCGCGACGATCTTCTGAAATTCTTCGTTCCGCGGCCGATGGTGGTTCCGGAGCTCTGGGCGTGGGTCGCCGCCTACGACCACGTCGCGCTGTGCCAGTTGTGGGGCGACATGACGGAACTACCGCAGTCGATGCCGCGGTACACCCGCGAACTCCGACAGTTCTGGGAAGACAACGGCAGTCCTGCCCTCCCGTCGGCGCCCGCCGACGCACACGACGCACTTGCCGACGCCAGGCACAACCTCGTGAAGTTCGACGCCATTTCGGCTGCACGGTCACTTCGCTGACCCAGGTTTCGGTGCGCGGGAAGTGTTCCGATTGGGCTGCGATCGAGAGCCTGTGTGACGCGCCGACGAGCGAGCGAATATCCTGTAGAGGTGAACTGGACTGTCGACGTGCCGATCGACCGCTTGCCCGAACTCCCGCCGCTGCCTGCCGGACTGCGTAAGCAGCTCGACGAGGCGCTCGCGAAGCCCGCTGCTCAGCAGCCCTCGTGGCCCGCTGACCAGGCGGCCGCCATGCGGACTGTGCTCGAGAGCGTGCCTCCCATCACGGTGGCCAGCGAAGTCGAGGCGCTGCAAGAGCGTCTCGCGCAGGTCGCGCGTGGTGAGGCATTTCTGCTCCAGGGCGGTGACTGCGCCGAGACCTTCGCGGACAACACCGAGCCGCACATCAAGGGAAACATCCGCACGTTGCTGCAGATGGCCGTCGTGCTCACCTACGGTTCCTCGATGCCGGTCGTCAAGGTCGCTCGCATCGCCGGCCAGTACGCCAAACCGCGCTCGGCCGACATCGACTCGTTGGGTCTGAAGTCCTACCGCGGCGACATGATCAACTCGCTCGTCGCCGACGAGGCAGTCCGCGCCCACGATCCTTCGCGACTGGTGCGTGCATACGCCAACGCCAGCGCCGCGATGAACCTGGTTCGCGCACTCACCGGCGCCGGCATGGCCGACCTGCACAAGGTGCACGATTGGAACCGCGAATTCGTCGCAGCGTCTCCCGCGGGCGCACGCTACGAGCAACTGGCAGCCGAGATCGACCGCGGCCTGCAGTTCATGAACGCGTGTGGCGTCACCGATCCGAGCCTGCACCAGGCACAGATCTTTGCCAGCCACGAGGCCCTGGTTCTCGACTACGAGCGCGCGATGCTGCGTCTCGACAACGACAGCGATCACCCCAAGCTCTACGACCTGTCGGCTCACTTCCTCTGGATCGGTGACCGCACTCGTCAGCTCGACGGCGCGCACATCGCCTTCGCCGAGTTGGTGTCCAACCCGATCGGCCTCAAGATCGGCCCGAGCACGACGCCGGAAATGGCGGTGGAATACGTCGAGCGTCTCGACCCCACCAACAAGCCAGGTCGTCTGACTCTGATCTCGCGCATGGGCAACGGCAAGGTCCGCGACCTGCTGCCGGCGATCATCGAGAAGGTCCAAGCCACCGGTCACCAGGTCATCTGGCAGTGCGATCCGATGCACGGCAACACCCACGAAGCCTCCACAGGGTACAAGACGCGCCACTTCGACCGCATCGTCGACGAGGTTCAGGGATTCTTCGAGGTCCACAACGGTCTCGGCACGCATCCGGGTGGCATCCACGTCGAGCTGACCGGTGAGAACGTCACCGAGTGCCTCGGCGGCGCGCAGGACATCTCCGACCTCGATCTCGGCGGTCGCTACGAGACGGCGTGCGACCCCCGATTGAACACCCAACAGTCGTTGGAGCTCGCGTTCCTCGTGGCCGAGATGCTGCGAGGCTGAAACCTTGCTTCGCCGAAGCTGATTCGCGCCCGGCATCGATTTTCGGCAAACGCCCTCACCCGCTCGCGCAGGTGGGGGCGTTCGCTATTGCGTGAATCGTGTGACGAATCGGCGCTGCCAGGGCATTTCGACGGCGCGAGGTGAGTAACGTGCGCGAACGTACGCGGTGGCGTCCTTACTGGGCACTCCGTCCATGACGGCAAGAGCGGCCAACGCTGTTCCGGTGCGGCCGTATCCACCACCGCACGCGATCTCGACTCTTTCGGTTTCCGAGCGCACCCACACTTCGTGCAAGGCCCTGCGCAGCGCATCGGGATCGCTCGGCAACCAGAAATCTCGCCAGCGGACCCACTCCGACTCCCACTCGGTGTCGGGAGGTTCTTTGCCGGTCAGATAGACGCCGAAGGTGGGGAGAGGTCCGGAAGGAAGCGGATTGCGGAGTCCTCGACCCCGAATCGATCTCCCCGACGGCAAGTCGAGTATCCCAATGCTCTCGGGTTCCCACGTGGCCATGAATTCAGATTAGGCCGAAGCGGACTGTCAGGGAATTGCGACGACGCTGATGTCGGTGCCCTTGGCAACGAGGTCGTTCTTGACGCTCTGGCTGATGATGACCGAGCTGTCGTTCTGGGTGAGCTGACGCACGGTGATCTCGAGGCCGAGGCGGCCGAGTTCTTCGCGTGCTGAAGAGACGGAGCGGCCGATCAGCGAGGGAACCTTGACGGAATCGGAGATGAGCAGAACCACGGAGGTGCCGGCGTTGACGGAGGACCCGACTGCGGGATCGGTGCCGATCACGCTACCGCCCTCGACGGCGTCGTCGAACGTTGTTCTGGTGGTGCTGACTGAGATGCCTACCTTGTCGAGGGTGGCGCGCGCAGCGTTCTCGGACATGCCCTTCACATCGGGAATGTCCACGGGCGGTGACCCTTTGGATGTAATGACCTTGACCGAGGAGCCCACGGCAACTTCGGTTCCCGGTGCCGGGTCGAGCGCGGCCACGCCGCCGATCGGGATCTTGGAGCTGAATGTGTCCCCGCCGTCGACCGCGACGAGAGTACGGTCGGCGAGTTGTGCGCCCAGGGCCGAGGCGTCGCCGCCGGCCGGAATGGGCGGGACAGTCGGACGCCCGAGCGAAGTCAGCAGCGCGACGGTCGAGCCTTTGGTAACCCTGGAGCCGGAGGCCGGGTCTGTCCCGATCACCGTGTCGATGGGTTGGGCGTCGGAGTACTGACCCTGGACGTCGGGGGAGAGCCCGGCGTCCTGCAGAGCGGTGACCGCAGTGTCCTTGGTCAGCCCGTCGATCGAGGGAACAGCTGTATAGCGGCCCGAGCCCATCCACCATCCGCCGAAGCCCAACGTGAGCGCGAGGACCGCGATGACGAGCAGCCAGATCAGGGTGGCTCGTCGCGATTTGCGTCGTGCCTCGACAAAATGAGCATGCGGATCGTCGTGCCCCGGGTGGTCGTCGCCGAAATCGGAACCGTCGTCGAAATCCGAGTCGCCGTCGACCGTCGCCGGACGAGCAGTTTGTGCGGTGACCGCGCGAGTGTGCTGGATACCGCCAGGGGGAGGAGAGCCCGTGCCGAGCGCCGTGGTGGCTGCCACAGCCGGGGCCACGCCGGACGCCAATACCGTCGTGGCAGCAGGGTTCGGGCGCGCAGCAGAGTTCGGGTGTACCTCCGTGGGAGGCGCAGGCGCCGGTTGTGGCCGGGCCGGGGCAACTTGCGCGCTCTGGTGCTGGGCGCTTCGACGCGGAGCGGGAACGCGGTATGACGGAAGTTCCAGTTGCTCGCTCACACTGCGAAGTGCAGCTGCCATCTCACCGGCGTCGGCGAAACGATGTGCGGGCTCGCGGTGAGTGGCTTCGGCGACCAGACGATCGAACTGCGCCGGTACACCGGGGATACGTGAACCTGGGCGCGGGACATCGTCGTGGATGCGTTGGTAGGCGATGGAGAGTGACGTATCGCCGGTGAACGGTGTTGTACCGGTGAGAAGTTCGAACATCAACACGCCGGTCGAGTAGACGTCGCTTCGAGTGTCGGCAATTCCTGACGTCACCTGTTCCGGCGACAGATAGGCCGCGGTGCCGAGGATCACGCTGTTGGAGGTGGTGGTTGCTGCCGCAGCTGCACGCACCAATCCGAAGTCGGCGATCTTCACTTCGCCGGTGTCCGAGATCAAGATGTTCTCGGGTTTGACGTCACGGTGAACCAGTCCCGCTCGATGCGCCACCGCCAACGCGTCCAGGACAGGTGCCACGACTGCAGCGACTGCGTGTGGCGGCATCGGTCCGCGCTCGCGAAGGAGTTCACGCAAGGTTCCACCGTCGACGAGTTCCATCACGAGGAACACGTGATTGCGATCGCTGCCTTGGTCGTAGACGGCCACAAGGGCCGGATGCTTGAGTCGGGCCACGGCCCGGGCCTCGAACTCGAAACGAGTCAGGAACGCTGGATCGCCGGCGAATTGCGGGTCCATCACCTTGATCGCGACAGGTCGATCCAACCGTGTATCGAGGCCTCGATACACGGTCGACATACCGCCGCGCGCGATCGGTGCGTCCACTCGATAGCGGCGCTCGAGCATTTCGCCGATCAACCCTCGACCTCCGTAATGACTGTTCCTCCGTGCTTGCGATCTGCGTGCTTGCGGTCTGGGTGGTAGCTGTCAGCATGTGGGTGGTTGTATACCGCGTACTGGTTCCCGCAGTGAGGGCACCGATTTACATCCACCGCGAAATCCCGGTTACTGATACGCCGCATCCCGTCCATCGTAGCCAGCGATACCGACGCGGAAGTCTCGAGAACGTCACAGAGCGTTGTGACCTGAGCGGAGCGGCAGTTTCGAGCACTGCACCGGGCGGTACACAGCGGGCTCGCCGGACCGGATAAACTTCTCGCGGTGAGCGCGATTCCTTATTGTGATGATGTCCTGGATTCTTCGGTTTCCCTGTTCCAGCTGGTGGATGTGGCGAAGAACGTCGGGTTGCCGGTGAGCAAGGTTCACCAGTTGCTTCGCGATCACAAGATCATCGCAGTCAAGCGGCATGGCGTTCTCGGTGTCCCCGAAGTGTTCTTCGGCGAGGACGGCCAGATCGTCAAGTGGCTGCCCGGTCTGCTGGCGGTGCTGCACGACGGCGGCTACACCGATGTCGAAATCCTCCGCTGGTTGTTCCTGGCCGACGATTCCCTGCCGGGGCGCCCGGTGGACGCACTGCATGGTGATCTCGCGCGTGAGGTCATCCGCCGCGCACAGGCCATGGCTTTCTGAGCTGCCGGCCTTCTGACAACTCACCGCATGCGGTTTTTCGCCGCGTAGGTTGCCGACCGGACCAGACCCGGCGCAGCGACTCGAAGTCGCGTGCGTCCTGGAACGGACACACGTCGATGCAGTATCCGGAAGTCGGCGCGCTCGACCTGGTCGAGAATTGCTCCGTACAACACGAAAGCCGTGCGGATCGACGGCTGGACCCGCCGATCGAGCATCGGGATGCCAGATTCGGCAGACCGATACCGCCCCCGCGTCACGGCAATGAAGTGTGCCAGCGCGCGCTTGACCCGAACGTCCACCGTTCCGGTTCTGCGCCCGTGCTCGAGCATCTCGATGTCGACCCCGAAGGCGGCGAACTCGCCCGCCGGTAGATACAGACGTCCCCGGTCGAGGTCTTCACCGACGTCGCGGATGAAGTTGGTCAGCTGAAACGCCTCACCGAGATTCGACGCGGGCACTACAGCTTCCTGCTGCGGAACGCTCACTCCGAGAATCGGGAGCATCTGCAAACCGATGACGACGGCGGAGCCGTACATGTACTCGCTGAGTTCGTCCATCGTGTTGTAAACGGGTCGAAACTTCGCCGTGGCGGGGGCGTCCATCCGCATGGACTCGAAGAAGGCGTCGAAATATGCGCGCGGGATGTCGAACGTCTTCACAGCATCCGCGAAGGCCGGGAGTACGCGTGTCAGGTCGAGGGGAACCGTCGACGGGAAGCCACCTGTCGCAGTGGGGTTGTCGAGTGCGTTGACGGCTGCACGTTCGACGTCGGCGAGCACCGTGCCTCGTTCATGCGGACCCGAGGGTTCGTCCACGATGTCGTCGACGACGCGAGCAAATGCGTAGAGCGCGTGAACTGCGCGGCGTCGAGGTACGGGCAACAACCGGGTGGCCAGAAAGTACGTTCGGCCGTGTTCCCTCGTCACGCCCTCGCAGAATTCATAGGACGCAGGCAGTGCGTTCATGACACGCGGATCACGCAGATCCTGACGTCGAGGGCGCCGAGGCGGCTGACGTCATTTCGATCGGTTTCTCGTGTTTGCGTCCACGAAGTCGCAGTGGGTCTTCCGTCTGCAAGGACATCGCCGCGATCACGGCAGCGACGATGGCCAGAGCCACGTGCGGGAAGGTGTACAGGCCGATCGATCCGTCCGGCTGGAACACCAGCATCAGCCAGGTGGACAGCCCGGTCAGTACGGCGAGAGTCGTCGGCGACATTGCGAAACCGGCAGCTACTGCCAGCGGCCAGGAGTAGTACCAGGGGAGTGCTGCGGGGGACAGAACGACGATGGCGACCATCACGATCACGATGCCCATGACGGCGTCGCGCTCGGTCTTGCGGTAGCGCCACCACACGACGGCGATGATCGCGATCAACACAACCGCCGAGATGGTCCGGGAGACTTCGAGGATGTCGTTGAAATGGTCGCCGGCGAACCAGGAGGTTGCCATGGTTCCGATGTGCGCCACGATCGTGGGCAGCGAGAGCCAGTTGATGATCTTTGCCGAACCGGAGAGTGCCGTCGTCCAGCCGAGGCCGACTCCGGCGATCAGTGAGGTGGATCCGAGTACCGCCACGAACACCGCGAAACCTGCGCCGGCCGTTTTGACGAACGATCGGATCGGTGACGCCGGTTCTCGCCCGGCCGCTGCGGCGTCCTCCCGCTCATGGATCATCCAGATCCAGACTATGAAGGGAAGTGCGACGCCTGCGGTTGCCTTGATCGCGACGGCAAGCGCGATCAGCCCGATCCCGAAGAGGTGCTTGCGTTCGAGAGCGAGCGCAATGCCTGCGGCCATGAGGCCGACCATGAGCATCTCGTTGTGAACGCCGCCGATCAGGTGGATCAGGACGAGGGGATTGAGTACTGCGAGCCACAGGGCGATCGAGGTGTTTCCGCCGAGCTTCGTCGCGAGATGGGGAACGGCCCACATCATCAGGGCGAGTCCGGGGAGCATCGTGATCCGCAACAGCATCGTGCCGGCGATGACGTTCTCACCGGTCAGCCGAACGATGGCGTCGGCAAGGAGAAGGTGAACCGGACCGTACGGGGTAGTTGTCGTCGTCCACACGTTGGAGACGTTGTCGAGCAGGATTCCCGGATTGACGACGGGGCCGACGGCATACGGGTCGAAGCCGTTGCGCAACAACGCGCCTTGCGCCAGGTAGGAGTAGGCGTCACGGCTGAACATGGGCACCGCGAACAGCAGCGGAAACGTCCAGACCGGGACGACGTAGCGCAATCCGCGCAACGAGACGTCACCGCGCAGAGTCGAGCGGCCCAGTCGAACCCAGGCGGCGATCATGCACAGGACACCGATCCAGACGATGGCCGCCGACAGAATCGATCCGTGGCCGAAACGGAGCCAGGACAGATGCATCGACTCGAGCAGCGGATCTTGGCGCCGGACGCTACCGGCACCGAATCCGCCGAAAGTGATCATGACTGCGCCGAAGAAACCGAGCAGTGCACTGTGACCTTCGGGAGTCCGAAGGAAATTGGCGGCCCTTAGGTGCCACGGTCTTTCAGTGGCTGCGGCAGAGGACGTCATCGGTGCAGGTTCCTCCCCCGAGGAGATCGGTGTCGATCGGCGCATGCTGCGCCCGAGTCGGTGAATCGTGGATGAATGGTCGGTTACGAGGGGCTAGTTTAGTTGCTCGCACGAGTGCCCACCGCGCTGGCTCGCTCGCGTGTACCGGTAATACGTTCGGCGGCGAGCCGTCCGGACAGCAGAACGGTCGGTACTCCCACCCCCGGAACGGTTCCCGATCCGGCGAGAACGACGTTGTCGAAGCCGCGGGCGAGGTTCTTGCGTCGGAACGGCCCCGTCTGGGTGAAGGTGTGTGCCGCTGCGAACGGGCTACCCGCGGCCATGCCCTTCTCGAGCCAGGTCTGCGGGGTGTCGACGTGATCGATCTCGAACCCTTCGACCAGTCCCGTGTAGCCACGTTCTTGCAGCGTGAGGATGATTTCGCGCACGTAGGGCGGGCCGAGAGTCGACCAGTCGAGACTTGCACTGTCCAGATTCGGACACGGCGCGAGGACTGACAGCGGTTCACGGATTCGGCCGTCTCGCGAGAAGGCCAGGCTCGGATCGGTCTGTGCCGGTCGGGTGACGAGCAGTGACGGATCACTCATCAGTCGCCCGCGGCCGCGGCGTGCCGTGATCTCGGCGAAGGTACGCTTCCACGCCTCGCCGAAGTCGATCATGTGGTGTCGCTGCGCGGGCCATTCGTCGGCGACCGCGGAGGAAACAGTGCCGTGAATCACGACAGCGGATGGCGATGTACGCACCGGGCGCGGACGCAATCGCGTATGCGGGCGCAAGAGCGAGTCCGTGACGGCCATGTCGGGAGTGAGGACGGCGGCGTCACAGTCGAAGCGCTCGCCGTCGCGTGTGTGAACGGTGTGCACGCGCCGATCGCTTACCTCGAGGCGTTCGACAGTGCGGCCGAGATGCAGAATTCCGCCGGCCTCGGTGAAGGCGTCGGCCATCGACTCGGCGATCGTGCGCATCCCGCCCTCGGGGAAGTAGACGCCGAGTGAGGTGTCCATGTGAGCGATCGCCCCGTACACCGCGAGGGCCCGAGACGGAGCAACGCCCGCATACAGCGCTTGGAAGGTGAAGATCCGCCGGAGGCGAGGGTCGCGGATCTTGCGATCCACCTGCCCGCCCAGTTTCCCGAATCCTCCCAGTGCGACGAGCCGGCTCAGATCTTTGACTGCGTCACGCGAATTGACCAGTCCGAGGGGAGAATCGAAGTCGGCGTCCATGAAGCGGTCGAATTCCGCGTCGAAGATCCGGTTCAGCCATCGCCGCAACGCACGGTATCGCTGCGCTTCTTCCGGCCCGCAGACACGGGAGACTTCGGCAGCCATGTCTTCTGGGTCGGCGTGGACATCGAGAGCGGTGCCGTCTGCGAATCGCGCGTGGTACGTCGGATCGAGCTTGTGCACAACGAATTTGGGGTTTGTCGAGGCTGGGTCGGCGCCGACGGCCGCAAGGGCGTCTTCGACGAGTTCGGGCATCGTGAGCACCGTTGCGCCGTTGTCGATGCTGTAGTCATTGCCCTGGTAGACACCGACTCGCCCACCGACCGAGCTGTTGCTCTCGAGAATCGTGACGTCGCGGCCGGCGCCACGCAGATACAACCCCGCAGACAGTCCGGCAAGTCCCGCGCCGACGATCACGACTCGATCGGTCGGCGAGCTGACGGTTCGAGTGCGGTGCACGTGTGCCACGGTCAGTAGCTTCGCTTCGTGGCCGCGATCGCCATGTCGGTCAGGCGAGCCTTGGACTCTGCCGTTGCCGTGCTCGAGTCGAGGGCGTTCGCAGCTGCCTCGACGAGGGTGTCGATCTGCGTTTCGACGTCGGTGACGGCGCCCAGATCGGTGATCACCTGGCGCAGAGTGTCGACCTCGGTGTCGGTCAGCTGCGTGCCGATTCCGTTGCGGAGCAGTTCTGCTGCCGCCGGATCTGCGGCGTCGGCGCGGGCAAGCGCCATCGCGAACAGGACAGTTCGCTTACCGGCGATGAGATCGTCGCCCGACGGTTTGCCCGTGACGGACGGATCTCCGAAGACACCGAGCAGGTCGTCGCGAAGTTGGAAGGCGATACCGATGTCCGTGCCGAAGGTCCGGTAGGCGTCGACCAACTCGGCGTCCGCACCGAACAGCGCGGCGCCGAGGTGCAGTGGGCGTTCGATCGTGTACGCGGCGGTCTTGTAGCGGTTGACCCGCATGGCTGCCTCGACGGTCTCGTCGCCTCGGGCTTCATTGCTGATGTCGAGGAATTGGCCACCGAGCACCTCGGTGCGCATTGCCGACCAGACCGGGCTGACACGTGCGGCCGCCTCGGGGCTGATCCCGGATTCTCGGATCATGTCGTCCGCCCAGGCCAAGGCCAGGTCGCCGAGAAGAATGGCGACGGCCTCGCCGAAGTGCGCGGAATCGCCGCTCCACTCCTCGTCTCGGTGCTGGTCCTCGAATTCGACATGAACGGTCGGGAAGCCGCGCCTGGTCGTGGATGCGTCGATGATGTCGTCGTGGACGAGCGCGCAGGCCTGCACCAGTTCGAGGGCGGCGCACGCACGAATCACCGCGTCTGCGCCCTTACCGTTCGGGTCGCCTCCGGCGCCGAGCCATCCCGTCCAGGCGAACGACGGTCGGACGCGCTTTCCTCCGCGCAGGACGAAGGCCTCGAGGGTGCTGACGGCCTCCTCGTATCCACCGCCTATGTTCGAGACGAGTTCGCGGCGTGAAGCGAAGAAGTCGCGGAGCGCTGCTTCGAACAGACCTGGCAGTTCGAGTGAGGTCGGATGCGGTGCGGTGTTGGTCGAACTCTGTCCAACGCGCGCGGTTCCTGCGGACAGGGTGGCCTCCAAGATCGGTATGTTCTCGCGCCGGATGGTTACACGGAAGCGAGCTTGGGGCCCAGCTTAGTAGGGGTTGGAATCAACGGCGGGTCGGGCCGTGAACTGCGCGATCCTGACATTCGGGATACGCAGTACTGGGCGATGAGCTTGTTTGCAGCTGGAAAACATATGCTTGACCGGTGACATTCGATCCAGTCAGGGGCCGCTCCAGCGAGGGGTGGGCCACCCGAACACCGTCGATCGTCGATCGGATCGCTTCCTCGACAGGTAGCCGTATTCCGTTCTCGGTCGAGTTTTCGCCGCCGCGTGACGCGGACGCCGAAGCGCGCCTGTGGCGTGCGGTGCGTACGTTCGAGCGGCTCGGACCGGCGTTCGTCTCGATGACCTACGGCGCAGGTGGCTCGACGCGCGATCGTACGGTGCGTGTCACCGGCGAACTTGCCGAAGAGACGACCCTGCTGCCGGTTGCTCACCTGACTGCTGTCTCACACAGCACCGAAGAGCTTCGCGCCATGGTCGGTGCCTACGCCGATCGTGGGATCAGCAACATCCTCGTATTGCGCGGCGATCCGCCCGGCGATCCGCTCGGCGAATGGAAGAAGCATCCCGAAGGCGTCGAGTACGCCGAGGAACTCGTACGGATGGTCCGTGACCTGGGCGACTTCCACGTCGGCGTCGCGTCGTTCCCCGAGGGGCACTATCGCGCTCCGGACTTGGCGTACGACACGAAGTACCTGGTGTCGAAGTTGCGTGCCGGCGCCGAGTACTCGATCACACAGATGTTCTTCGACGTGGAGGACTACCTGCGTCTTCGTGACCGGGTGAGTGCGTACGACGCAGAACAGGGCGCCAAGCCGATCATCCCGGAGATCATGCCGGTGACGTCGCTACGCTCGGTGCGGCGCATGCTCGAGCTCTCGGGCTCGTCATTGCCCCCCGCTCTCGAGCGTCGATTCGACGCCGCGGCCGGAAGCGGTCCGGACGAGAACCGTGCAGCGGTCCGCGAACTCGGCATCGATCTGGCCACCGAGATGGGTGAGCGGTTGATCGCTGAAGGCGCTCCGTGCCTGCACTTCATCACTTTGAACTTTGCGCGCGCCACCAGTGAGGTCCTCGAGCGACTCGGTCTCACCCCCGACACCTCTGTCGGGACAGCACAAGCCGTCTGATCCCGTTGCCCCGCTCGACACCAATCGAGGGGGGCAATCGCCAGGCGCTACTTCGTGGTGTTTTTCGGATTCCTGTTGTCAGCTTGCTTGCTGGCAGGTGATTTCGTGACAGGCGTCTTCATGACCGGTGCTTTCGCGGCCGGCGCGCGCTTGATCGGTGCTCGATTGCGCGCCATCCAGGCCATTGCACCGACGACAATCGCGACACCGAGCGCCAGCCCGGCCATGATTCCTGCCCACCCGGCGAAGCTTCGGGTGCTTGGGTCCGCGTAGTTGACCTCGGCGCGCATCGTGGACACCTCGCCGGCGGGCAAGGTCCACGACACCCGGGAATCGCCGTCTCGTGTTCCGTTGGTCGTGCCGACCCGTGCCGGGAAGGCGATGCTGACCTGGACGTCGGCGCCCTGAGTCGGAACCGTCTTCAGGTCTGCCTTGCCGTCGAGCGTGACGGTGTCCCCGGATCGCTTGAGGGTGATCTGGAACGACCCGGACCCCTCGGCGTACATGGAGCCCAGTTGGGCGACGTCACCGAAGGACAAGTCGCTGAAGAACGCTTGGCTGCCGACGTACCCGTCCTTCTTGTACTCCTGAACCCGTATCTTGTCCTCCAGCGACGAAGGTGGGGTCAGCTGCGGACCCTTGTCCGCCTCGTTCGCCGGAATAGCGGCAGCTACCACCTGTCCGGTCACACGATCGTTCGCGGACACTCCCATCGACACCTGCACGCGGATGCACCCGGCCAGCAAGGGAACAAGCATGAGGGCGAGCGCGGCAACCGTCAGGAAACGTTTCCGACTGGTCGGCTTGGCGGCGGGATCGGTGGACTGTTGCACAGTGGTCATCGTGCCAGCCGTGGCGTAGCCAGTCATCGAGGCGGGGGCGTGTCGGCGGGTGAAGTTCGGCGGGTGACCTTCACGACCTGCTCGAACGACGCATCCAACGACGAGTCGCGCCCCGGCGGCTGTCCGACAGTGCGATTCGAGCCGCACTGCGACCGCTGGCTCCGGACACACCGCCACCGGGATGAGTCGATGCTCCGGTCAGATACAACCCGTCTGCTCCCGGAACACGATGGCCGGACAGTTCCGGAAGCGGTCGCCACAACATCATCTGATCGAGTGACATCTCGACGTGCATGACATTTCCGCCGATCATCCCCAATTCCGACTCGATGTCCCGGGGAGTCTGAATGAACCGGTCGAGGACGGAATCGGCGAACCCGGGTGCGAAAGCCTCCATCTCGCCGACGATCCGGTCGGCCTCCGCCTCGGCGACCGATGCCCAATCGCGATGTCCGCTGAGGCGATACGGTTGCCACTGCGACCACAGTGTCACCTGATGCCGACCGGCCGGGGCGATCGTGGGATCGATTCCGCTGAAACTCATTCCGAGAACCGCAGGGCGAGGAGGAAGTTCCCCCGCCAGTGCTGCGCCGTGTGCAGTGCGCAAGTGTGCGCGATCGGAGACGAGTAATTGCAATCCCGAGGTACTTTCCCGTGTCGTGGCGTCGCCGCGGTACGACGGAAGCGCGGATGTCGCCAGTCGAAGTACCGCGCCGATGCCGGGGCCGACCCTGATTTTCCGCCGCCAGTGATCGAGCGTGGTTCGGTCGAAGCCCCCTCGGCCCAGGAGGTCGAGCGTGGTCAGGATGTGGCACCCGGCGATTACCTTGCGAGCGTGAACTTCTCGACCGCTCTCGGTTGTGGCGGTCCAGTGACTCGAGTTTCGGCGGATAGACGTCACGCCGTCACCGAGCGCGACGGTGGCGCCGTCGACAGCCATCCGGGAGGCCAGCGCAGCACTCAGTGCGCCGCTTCCACCGACTGCTCGCCCTGGCGGCAAGACGTGCATGAGGGCCGCGAAGCCGACCATCGGAGCGGTTCCCGGTTCCGACATCGCAGGCCCGGACTGGGCGCCGAACCACGCAAGCGCTGCTTTGAGTGCCTCACTGTCGAAATACTCGTCGAGCAGTGCGTCGCCAGGCGCGAGGAACTGCCGAGACAGTTCGCTGTTGCCGCGTGCGGTGGCGAGACCTCCGAACGCACCGATCAGGTTCGATCCGGTGGGCGGTGCGGAAAACGCTTTCATGACATGTCGACTGCGCTCCGACCAGACCGCGACGAATCGCCGGTAGGAGTCGGCGTCCTTTGTCCCGCATGCTCGTTCGATGGACCAGCAGGTTGCGTCGAGGTCGCGGTGAAACACGATGCCCGGCCCGTCGGTGCCCGGGGCGGGCGGCGCGAACGCCCACGGGTCACAGTCGATGTAGCGCAGTCCGTGCGCGCCGAGTCCGAGTTCCTCGATGATGCCGCTGTGTCGGATCATGAGGTGTGCCGACGACCCCCGGTCCACCTTGTATCCGGGAAATCGCTCGACGGTCGAGACGGCGCCGCCGAGAACCGTGTCCTTCTCCAGAACCTCGACCGACCAACCCTCGCGTGCGAGGTAGGCGGCCGATACGAGCGCGTTGTGTCCGGAGCCGACGACGACGGCGTCGAGAAGCGCGCTCACAGCGGCAGTCCACGGCCGAGGACTGCGAACGGCCGGTTGTCGCCGGCAAAACGAAATCTGCGGAGCACGTCACGAAAGCCGAGGCGACGGTACAGCCGCCAGGCTCGGTTGTCCTCGTCGTACACCTCGGGTGTCGACAACAGAACACTACGTTCGGGTCGATCGACGAGGAGGTGACGCAAGAGCGATTCGCCCAACCGGTGACCTTGTCCGCTCGGATGCACGTGGAGTTCGGTGAGTTCGAAGTAGTCGCTCAGAATCGCGTCGATCTCGCTCTGGGGACGACCCGAGCGCCGAAGCCCGTGCAGTACCTGTTGATGCCACCACTGGTCCGGGCTCCCGCGATACCCGTAAGCGATCCCCACCAGCGGCAGATTTTCGTGTGACGGTTGCTGAGGAACCGCCAAAGCGCCGACTGCCTTCCAGCCAGGCCGGTTCGCGTGCTCCTGCCACATCGGTGCGCGATGGAACTCGGTTCCTCGCGGATAGTCCATCGCGGTGACGTACACGGCCAGTGCCTCGTGGAGTCGACTCGCGAATTCTGCGCGATCGAGGTCGACCGTATGTGGTGTCCAGGCGATCTGCGGGTCGACCGGTCTCACCTCTTCTCTTGACGGCGTGTCGGTGGGTGCAGTTATATTGAATAGGTCGAACAGATGTTCGATGTGGGTGATCCGGAGATGCCCGAAGGGAAGCGGGCATCTCCGGCCCACCTGGTCTTGGATCCTCACGGTGCAGGAGGTGCCCCGATGTCCGAGCGTGTGAAGCCTGAACGTGTGAAGTGCCAACGAACTCTTCCTGCCGAGTTGTCGAGTCCGTCGGATGCCGCAATTTCTCGATTGCCGATGTCGGCGAGGCGGTCCTTCGGCGCGAGGGACGCCAGCGACCGCACTGCTCGAGTGGGAAAGTCCGGTGTGGCGTGGGGGCTGCTCCGGAAGGCGGATGCGCTTCTCGAGGAAGCGATTGGGGCGGGCGATCCTGCCGACCGGTTCCGGTGTGCCTACCTGGCGGCCCTACGTGGTGCCGGGGCAGTGTTGGCCGCAGCTCCTGCCGGTGCCGGCTCGAAGCGCAAGCGAAGCGGAAACGCGTGGGTTCTGATGGACGCCGCAGCGCCCGCGTTCGGAGCGTGGTCGAAGTTCTTCGCAGGGTGGTCCTCTACGCGTGCGGCCGTGGAAACCGGCGTGTCGATCGTGATCACGGACTCCGATTCCGACGCATTCTTCGCCGAGGTCGGCCGTTTTCTCACGGCGGTCGAAGATTTCATCGGTCAGGACGCGTCCGAGCATTTGCGAGCGTCGTGAACAAATGGTCCGTGTCGGCAGTTGTTTCCGGGGAATTTCCTGGTCCGCACAGGCAAATGGAGCCGAATCGGGGCCCTTCGGCACGAATACGTACGCTTGTGGCGGAACTCGTACCCGGAGTTGGTGGTCCGAGACCTAAACTGCTCGTATTATGAAAACAGGTAATCGTCCAACTTGATTACCCGCCGCCTCACACCGTGGGGTGGTTGCCAAACTTCCAGTGCCGGGGGAGGTACCGTGCCACTCTCCGAGCACGAGCAGCGCATGCTCGATCAGATCGAGAGCGCTCTCTATGCCGAAGACCCCAAGTTCGCCTCCAATGTGAGGGGCGGCCGTATGCGGGCGCCGTCGAGTAGACGGCGGTTCCAAGCAGCGGCTCTATTCGTGCTGGGTCTGGTCCTGCTGATCGCGGGGGTTGCACTCCCGCTCAAGCCGGGCGGTTTTCCGATCATCAGCCTGTTCGGTTTCTTGTTCATGTTCGGCGCAGGGGTGTTGTTCCTCTGGGGTGGTGGACGTAAGTCTGCGCCGGCCGCCGACTCCGCTTCCGAAGGTGGCAATCATCCCTCCGGTCCGCCGGGTAGGGGTAGTGCCGGCGGATCCGGGCGGGGACGCGGCCGGAAGTCCGGCGGTGGATTCTCGTCGCGGATGGAAGATCGATTCAAACGCAGGTTCGAGCAGGACTAGCTCTCCCGCCCTTCTTCGGGCGTACTTCGAGAGTGATGCAGTTCGGACGTGACGCCCTCTTCAGGGCACGGACGACCACACGCCGTTGCTGTGGGTGTTGTACGTGTGCGCCGGCAATCCATCGAGTGAATCAGTGACGTGCGAGCGAATCACTCGCCACTCCTGCTGCCTCAGGGCATGCCCGCGGGCTTCCTCCACTTCGCTCCACTCGGCCCTCCACTTTCCTCCACCCTGGTCGAACTGCAACGCACGACCAGACCTCGTCCCGCTCACGTCTATTCGAAAACCGCGCTTGTACTGCGATTTTGTGTGGGGGAGCAACAGATCGTGGCGTAAAGGGTCGATCTGACGGCGGTGTGGGCCGGGACACGGTTACAAATTTCCCCCACGTCTCCCCACCTGCGCTGACCTGCTATTTATCAGCAAATGATGCTGAATAGGGACCATGTGCTCCTTGTTTGTGGGGGAAAGTGGGGTACTGTGGGTTCGGGCGGAGAGCTGAAGCACGATCCGCTCGATAGGGAGGGTTTCAGCGCAAGCTCGCAGGAGGTGTCGAGTGTTCCTCGGTACCTTCACGCCGAAGCTCGACGACAAAGGTCGGCTCACGTTGCCGGCAAAGTTCCGAGACGAACTGGCAGGAGGATTGATGATCACCAAGAGTCAGGATCACAGCCTCGCCATCTACCCCCGGGACGAGTTCGTCAAGCTTGCTCGAAAGGCAGCGGCAGCTCCACGCAATGATCCGGCAGCTCGGGCGTATGTCCGTGCTCTGGCCGCCGGCACAGATGAACAGCACGCCGATGCCCAGGGGCGAATCACCCTCTCGGCTGATCATCGGCGTTACGCAAACCTGTCCAAGGAATGCGTAGTGACCGGCTCCGTCGATTACCTCGAGATCTGGGATCTAGCAGCCTGGGAGAGGTATCTCGGAGACAACGAAGAGGACTATTCGCAGGCAACAGGCGAATCTCTCAGCGAGATCGTCTAGGCGAAGAGCCCCCGGCGAATGCCGCGAGGCCTCTGCCCGGAAAGACCCTGACGCACTTCCCCAGCGCCAGGTTCTCCTTCGGGCAGGGACCTCGAAGCATTCGCCTTCTCGAACAGTCATCGCCTTCTCGGAAAGTCAGCACCTTTTCGAAAAGTCATCGGAAATCATGAAAGTAGGAGCCGGAGCAATCATGGTGGATCACGAGGTGAACGAACCCTCGGATGCCGATGGCTTCGCGCACGTCCCTGTACTTCTGCACCGCGCCGACGATCTTCTCGGCCCTGCCATCACCGCCGTCGGTGACGGTGGAGCGGGCGCATACATGATCGATGCGACGTTGGGGCTCGGTGGCCACTCCGAATTCTTCCTGGGCAAGTACCCGGGCCTTCACCTCATCGGTCTCGATCGCGACACCAACGCACTCCGGATCGCTTCCGAGCGTCTGGCGCCATTCGCGGACCGAACGACGTTCGTGCACACCACGTACGACGGGATCGAGGACGCGCTCGAACAGGCAGGTCTGCCGTCGACGGAGTCGGTTCACGCGATCCTTTTCGATCTGGGTGTGTCGTCGATGCAGTTGGACGAAGCCGACCGAGGTTTTGCGTACTCGATCGACGCTCCTCTCGACATGCGGATGGATCAGACGGTCGGGCTGACCGCGGCAGAGGTCCTGAACACCTACAGTCACGGCGACCTTGCTCGCATTCTGAGCACGTACGGCGAAGAACGGTTCGCGGGAAAGATTGCGTCCGAGATCCTTCGGCAGCGTGAGCGTGAACCCTTCACCACCAGTGCAGCTCTGGTCGAATTGCTGTACCGAACAATCCCGGCAGCCACGCGGCGTACGGGGGGACACCCGGCCAAGCGCACCTTCCAAGCGCTGCGGATCGAAGTCAATGCCGAGTTGGATTCGCTTCGTGCAGCCGTTCCTGCCGGGCTCGACGCACTGGCAGTCGGTGGGCGAGTGGTGTTCATGTCCTACCAGTCGCTCGAGGATCGAGTTGTGAAGGCGGAGTTGGTTCCCCGCTCGAAGTCCACCAGTCCTGAAGGACTACCGGTCGAGTTGCCGGGTATGGGACCGGAGTTCCGCATTCTCACCCGTGGCGCAGAACGTGCGTCAGAGCAGGAAATCGAAGAGAACCCACGATCAGCTCCGGTGCGTTTGCGTGCCGCAGAACGCATTTCCAGGAGGCGGGCATGAGTCGTCAGGGCAAATCCGGTGCAGCGCAACGTGCATACGACAAGCGCACCGCACGGGCGGCAGGCCGGACCGGAACTGTCGCTGCTGCCGGCCCGTCTATCTCTCCTCGGGCGATGCTCAAGGGGAGAGTGCCGTTCGTGGCCTCCGTCATCGGACTTCTGTCCATCGGTCTCGCGGTGACTCTGCTGCTGACCACTCGCGCTGCCGAGGATTCGTACCAACTCAGTGATGCACGTGCATACAACCAGTCTTTGGTCGAGCAGAAAGCAGCGCTCGAACGTGACTTCCAGTCGCGTAACTCGGCTCCGGAGTTGGCAAATCAGGCAAGCGCTCTCGGCATGGTCCCCGCCAAGGACCCTGCACGACTGGTAGTTCATCCGGACGGTTCGGTCGAGGTCGTCGGAACGCCGACTCCCGCGACTGCCGGAGCTATGCCGCCGCTCGATGCGCCCACATCGGTGCCCGCACCGACTGCGACACCCCCGCGCACCACAACGCCGGTTGCTCCCGGAGCCACGCCGAGCGTTCCGAATAACACGCGAAACCTCGCGCAGAGTGAACAATTGGTTCCTGTGATCCCCACGACGACAGCACCCGCCACCACGACGGCGGTGCCTGCTCCGCCTGAGGAACGTCGGTGAGTCAGAACTCCCGTAACAACCCCGGTCGGCGTCCGCGCCGCTCGGCCACCGCCTCATTTCCGTTTCGTCAGCGAGTCGGTCGTATCACCATGTGTGGTGCGCTCGCCGTTGCGGCATTGCAGCTCTTGTGGATTCAGGGAATCGACGCGCCGAGTCTGGCTGCGGAATCTGCCAATCAACGAACCACGACGCAGGTCGATCCGGCTGTACGTGGCTCGATAACCGATCGCAACGGAAACCCCCTCGCCTTCACCATGGAAGCCAAGGCGCTGACTTTCCAGCCGGTGCGGGTACGCAAGGAACTCGAGGAAGCGCGCGCCAAGAGCATCGAGCAGGGCGCCGAGGGTGACAAGCAGGCGCCGGAAGTGAGCGATCGCCTCGCCGAGATCGCCGCCGGAATCCACGCCAAGCTCGGCGATACCGTTCCGGAAAAAGATCTGCTTCAGAAGATGAACAGCAACGAGACTTTCACGTACCTCGCGCGCAGCGTGGATCCGGCGGTTGCTGCCGAGATCTCGGACAAGTTCCGGGAGGTCGGCCTCGAGCGTCAGGACATCCGCGAGTACCCCGGTGGCTCTCTGGCCGCGAATCTCGTCGGCGCGACCGGCTGGGACGGGCACGGTTTGCTCGGTCTCGAAGATTCGATGGACTCCACGCTCGCCGGAACCGATGGATCCGAAACGTACGACCGCGGTTCCGACGGCGCTGTGATCCCCGGCAGCTGGCGTGACAAGCAACCGGCAGTCAACGGTTCGGGTGTCGAGCTGACCATCGATTCGGACCTCCAGTTCTACGTTCAGCAGCAGGTCCAGATCGCCAAGGACAAGTCGGGCGCAAAGAACGCTTCGGTTGTGGTCATGGACTCCAAGACGGGACAGGTGTTGGCCATGTCCAACGACAGCACCTTCAACCCCGCAATCGGCATCGACAAGAACGCGCCGACAGCCGAAATGGGCAATCCGTCGGTCAGTACGCCGTTCGAGCCCGGATCGGTGAACAAGATCGTCACCGCAGCAGCGGCCATCGAGGACGGTAAGACAACTCCGGACGAAGTTCTGCAGGTCCCGGGCAGCATCACGATGTCCGGTGCCACAGTCAAGGACGCGTGGGATCACGGTGTGGCCCCGTACACCTCTACCGGTGTATTCGGAAAGTCCTCGAACGTCGGCACCTTGATGCTCGCTCAGCGCGTGGGCGAGGATCGCTACGCAGACATGCTGAACAGGTTCGGCCTCGGACAACGCACCGACGTCGGACTTCCCGGCGAGAGCGCGGGCAGCGTTCCAAGTCGCGACCAGTGGTCCGGCGGAACCTTCGCGAACCTGCCGATCGGGCAGGGTCTCTCGATGACAACCCTGCAGATGACCGGGATGTACCAGGCCATTGCCAATGACGGCGTGCGAATTCCTCCGCGGATCGTGAAGTCGACTGTCGACTCTTCCGGCACGCGGACCGAGACGCCGCAGCCCGAGGGCGTCGAGGTGGTCAGCGCCCAGACAGCGGCGACCGTTCGGGACATGTTCCGGTCGGTCACTCAGGAAGACACCGGCAACCAACGAGGAACCGGTGTTGCCGCGGGTGTGGAGGGATACCAGGTCAGTGGAAAGACCGGGACCGCGCAGCAGGTGGATCCCGCGTGCAAGTGCTACTCCAACTCCAACTACTGGATCACCTTCGCGGGAATCGCGCCTGCGGACAATCCTCGATTCGTGATCGGAATCATGCTCGACGCACCGGTTCGCGGCGTGGACGGCGGCGGCGGTCAGTCGGCGGCACCGTTGTTCCACAACATCGCGTCGTGGATGCTCCAGCGTGACAGTGTCCCGATGTCGCCGGACCCCGGTCGCAAGTTGGTGTTGCAGGCGGACTGATTGCGGTGTGTCGGTTTCGACACGGTCTTCGGGTGAATCCCGGACACGGTAATCTCAAACGTCGCAGTAACCTCATTCATCGCAGTGCGCCGAACTTTGCTTGCGTTGCGACCGCCATAGACAACGACCGCCATAGACAACGACCGCCATAGACAACGACCGCGATAGAACAACGACAATTGCCAGGAGTCGAGTGACAGTGCCGAATCGTTTGCAATCGTCGAACTCGGACGGCGCTCCCGGGACGCGTCCGACACAACCGGTTGCTACCGCGATCACGGCGCTCTCCGAACTGTCCGGGGCTCGCCTCGAATGGGTGGGGCAACCGGGATCACAGTCCTCGGAGGTCGTCGTCAAGGGCGTCGACCTGCGTGCGCAGGGAATCGTGACCGATGACCTCTTCGCCGCTCTGCCCGGTGCACGGACCCATGGCGCTCAGTTCGCCGTCGACGCTCTGGGGCGCGGTGCGACCGCGATCTTGACCGACGAGGCCGGCCTCGAACTGATCGAGGCCGCGGACAAGGCGCCTGACCGGTCCGTCCCAGTTCTCGTTCATCCGAACCCGCGGGATGTGCTCGGTGAGATCTCCGCGGAAATCTACGGCCGGCCCTCGGAGAAGATGCAGGTCGTCGGCATTACCGGTACATCGGGCAAGACCACGACGTCGTACTTGCTCGAAGCTGCGATTGCCGGAGCCGGCCGCAAGCCCGGCCTGGTCGGGACCATCGAGACTCGAATCGACGGCCGCCGGGTGCCCAGCGCTCTGACCACGCCGGAAGCTCCGCAACTGCATGCTCTGTTCGCCGTGATGGCAGAGCAGGGGATCGATACCGTCGTCATGGAGGTCTCCAGTCACGCTCTTGCTCTCGGACGCGTCGACGGCATCCGCTTCGACATCGGCGCGTTCACCAATCTTTCGCAGGACCACCTGGATTTCCATCGGGACTTCGAGGAGTACTTCCAGGCCAAGGCTCGGTTGTTCGATCCTGAGTCGACGGTGCGAGCCGAGCATGCCGTCGTCTGCGTCGACGACGTGTGGGGTCGACGGATGGCCGAGTTGGCCGCGACCGACGAGAGCGACGCGGTGACCACGGTCTCGACCTCGACGGCCGAGGCCGAGTGGACGGTCGGCGCAGTCGAGGTTGCCGAGGACGGCTCGCAGACCTTCGAGTTGGTCGGGCCGGACGGACAATCGTGGCCGGTCTCACTTCGGCTCCCCGGGCGATACAACGTGGCCAACGCTGCACTGGCGTTGACCGTCAGTTTTGCTGCGGGCCTCGACCCGGACGCGGCTGTTCGAGCGCTCGGGACCGTGGACGTCCCCGGGCGAGTTCAGCGGATCGACCGGGGGCAGAGCTTTCTCGCCGTGGTCGACTACGCGCACAAACCGGCAGCGCTCGAAGCTGTGATCGCCACGCTGCGCAACCAGGTTCCCGGTCGCGTTGCCGTGGTGGTCGGCGCAGGCGGGGATCGCGACGCCGGCAAACGGGCACTCATGGGTGAAGCGGGTGCGCGAGGCGCAGACCTGCTGATCGTCACCGACGACAACCCACGCACCGAGGATCCGGCGAAGATTCGCGCTTCGGTGATGCAAGGCGCCATGGACGTGCCCGAATCCGAACGCGGCGAGGTTCGCGAAGTGGGGGACCGGGCCGCCGCGATCGAGCAAGCAGTCCGGTGGGCACAGCCAGGAGATGTCGTCCTGGTGGCAGGCAAAGGCCACGAAGTAGGTCAAGAAATCGACGGGGTCAAACACCCGTTCGACGACCGCGAGGTGTTGGGCGAAATGATCGGCCGATTCGCGATCAACACAGCACATGGAGGCAAGCAATGATCCCGATGACGCTCTCTCGGATCGCCGAGATCGTCGGAGGAACCCTGCACGACGTCGACGATTCGTCGACGCAGGTGACTGGAACCGTCGAATTCGATTCGCGCAAAGTAGCTCCAGGTGGGCTCTTCCTCGCCCTACCCGGAGCGCGTGTCGACGGTCATGATCACGCGGAAGCGGCGGTGGCAGCGGGCGCTGTGGCGGTGCTCGCGGCGCGACCGGTCGGAGTTCCGGCAATCGTCGTTCCATCGGTGCCGAACGACGGTCCCAGTGCAGTGATGCTGCTCGAACACGACACCGACGGGTCCGGAGCCGCGGTCCTGCATGCCCTCGGCCTTCTGGCCAGGGCCGTGGTCGACGAACTGGCAACTGATGGCACACCGGCCGATGGTGGACTGACGCTGGTCGGTGTCACCGGTTCTGCCGGCAAGACCTCGACCAAGGATCTGATAGCAGCGCTGCTGCGCGAGTGCGGCGAGGTGGTTGCGCCCCCCGGGTCGTTCAACAACGAATTGGGTCTGCCGTGGACAGTGCTCCGCGCCGACGAGAAGACCCGCTTCCTCGTTCTCGAGATGTCGGCCCGTGGGGTCGGTCATGTCGGCGAACTGACGAAGATCGCGCCGCCGAAGATCGGCGTAGTTCTCAATGTGGGCACTGCCCATCTCGGTGAGTTCGGTTCGCGTGAAGCGATCGCGGTCGCCAAAGGTGAACTGGTGGAAGCACTCCCGTCGGCAGCCGACGGTGGAGTTGCGGTCCTCAACGCCGACGACCGCATGGTCGCCGCAATGGCGAGTCGAACCAAGGCCCGGATCGTATTCGTCGGCCAGTCGGAAGACTGCGACGTTCGGGCGACCGACGTGGTTGTCGACGACCAGGCCAGGGCTTCCTTCACACTGAACTGTTCACAGGGTTCTGCACGTATTCGCCTGGCCGTTCACGGCGAACACCACGTGAGCAACGCCCTGGCCGCGGCGGCCGTCGCACTCGAGAACGGCCTCGCGGTTGCAGACATCGCACGTGTCCTCGAGGGCACGAAGGCAGCGTCCGCGAGGCGGATGGAAGTCACCGAGCGCGCCGACGGCGTCACCGTCGTCAACGACAGTTACAACGCCAATCCCGATTCCATGCGCGCCGCCCTCAAAGCGTTGGTGTCCATGGCGCGATCGGATCGGCACTTCGGTCGCCGTAGCTGGGCTGTGCTCGGAGAGATGGGTGAGCTCGGACCGGAATCAGTTGTCGAGCACGACGCGATCGGTCGCTTGGCCGTCAGACTCGATGTCAGCAAGTTGATCGTCGTCGGAACGGGCCGCACCTCGCGTGCGATGCATCAAGGTGCGGTGATGGAGGGGTCGTGGGGTGACGAGTCCGTCGTCGTGCCCGACGCAGCTGCGGCAATCGCCATTCTCGAAGCGGAACTCGAACCGGGCGATCTCGTCCTGGTGAAGGCGTCCAAGTCGGTGGAACTGTGGACGGTCGCCGAAGCGATACTGGCTGCAACGCCCAACACCGACAGCGAGAACACCGACGGCGAGAACGGCGGGGATTCGCAGTGATCCAGATTCTTCTCGCCGCAGGCATCGCGCTGGCGGTCTCCATCATGCTCACGCCGATCCTGATCAAGGCGTTCTCGAAACAAGGTTTCGGGCAGGAGATCCGAACCGAAGGTCCAGCCAGTCACCAGGCCAAGCGCGGCACTCCCACGATGGGCGGCGTCGCGATCCTGACCGGAATCTGGGCCGGCTATCTCGGCTCACACCTCATCGGTCTCGGCATGAACAACGCGGAGGGGCCATCGGCGTCCGGCCTACTGGTACTCGGTCTGACCACCGCGCTCGGTGGAGTCGGTTTCCTCGACGACTTCATCAAGATCCGCAAGCAGCGCAATCTGGGACTGAACAAGACAGCGAAGCTGGTCGGACAGTTCGTCGCTGCCATTGCCTTCGGAATCCTGGCCCTTCAGTTCCGCGGTGACGACGGGCTGACTCCGGGCAGTGTTCATCTGTCGTACGTGCGCGACATCGCCACCGTCTCACTCGGGTCCGTGGTCTTCATCGCATTCTGCTACCTACTGGTCAGCGCCTGGTCCAATGCCGTCAACCTGACCGACGGCCTCGACGGATTGGCCGCCGGTGCGATGAGTTTCGTTCTCGGCGCCTACGTCATCATCACGTTCTGGCAGTTCCGCTACTCGTGCGAGACGAATCCCGGCAAGGGTTGCTACGACGTCCGAGACCCGCTCGACCTCGCGGTGCTCTGCGCGGCCGGCGCCGGCGCGTGCATCGGATTCCTCTGGTGGAATGCCGCACCCGCCAAGATCTTCATGGGCGACACCGGTTCACTTGCCCTCGGCGGCATGCTCGCCGGATTGTCGATCACCACCAGCACGGAACTGTTGATGGTTGTCATCGGTGCACTGTTCGTCGCGGAGGCCGCGTCGGTGGTGATCCAGGTAGCGGTGTTCCGGTCCAGCCGACGGCGGGTGTTCCGAATGGCGCCGTTCCATCACCACTTCGAACTCGCCGGGTGGGCTGAAACCACGGTCATCATCAGATTCTGGTTGCTGGCGGCTATTGCGTCGGCTATCGGATTGGCACTCTTCTACAGCGAATACCTCGCAGCGCTCGGAGGCTGAAAACCATGACCAGCTCAGCGGATTCCGAGAACGACCTGTCCTGGCTCCGCGGTACGCGAGTGCTGGTCGCCGGTGGGCGGGTGTCCGGTCAAGCGACCATCGAACCTCTCGTCGCCCTCGGTGCTGTCGTGACGGTTGCCGATTCGACCTTGGACTTCGCGGAGCGCTGCGCGGAGCTCGGCGCGGACATGGTGACCACCACCTCGATCGAGGATGCCCCGGATTCGATCACCGAGTACGGGCTCGTAGTCACCAGTCCGGGCTTTCGGCCGGATGCACCGATCCTTGCAGCCGCCGCCGGTCACGGGATTCCCATCTGGGGAGACGTCGAGTTCTCCTGGCGCGTCGACCACAGCGGGCACTTCGGCACACCCCGTAAATGGCTCGTCGTGACGGGGACGAACGGAAAGACCACGACGACGTCGATGCTGGCCTCGATTCTCGACGCCGCCGGAGTTGTCGGCCGAGCCTGCGGAAACATCGGGCTGCCGATACTCGACGCACTCGCCGAGACGTCGCCGCGCGTGGAGTACCTCGCTGTCGAACTGTCGTCCTTCCAATTGCACTGGGCGCCTTCGGTGCGTCCGGATGCCGGCGTGGTCCTCAACGTCGCCGAGGATCACCTCGACTGGCACGGCGGAATGAGCGCGTACGCCGAGGCCAAGTCGCGGGCGCTGAGCGGAAAGGTCGCGGTGGTCGGCCTCGATGACGCGATCGCTTCCGAACTGGGAACTCGCGCAACTGCAGACATTGTCACCGGGTTCAGATTGGGTGAACCGGGCGAAGGAGAACTGGGTGTCGAAGCGGGACACCTCGTGGACAACGCATTCGGCGATCACGTCCGCTTGGCCGAAGCAGCGTCGATAGATCCCGCCGGCCCGGCAGGCGTCATGGACGCGCTGGCCGCCGCCGCGTTGGCGCGGGCACTCGGATTCGAGGCAGACGTCGTCGAACGCGGTCTGGCCGCACACAAGGTCGGCCCACACCGAGGGGCGCTGGTCGGCCGTGTCGGGTCCGTTGTGTACATCGACGATTCCAAGGCCACCAATCCGCACGCAGCCAGGCCGTCGTTACTCGCGCACGATCGCGTCGTCTGGGTTGCAGGCGGTCTGCTCAAGGGAGCCAGCGTCGACCAATTGGTGAGCGAAGTCGGCCCTCGACTCTCCGGCGCTGTCCTTCTCGGGCGTGACGCTGGTGTGATCGAGGACGCGCTCGCGCGACACGCGCCCGATGTTCCCGTGGTGCACGTGATGTCGGGGGACGATGCAGTGGTGAGCGAAAACAGCAGCAACTCGACTCTCACCATCCGGCTGCCGTCGGGTGCCGACGCGGATGCCGTCATGGCCGCAGTGGTAGTCGAAGCTGCCGAGTTGGCGTCCCCCGGTGATGCAGTTGTACTCGCCCCGGCCGCCGCGTCCTTGGACATGTTCGCCAGCTACGGACATCGTGGTGACAGCTTCGCCGCCGCCGTCGCCGCATTACCCGATCCGTTCACGGATTCGCCTGGCCAAGCCGGGAACTTGCTATGACCAAGGGTCCCAAGACCCGAATCGGTGCCTGGTTGGCGCGGCCGTTGGCGTCGTTCCACCTGGTGGTGACGATTGCCACGATGTTGACTGTCTTGGGGCTCGTGATGGTTCTGTCGGCGTCGAGCGTCGAGCAGTACGTGTCCGGTGGCTCGGCGTATTCGTTGTTCACCCAGCAGTTGATCTTCGCGATTCTCGGAGCTGTGCTCTTCTACGTCGCGCTGCGGATCCCGGCGAGAGTGCTCCGGCAGTATTCGTTTCCGCTGTTCGTCGTCGTGCTGATCATGCTGGTACTCGTCCTGATTCCGGGAATCGGCACAGAAGCGCAGGGCGCGCGTCGCTGGTTCAACGTCGGCGGGTTCTCGGTGCAGCCCTCGGAAATCATGAAGGTCGCGTTGGCGATCTGGGGCGCCCATCTGTTGGCTTCGCGGCGGCCGGACGACCGATCCGTGAAGTCGATCCTGATTCCGCTCGTGCCCGCAGCAATGCTGGTCTTCGCGCTGGTCGTCGCGCAACCGAACCTCAGTACGACCATCGCATTGGGAATCATCGTCGGGGCCCTGCTGTGGTTCGGTGGGCTGCCACTGAAGCTCTTCGGCTCGATCGCGGTGACGGGCGTCGTCGTGGCGGGCGTGCTGGCGATGACGGCCGGTTATCGTTCCGATCGAGTTCAAGCCTTCTTCAACAAGAGCGACGACCTGCAGGGCAACAACTATCAGGCCAAGCAGGCTTTGTATTCGCTCGCCGACGGGGGCCTTTTCGGACGCGGACTCGGTCAGAGCGTCGCCAAGTGGAACTACCTACCCAACGCGCACAACGACTTCATCTTCGCGATCATCGGCGAAGAGTTGGGATTTGTCGGCTGCGCAGTGGTGATCGGTTTGTTCGCTGTATTCGTCTACACGGGATTGCGGATCGCAGCCCGCAGCATCGATCCGTTCTGGCGGCTCCTGTCGGCCACTGCAACTACCTGGATCGTCGGCCAGGCAATGATCAACATCGGTTACGTCATCGGACTGCTGCCGGTGACCGGACTCCAGTTGCCCTTGGTCTCCGCCGGCGGTTCGTCCTTGGCGATCACATTGTTCATGTTCGGTGTCATCGCCAATGCAGCGCGCCACGAGCCCGAAGCAGTTGCCGCTCTGAACTCCGGGCAGGACGGCAAGATCTCGAAGTTGCTCAGACTGCCGAAGCCCGTGCTGTACCACCCGCCGTCAGGGGGCCGGCCGATCCGTCGACCGAAGCCCGCACGGCAGATCGAACCGGCACGCGGACGCGACGGCCGGCGCGCGATCGAGACGGGCGATCGACGCAAGCGGGCAGATCAAGGTGCTCGCCCTTCCTCGGATTCCAACCGAGGTGCGGCCGCTGGGTCACGGAAGCGCACCGCGGGAGGGCAGAATGGTCAGCGTCGGCAGGCGCCGACACGTAGGGCACAAGATCCACGAGAAGTTCGAGAGCGAGGAATTCGTAGGTGAGCGGCAACAAATCGGCTCTGTCGGTAGTGGTGGCAGGGGGAGGCACGGCTGGTCACATCGAACCCGCACTTGCTGTCGCGGACGCGGTCAAGGCCGCTGCGCCCGACACCAGAATCACTGCGCTCGGGACGGCGCGTGGTCTCGAAACCACCTTGGTGCCGGCTCGCGGGTACACGCTCGAGCTCATTCCCCCGGTTCCGCTTCCTCGTAAGCCCACGATGGATCTCGTCAAACTGCCGACACGCATCCTCGCCTCGGTGCGCAAGACCCGTGAGGTACTCGATTCCGTCGACGCCGACGTGATCGTCGGTTTCGGTGGTTACGTCGCGCTTCCGGCGTATCTTGCCGCACGTGGCGGTGTTCTTCGGCGCCGCCGCAAGATTCCGATCGTCATCCACGAGGCGAACGCCAGTGCCGGCATCGCGAACAAGATCGGTGCTCGCCTGGCGACGCGGGTGCTTGCCGCGGTTCCGGGGTCAGGTGTGAAGAACCGCGGCGATCAGGACGCCGAGATCGTCGGCATCCCGGTTCGCGCGTCGATCGCCAATTTCGATCGAGCGGGACTCCGCTCGCAAGCTCGCGAGTACTTCGGACTACCTCAGGACGGTCCCGTTCTGCTCGTCTTCGGCGGATCGCAAGGCGCGAAGTCGCTCAACGACGCGGTGTCCGGAGCAGCGGAAGAACTGGCGAAGGCCGGGATCTCGGTCCTTCACGCACACGGACCCAAGAACTCTCTCGAAGTCACGCAGTACTCGGAGACGGCACCGTATGTGGCTGTTCCCTATCTTTCGCGGATGGATCTCGCGTATGCCGCAGCCGACGCGACTATCTGTCGTTCGGGCGCGATGACGGTCGCCGAGGTCTCGGCGGTCGGGCTTCCGGCCGTCTACGTTCCGTTGCCGCACGGCAATGGTGAGCAGGAACTCAACGCGAAACCCGTTGTCGCAGCGGGCGGTGCGATCATCGTCTCCGACAACGAGCTCACGCCGACGTTCGTCGCCGGTACCGTCGTCCCGATGCTGAGCGACAGCGCGCGCCTCGACAAGATGAGCAGTGGTGCTGCCAACGTCGGGCACCGCACCGCGGCAACCGAGATCGCACGGATCGTGCTCGACATCGCGGCAAAGGAAAACGCCGTCCAGGAAAACGCAAGGGGAAACCGATGACCGCGCTGCCCGCCCACCTCGAGCGAGTACACATGGTCGGAATCGGCGGTGCCGGTATGTCCGGCATCGCTCGAATTCTGCTTTCCCGCGGGGGCCTTGTCTCGGGTTCGGACGCCAAGGAGAGCCGAGGAGTCCTGGCGCTTCGTGCACGCGGGGCACAGGTCCGGATCGGCCACGACGCCGATGCTCTCGACCTGCTGCCGGGTGGTCCGACCGTCGTCGTCACGACGCACGCGGCTATCCCGAAGGACAACCCGGAACTCGTCGAGGCCGCTCGCCGCGGAATCCCGGTGATTCTTCGTCCGGCTGTCCTTGCATCACTGATGCAGGGCAATCGCACGTTCCTGGTTTCGGGTACACACGGCAAGACGTCGACAACGTCGATGCTCGTGGTCGCCCTGCAGCACTGTGGTTTCGACCCTTCGTTCGCCGTTGGCGGCGAACTCAACGAAGCGGGAACGAATGCCCATCACGGCAGCGGTGACGTCTTTGTCGCGGAGGCGGACGAGAGTGACGGGTCGCTGCTGCAGTACGACCCCAACGTGATCGTCGTGACCAACATCGAGGCCGATCACCTCGACTATTTCGGGAGTGTCGAAGCGTATGTGAAGGTGTTCGACGATTTTGTCGACAAGTTGCGTCCGGGTGGGCTCTTGATTGCTTGCCTCGACGACCCGGGATCGGCGGATCTCGCGAAGCGAATCGTGGCCTCGGGCCGTTCGGACATCCGGGTACTCGGTTACGGATCGGCAGACGCGCAGGAAGTGGAGGCGGGCACCGCCTTCGAGCCTGTCGACGGTGTCGAGGTCGGAGTCCGACTACTGGGCTTCCATGCGCACGACGTCGGGGGAGTCCTGCAGTTCCACCTGGCGGGCGAGAGCGCCGCGCGAACCGTGCGGATGGCAGTGCCGGGTCGTCACATGGCGCTCAACGCACTTGCGGCTCTACTGGCTGCCCGTGACGCCGGCGCCGAGACGGAGGAGATCGTCGAGGGGCTCGCCGGATTCGGTGGCGTACACCGCCGGTTCCAGTTCACCGGCCGCGAGCGTGGTGTCCGGGTGTTCGACGACTACGCCCACCATCCGACCGAAGTTCGTGCGGTTCTCGGCGCGGCGGCGGATCTGGTTCGACCGGAGGACGATTCGTCGTCGACCAATTCGGCAGCCGGACGCGTGATCGTGGTCTTCCAACCTCATCTCTATTCACGCACCGCCGCGTTTGCCGAGGAGTTCGCGCAGGCGCTGGACTTGGCCGACGAGGTTGTCGTTCTCGATGTCTACGGCGCTCGCGAAGAGCCGATGCCGGGCGTCAGTGGTGCGCTGGTCGCTCAGTCGGTCACGAAACCTGTTCACTATCAACCGGATCTGTCACAGGCGCCGAAGCAGGTGGCGGCGTTGGCTCACCCCGGCGACATCGTCATCACGATGGGTGCCGGTGACGTGACCATGCTCGGCAAACAGATCCTCGATGCTTTGCGTTCGGCGCCGCATCCCGCGCCGCGATGACACCCGACGCACGAAGTCGGCGCGGGCGTCGAGATCCTCGAGCCAGACAAGCCACCAGTACGCGTCGGCGCAGTACTCGCACCGAATCGCGATACTCGACGCGGTCGACGGAGCCGGCTCCCGAACCCACACCGACTCGTAAGTGGTTCAAGCGACCGCTGATCGTGGCACCGCTGGCAATCGTGCTGGTGGTGGGAATTGCGTTGACGGCTTGGTTGTCTCCGGTGCTCTCGGTCCGGGGCACCGAAGTTCTCGGTGCGACGACCGTCAGTGAGGAACAGATCCTTTCGCTCCTGGCCGTACCGACCGGTCAGCCGTTGATGCGGGTAGACACCGGCGCCGCCGCCGCACGTGTGGCGACGATTCCGAAGGTGGCCTCGGCTCGTGTGCAGCGGATGTATCCGTCGACTATCCGCGTCACCGTCACCGAACGGGTACCGGTCGTCTTCGTCGACTCACCTGAGGGTGCACACCTGCTGGACGAGAAGGGCGTCGACTTCGAGATGGGCGTCCCGCCGCCCGGGGTTCCGCGTCTGGTGACACCGACGCCCGGGTGGAACGACGAGCCGACGCTTGCCGCGCTCGAGGTGTTGTCGGTGTTGCCGCCGGATCTGAGATTTCAAGTGGGAGAGGTTGCCGCTCGGTCGATTTCGAGTGTCACGCTGACTCTGCTCGACGGTCGCGTCGTAAACTGGGGCGGTGTCGAGCACTCGGATCGTAAGGCTGCTGTGACGCTTCCGCTGTTGACCCAACCGGGGCAGACGTACGACGTGTCCAGTCCCGATCTGCCGACGGTCCGATAGCGCACGGTGCAGCCGTGCGTCAGTGCGCAGCAAATACTTCGGTGTGTCTCGGCGCGCCTAATGGCGGAACGCGACGACGGTGCATAGCGTTTCGTTTCAGATCGAATACTTGACATAACTCTAACCCTGTGGTTGAGGTTTAGGGTTGTTCTCGAAGAGCATGAAGCTACAAAAACAGCAGTAACAAAGACAGCAGCACTGACAAGCAGCGTGAAACACGACACGGAAGGCGAGAGCCGATGACGCCCCCGCACAACTACCTCGCCGTAATCAAGGTCGTCGGCATCGGCGGCGGCGGCGTGAACGCAGTCAACCGCATGATCGAACAGGGACTCAAGGGAGTCGAGTTCATCGCGGTCAACACGGACGCGCAAGCCCTTCTGATGAGTGACGCCGACGTCAAGCTCGACGTCGGTCGTGAATTGACCCGTGGCCTCGGCGCCGGTGCCGACCCGGAAGTGGGTCGCAAGGCAGCCGAAGATCACAAGGACGAGATCGAAGAGGTCATCAAGGGCGCCGACATGGTGTTCGTGACCGCAGGCGAGGGCGGTGGCACCGGAACCGGTGGTGCCCCTGTCGTGGCAAGCATCGCCCGGAAGCTGGGCGCACTCACCGTCGGTGTCGTGACGCGACCGTTCTCTTTCGAGGGCAAGCGTCGTGGGGGACAGGCGGATACCGGAATCCAGGCGCTCCGCGAGTCCTGCGACACGCTGATCGTCATTCCCAACGATCGCCTGCTCCAGCTGGGTGACGCGGCCGTCAGCCTGATGGACGCGTTCCGCAGCGCGGACGAGGTTCTCCTCAACGGCGTCCAGGGCATCACCGACCTCATCACCACTCCGGGTCTGATCAACGTCGACTTCGCGGACGTCAAGGGTGTCATGTCCGGTGCCGGTAGTGCGTTGATGGGAATCGGTTCCTCGCGGGGTGAGGGACGCGCGATCAAGGCGGCGGAATCCGCGATCAATTCCCCGCTCCTCGAAGCTTCGATGGAAGGCGCCCGCGGCGTGCTTCTGTCGATCGCCGGCGGTAGCGATCTGGGCCTGTTCGAGATCAACGAGGCGGCTTCGCTGGTGCAGGAAGCTGCCCACATCGACGCCAACATCATTTTCGGAACGGTCATCGACGATTCACTCGGTGACGAGGTTCGTGTGACGGTCATCGCTGCGGGATTCGACGGAGGAGCTCCGGCTCGTCGTCCCGTGGAGTCGACCGCGCAGGGACGTGGAGCTATCGGCGCCGGGCGCGCGGGTGAGGTCGGCCGGTCACCGGTGGCCGCCGAACCTGCTGGCGAGCAGCCGATTTCCGCAGCGCGCGAGACCACCGGTTCGGGCAGCTTGCCTCCGATCGGTGGCCCCCGCCATGCGCCGGTCCAGGAAGACGAGGGCGACGACGACGTCGACGTGCCGGTCTTCATGCGTCGCTGACGTAGGGCTACAAACAGTTTCGAGAACAGGGTGCCCGGAATTTCTGGGTACCCTGTTCTTGACTGGATGTCCGGTCACGTCTGAGCCGGACGACAACTTTCGACGTTTGTGAGCACACTTATCTTGAGTACCGAGAAGTCGACCACCCGCACCCGCATTCGCCGCGTCGTGACCAGCCGAGCCGGTGGTGTTTCCGCGTCACCGTACGAGTCGTTCAATCTGGGCGATCACGTCGGAGACGATCCGGCAGCCGTCGATGCGAATCGCCGACGTCTGGCACGCGAAATAGGCGTCGAGCCTGACCATCTCGTGTGGATGGAACAAATCCATTCGCGCAACGTCACTGTCGTGACGGAACCGACCGACGAAGTGATTCCGGCGACGGATGCTCTGGTCACCACTGTTCCCGGCCTGGCGCTCGCCACCCTCAGTGCAGATTGTGTTCCCGTTCTGCTCTCCGACGAGGAGGCCGGTGTGATCGCGGCCGTTCATGCCGGACGGATCGGTGCCCGCATCGGTATCGTCCCGCGCGTCCTCGCGGAGATGGTGCGTCAGGGCGCGGACGTTTCGCGTATCGGCGCCTTCCTCGGTCCGGCTGCGAGCGGACGCCAGTACGAGGTTCCCGCTGCGATGCGCGCGGACGTGGAAAAGCACTTGCCGGGCAGCGCAACTCGCACCGAGAAGGGCACGCCGGGGCTCGATCTGCGTGCGGGACTGCGTAAGCAGTTGCTCGCCGCGGGTGTGTCCGGTGTCGCCGAGGACCCGCGGTGCACGATCGAGGATCGCGCGTTGTTCAGTCATCGCCGAGAATCTCTGACCGGGCGTCAAGCTGCAGTGATCTGGATGGAAGCGCCCGCAGCGCAGGAAACCGTCTAGGCAGAAATGCGCGAGACGGAAATGCGGCTGACAGAAATATCGACGGCACTCGACTCGGTGAGGGCGCGATTGGCGGCCGCCTGCCTTGCCGCCGGTCGCGAGGTTTCCGACGTAGCACTGCTGCCGGTGACCAAATTCTTTCCGGCGTCCGACGCTCGAATTCTGTACGAACTGGGTTGCCGTGAATTCGGTGAGTCGCGTGAGCAGGAAGCAGTGGAGAAGGTCGCGGACTTCGACGGCGCTGCACAGACGGGCGCGATCGATGATCCGGTTCGCTGGCACATGATCGGACAGTTGCAGCGCAACAAAGCTCGGTCGGTAGCGAAGTGGGCCTATGCAATTCACTCGGTGGACAGTGCGCGACTGGTCGATGCACTCGATCGGGCTGCGCTGAGTGCTTTGTCGGACGGTGAGCGCACGGAGCCGCTCCGGGCGCTCATCCAGGTAAGTCTCGACGGAGACCCCGCGCGTGGCGGAGTTCCGACGGGCGAGCTAACGCCTCTCGCCGAGCGGATCGAATCAGCCGAAGGTCTCGAATTCGCGGGACTGATGGCCGTCCCGCCGCTTGGATCAGATCCGGACGAGCAGTTCGAAATCCTCCGCAGGGCACATCTTTTGATCCTCGAATCGCATCCCCGGGCAACCGAACTCTCGGCCGGTATGACCGGCGATCTGGAGGCTGCAGTGCGCCACGGATCAACCTGCGTGCGTGTCGGAACCGCACTGCTCGGCTCACGACCAGTAATCTCGAGGTGATCGCTCAGGTGATCGCCCAACCCGTCCACACCGCTGCGACCGGTCGCAGTCGGATTGATTCCGCCGCGCCAAGGAAGGTCGATCAATGAGCAACCTGCATAAGTTCAAGGCTTACTTCGGCATGGTTCCCCTCGATGACTACGAGGACGAATACGTGGAGGAGCCCGATCAGGCTCGCCGCGCACCCCGTCGTAGTCACGACGGCTATGCCGAGCGCGACGACCGCGAGTTCGTCGAACCTGCCTTCTCGAAGGCGAGCTACGCGCCCAGTCGTCGTGACGAAGAGGACGCGGAGTTCGATCGCTACGATTCCCGGCCCCGCGTCGACACCGTTCCCAGCCGCAGCAGCCGCCCGGCGATGGCGCCGCGCCCGGCAAGCCGTGGCAACCTCGCGGTCGACGCGCGCGCAGAGCGACCCGAAGCGCGACGTGCGCCGGTTGTCGACGACGGCGGCCCGCTCGCCAAGATCACGACACTGCGTCCGCAGAGCTACGCAGAGGCCCGCACGATCGGTGAGCGGTTCCGGGACGGCACTCCCGTCATCATGGATCTGGTCGACATGAGCAACGCCGACGCGAAGCGTCTGGTCGATTTCGCGGCCGGCCTGGCGTTCGCATTGCGTGGTTCTTTCGACAAGGTAGCCACCAAAGTGTTTCTTCTCTCACCGGCCGACATCGACGTTTCCGCCGAGGAGCGCCGTCGGATCGCCGAGACGGGTTTCTACAGCCAGAAATGATGGTCTCGACCGCAGTCCGGCCCCTGAGCAGGGGTGACGTGAGCACATTCGAACGGCGGCCCGCCTCGGCGGACGCCGCATTCGGACCCATCGCCGGCCGTTACAAGACGGACTCGATGCGGACCGGTTCCGGAATTGCTGCGGTGTGTCTGTTTTGGACACACCGCAGAAGTCAGGCAGAGTGAGGGTGTGGACGCGCTTCTCTCTGTGATCTATCTGGTGCTGGTTGTCTTCTGGCTGTTGCTGATCGGCAGAGTGATCGTCGAGTTCGTTCGTTCGTTTGCCAGAGATTGGCGACCGACCGGATTGGTCGCAGTCATTCTCGAAACCATTTTTACGATCACCGATCCTCCGGTGAAACTGCTCCGCAGGTTGATCCCCCCGATCAACCTCGGTGGAGTTCGCTTGGATCTATCCATCATGGTCTTGCTTTTCATCGTCATCATCCTGATGTCGGTTGTTCGCTGAGCGCAGTCCGAGTGAGTGGTATGCCAGAATGGATGCCATAACTCATCCAGTGGTTCGCCACTACGTAGACTGTGTTGCAACTGAATGCTTGCTAGACCGCCAAATGACGCGTGAAGGGATCCTTCCATGCCGCAACTGACTCCAGCTGACGTGCACAACGTTGCGTTCAGCAAGCCGCCTATCGGCAAGCGTGGCTACAACGAGGACGAGGTCGACGCATTCCTCGACCTCGTCGAGCAGGCGCTGTCGCAGCTCATCGAAGAGAATGCGGACCTGCGCCAGCGCGTAGGTGAGCTGGATCAGGAGCTCGCGGCTGCCAAGAAGTCGCCGGCACCTGCTCAGCAGGCAGCACCCGTCGCAGCGCAGCCCAAGCCGGAGCCCGCTCGGGTCGTCGAACCGCCCAAGCCTGCACCTGTTGCAGCGCCGGTTCCCGCCGCCGCTGCCGTTGCAGCGCCGCAGAGTGGCGACACCCACATGCAGGCCGCAAAGGTCCTCGGACTGGCTCAGGAGATGGCGGATCGCCTCACCAACGATGCCAAGACCGAGTCCGAGCAGCTGCTCGGCAGTGCCCGCACCAACTCCGAGCAGCTCATGAGCGAGGCTCGCAGCAAGGCTGACGGCATGATCGCGGATGCGCGCAACAAGTCGGAGGCGATGCTCACCGACGCTCAGACTCGCTCCGAGACCCAGCTTCGCCAGGCTCAGGAGAAGGCAGACGCTCTCAAGGCGGACGCCGAGAAGAAGCACACCGAAATCATGGCGACCATCAACCAGCAGCGTTCGGTCCTCGAGGGCCGTATCGAGCAGCTCAAGACGTTCGAACGCGAGTACCGGGTGCGCCTGAAGTCCTACCTGGAATCGCAGCTCGAAGAGCTCGAACAGCGCGGCTCGGCCGTTCCGGTCGACGGTGGACAGGATTCCTACAGCCCGTCCTTCGCCAAGGGAAACAGCTGACCGAGAGCGCCCCGTCGGCTCAGCTATCGGACCGGACAAAGGTTGATACGTGCTGGTCGTGACGTTGGTTCTCGCGGGAGTTGGTTTCGCTCTCCTGATCGTCGCCCTGACCACAGGGTCGCTGATCTGGGCGTGGGCATGTATCGCGATTTGTGTAGCAGGTGCCGTCCTCCTGCTGGTCAGTGCGCTGACCAGCAGGAAGGCGGTTCCTTCGTTGGATGACCCGGCATCGGGCAGCGGAATGTCGTCGCCTTACGGTCGAGTCGAGAGTTCCTCGAATTCGTCGATCGACGATGCAGCCACCGCCAACGATGACAATCAGAGAAATCATGGCGAGTCGCCGGGTGGCCCCGACAAGTCCTAGGGCGAGTTCCGACAAGGTCCAGGACGAGTATTAGACTGTCCAACACGAATACCAGGCTGTGATCCGGCAATCACCGGGGAGCTTTCGGAAGAACGGTTCTTGTCGCTTCAGGCGCCCAGAACTCAGTAGAACCGAACGGGTGAGCCCGTCACAGCTCGATCGAGTGGCACCTCGGGATCCAAGCGCGGATCTACGGGGTGCAAACGGGGTGGTACCGCGGTGTCGGCGCACAAGCGCCACGTCGTCCCCGTGCCGAGTCCGACTGGCACGAGGAGATCGCCATGGCGAGTAACGGGTATCCCAAAGTCGACTACGGTGTCCCCGCCGACACCGGAGTCAAGTTCCCCGAACTGGAACAGAAAGTCCTGAAACAGTGGGACGACGACGACACCTTCCGTGCGTCGGTTTCCAATCGGGACGGCAACGAAGAGTTCGTTTTCTACGACGGACCGCCCTTCGCAAACGGTTTGCCGCATTACGGTCACCTGCTGACGGGGTACGTCAAGGACCTGGTGCCGCGCTTCCAGACCATGCGTGGACGCAAGGTCGAGCGACGCTTCGGCTGGGACTGCCACGGACTGCCCGCAGAACTCGAAGCGGAGAAGCAACTCGGCATCAAGGACAAGGCCGAGATCGAAGTCATGGGTCTGGCCAAGTTCAACGAGTACTGCAAGGCCTCGGTGCTCAAGTACACCGACGAGTGGCGCGACTACGTCACCCGCCAGGCACGTTGGGTCGACTTCGACAACGACTACAAGACCCTGGACGTCGACTTCATGGAGTCCGTCATGTGGGCCTTCAAGGAGCTGCACGACAAGGGCCTGATCTATCAGGGCTTCCGCGTGCTGCCCTACAGCTGGTACGAGCAGACTCCGCTGTCCAATCAGGAGACTCGTCTCGACGACGCGTACAAGATGCGTCAGGATCCTGCAGTCACGGTCGACATGCCGCTGGTCGCTCCGGGTTCACCATTGGACGGCGCAAACGCGATCATCTGGACCACGACTCCGTGGACACTGCCGTCCAACTTGGCCACTGCGGTTCATCCCGAGGTCGACTACGTCCAGGTGCTCGGCGAGGACGGAAAGCGGTACGTGCTCGCGGAAGCACGGGTTGCTCATTACGCACGTGAGCTGGGGGAGGACCCCGAGGTCGTTTCCCGTCACAAGGGCGCCGAGTTGGTCGGACTGTCGTACACACCGCCGTTCGACTTCTTCCTCGGACATCCGAACGCGCACGTCGTGCTTTCGGCCGACTACGTGACAACCGATTCCGGAACCGGAATCGTCCACCTCGCACCGGCTTTCGGTGAGGAGGATATGGATGTCGCCACGGCCAACGGTATCGAGGTCGTGCAGCCGCTCGATCCGGGTGGAAAGTTCACCTCGATGGTTCCGCCGTACGAGGGCTTGATGGTCTTCGACGCCAACCCGGTCATCATCAAGGACCTCAAGGCCGCTGGAAAGCTGCTGCGGCACGAGACGATCGAGCACTCGTACCCGCACAGTTGGCGCAGTGGGCAGCCGCTCATCTACATGGCGGTTCCCTCGTGGTTCGTCGCGGTCACCAAGTTCCGCGATCGCATGGTCGAGCTGAACAAGGACATCACGTGGGTGCCCGAGCACATCCGTGACGGCCAGTTCGGCAAGTGGCTCGAAGGTGCACGCGACTGGAACATCAGCCGAAACCGCTACTGGGGCAGCCCGATCCCGGTGTGGGTGTCGGACGATCCGCAGTACCCGCGTACGGACGTCTACGGATCGCTCGATCAGTTGGAGGCAGACTTCGGTGTGCGTCCGACCGATCTGCATCGCCCGATGATCGACGACCTGGTCCGCCCGAACCCCGACGACCCGACCGGGAAGTCGATGATGCGCCGCGTTCCCGAGGTGCTCGACTGCTGGTTCGAATCCGGTTCGATGCCGTACGCGCAGGTGCACTACCCATTCGAGAACCGTGAATGGTTCGAGGGCCATTTCCCGGGCGATTTCATCGTCGAGTACAACGGGCAGACTCGCGGCTGGTTCTACACGCTGCACGTGCTGGCCACCGCACTCTTCGATCGTCCGGCGTTCAAAACCGTTGCTGCGCACGGCATCGTGCTCGGCGACGACGGACTCAAGATGAGCAAGTCCAAGGGCAACTACCCGGACGTGAAGGAGGTGTTCAACCGCGACGGCAGCGATGCCATGCGATGGTTCCTGATGTCTTCGCCGATCTTGCGCGGCGGAAACCTCATCGTGACCGAGCAGGGCATCCGCGAAGGTGTGCGTCAGGCATTGCTCCCGCTGTGGAACGCCTGGAGCTTCCTGCAGTTGTACGCGCCGGAATCCGGTGTGTGGCGTACCGATTCGGAGAACATCCTCGATCAGTACATCCTGGCCAAGCTCGCTACCACCCGCGACGTGATCACCGAGGCCCTCGAGGTCAACGACATCGCCGGCGCGTGCGACGAGCTTCGGTTGTTCTGTGACGCACTCACCAACTGGTATGTGCGACGGTCGCGTTCGCGGTTCTGGGACGAGGATCGCGACGCGATCGACACCCTGCACACCGTGCTCGAGGTCGTGACGCGTCTCGCTGCGCCGCTGTTGCCGCTGGTGTCCGAGGTGATCTGGCGCGGGCTGACCGGGGAGCGCTCGGTTCACCTGGCTGATTGGCCCGAGGCGTCGGAGCTCCCCGCGAACCCCGAGCTGGTAGCGGCGATGGACGACGTCCGGACCGTGTGCTCCACGGTGCTGAGCCTGCGCAAGGCGCAGAATCTGCGTGTTCGTCTTCCGCTGCCCGAGGTCACGGTTGCGGCGCCGGATGCCGAGCGTCTGCGTCCGTTCCTCGGACTGATCGCCGACGAGGTCAACGTCAAGAAGGTCGATCTGACCGATGACGTCGACGTGCACGGGCGCTTCGAGATCGCGGTCAATGCGCGTGCTGCAGGACCGCGTCTGGGCAAGTCCGTTCAGACTGTCATCAAGGCGGTCAAGGCGGGCGACTGGACCGAGAACGCGGACGGCGTCGTGGTTGCGGCGGGCATCGAACTGCTGCCCGAGGAGTACACGCAGAAACTGGTTGCGGCCGAGCCGGATTCGACGGCAGCACTGCCGGACGGTGCGGGACTGGTCGTACTCGATTCCGCTGTGACGGAGGAACTCGAAGCCGAGGGATGGGCCAAGGACCGTATCCGTCAGTTGCAGGATGCGCGCCGTGCTGCCGGTTTCGACGTCTCGGACCGGATCAACGTCGTGCTCGAGGTTCCGCAGGACTGCAAGGAGTGGGCGGAGCGTCATCGCGAATTGATCGCCGGTGAGGTTCTGGCCACCTCCTTCTCGGTGGGTGAAGCGGGAGACGACGCCGTCGATCTCGGTGAGGGTATCCGCGCCGCAATCACGAAGGTCTAGTACCGACGCGACTACTCCGGCTCTCCGATGAATGTCTGTATGTCGGGGAGCCGGAGTAGTTTGCTCTCATGAGCACGAGCAAGGAAACCGTGGCGCGCATTCTCGAGCAGTTGGAACCGCTCGACGTGCGGGCAAGGGCGATGTTCGGCGAGTACGGATTGTATTGCGACGAGAAGATCGTGGGCTTGATCTGCGGAGACGTTCTGTTCGTCAAACCCACCGAGGTCAGTACGGAGTTCGGATCAGAGGCTGATCTGGCTCCGCCGTACCCGGGAGCGAAGGATTATTACCGGGTGACGGAGGAACGGTTGCAGGACCTCGATCACCTGCACGCCTTCATTCAACGGACTGCCGACGTATTGCCCCTGCCGAAGAAGAAGTCGCCGAAGAAGAAGGCGCGGACGTAAATTCTGCACCTACTTTTGAGAGAACCGTAACGCCCGATGAATCAAGGTGATCCCACACGAAGTCGTAGGTGGGTGCTGCATCTCGACATGGATGCGTTTTTCGCTTCCGCCGAGCAGTTGACGCGTCCCACTCTGCGAGGTCGCCCGGTGCTGGTCGGCGGCTTGGGCGGGCGCGGGGTGGTGGCCGGGGCAAGTTACGAAGCGAGAGTTTTCGGTGCGCGTTCGGCAATGCCTATGCATCAAGCACGCCGGATGGTCGGTGGTGGAGCGGTGGTACTGCCGCCACGGATGTCCCTGTACTCGGTTCTCAGTAAACGCACGTTCGACGCGTTGCGCCTTCGTATGCCGATCCTCGAGCAACTGTCGGTGGACGAGGCTTTCGGGGAACCGGTGGAGTTGGCCGGTGTCGGAGCTGACGAGGTCCGCGCGTTTTGCGAGGACCTGCGGGCGTTGATCAAAGCCGAGACCGGGTTGGTCGCTTCGATCGGGGCCGGCGCAGGTAAGCAGGTCGCCAAGATCGCGTCGGGACTGGCAAAGCCCGACGGCGTCGCAGTGATTCCTCCCGGGATGCAGCACGAGTTGCTCGATCCACTGCCGGTGCGAAAGCTCTGGGGGATCGGTCCCGTCGCCGAGGAAAAGCTCAAGCGTCTCGGCATCGAAACCATCGGTGGGTTTGCCCGCACTCCCATAGCGGAGGTGGCGTCGATACTGGGAACCACTGTCGGTCCGGGGTTGCATCGGCTCGCACAGGGGATCGACGATCGGCCGGTCGCCGAGCGTGCCGAATCCAAGCAGATCAGCGCGGAATCCACTTTCGCCGCAGACATCGTCACGATGGCGCAACTGCGCGCCGCCGTCGAAAGTAGTGGTCGTGCAGCATTTTCCAGGCTGGAGAAGGACGGAAGAGCTGCTCGCACCGTCGTACTGAAGCTCAAGAAGTCCGATATGAGTATCTTGACTCGATCCGTGACGCTGCCGTTTGCCACCATCGACCGCCAAATCCTCATCGCGACTGCGCAGAAACAGGTCATCGATCCACAGGAATTGGGGCCGATTCGCCTGGTCGGTGTGGGATTCGCCGGTTTGTCCACCGTTCGGCAAGGATCACTTTTTCCCGAGTTGGATCAGGATGTTCCCGGCTATCCGGTCGAGACTCTCACGGGCGCCCTCGATGAGGCCGAACTCGACGTTCCGGTGGCAGCACGTGTCCCTCAGCGCTACTGGCACCCCGGTTTGGACGTGAAGCATCCAGAATACGGACACGGTTGGGTGCAGGGCGCCGGGCACGGTGTGGTCACCGTTCGCTTCGAAACCCGTTCCAGCGGAACGGGAATCGCCAAAACTTTTGCCGAATCCGATGAGGTGCTCGAGGTAGCAGATGCGGTCGACAGCCTTCTCTGAGGATGTCCTTAGACTTTTTCCGCTTACCGTTGGGTAATGTTGTCGACGATCCTCGAGCAAGCACGATGTTCGACTGACGCTCGAATGTGAACACCCGAATGGATAGGACTGAGAAGTTGAAGCTTCAGAAGATGACCGTTGCAGCCGTGGCGATCGCAGCAGCCCTGACGATGACCGCGTGTGGTTCAGACGGAGGAGACTCCGACAAGACGACTTCGGCGAAGCCCACGACCACCACCTCTGCGGCACCCACGTCCGAGGTTGTTCTGCCGACCGCCCCTGAGCTCAACGCCAAGGTCGCTCAGGCACTCGACGAGAGCGTTCCGGCCGCAGACAAGGTCAACCTCGTCCAGGGCGCCGAGGCTGATCCCGAGCTGATCAACCAGGTCGCCGCTGCCGCCAAGGCTGCCGGCGCGCAGGTCGAGATCCTCGACCCGGTCACCGACACGGGCAGCGAGACGGCAGCAGCTTCGCTGAACATCGTCGTCAACGGCCAGCCGCTGCAGCAGGGCCTGCAGGCTTCGTTCGTCTACGAAGACGGCGTCTGGAAGCTCTCGAAGACCACCGCTTGCCAGATCGTCGGCGTTGCAGGTCTGACCTCGCCGGCTTGCGCTGCTTGATCTCTCGGTAACACCTGAAACACCAGAGCGGCCGCCGACTCCCGAAGGGGAGTGGGCGGCCGCTCTTCACGTGGTAAGCGACGTCAGTGATGGAATCCCTCGGTGACGCGCGGCCGCGGCATCGGGCTGTCCAGTTCGTCGAGGAACGCGGTTTCCTCTTCGATGATGCGCAGCAGATTGGCCGCCAGGTCCATGCTCAGTCCGTTACGAACCACGATGCGCTGCACTGTCAGATCCGCGAGATCGTCCGGCATGGGGTAGGCCGGCACCAACCAGCCCTTGCCTCGCAACCGGTCCGAGAGGTCGTACAGCGTCCAGTTGGACGTGTGCCCCTCGGCGAGGCGCCACGCGAAGACCGGGATGTCGGAACCGTCGTTCCACAATTCGAAGGCGTCGAGCTTCCCGATTCCTTCGGCGAGGAATTTCGCCACGTCCTGTGAGGACTGCTGGATCGCGCGATAGCCGTCGTGGCCGAGACGCAGGAACAAGTAGAACTGCAGGATCACCTGAGCACCGGGCCGCGAGAAGTTCAGCGCGAAGGTCGGCATACTGCCGCCGAGGTAGCTCACCTTGAACACGAGGTCGTCGGGAAGTAGATCCTGCGATCGCCAGACCACCCAGCCGAGGCCGGGATAGACGAGTCCGTACTTGTGCGCCGAGGTGTTGATGGAGTGCACGCGCGGGAGCCGGAAATCCCATTCGAGTTCCGGCTGTAGGAACGGGGCGATCATTGCGCCGGAAGCGCCGTCGACGTGGATGGGAACGTCGAGTCCCGTCTTTTCCTGGATCGCGTCGAGTGCCTTCGAGATTTCCAGGACCGGCTCGTACATCCCGGTGTACGTGACACCCATGATCGCGATTACGCCGATGGTGTTCTCGTCGACGTACTCGTCCAGATCGTGACCGTCGAGGGTCCGGTGTTCCTCGCTGATCGGCACGTAGCGCGCCTCGACGTCCCAGTAGTTGCAGAATTTCTCCCAGCACACCTGGACGGCGGAACTCATGATGAGATTTGGTTTTTCGGTGGACTTCCCCGCGGCTTTTCGTGCGTGCTGCCAGCGTCGTTTCATCGCCAGGCCACCGAGCATGCACGCCTCGGACGAACCGATCGTCGAGGTACCGATTGCGTCCTTGGGGGAGGGCGAGTGCCAGAGGTCGGCAAGGATGCGCCAGCAATAGGTTTCGATCGCGGCGGTCTGTGGATACTCGTCCTTGTCGATCATGTTCTTGTCGAACGACTCGGCATACAGTTTGGTGGCGTGATCGTCCATCCACGTGCTGACGAACGTCGCGAGATTGAGCCGCGCATTGCCGTCGAGCATCGTTTCGTCGTGGACGATCTGATACGCGGTCTCGGGAAGCATGCCGTCGGGTTCGAGTGTGTACTTCGATGCAACCGAATCCTCGCCAGGCCTCGAGAAGATCGGATTGACGGCTACGTAATCGGTGTGATCTGACCTTCTGGGTTCCGGCATGAACTCTGGCTCCTCACATCAGTGTGTCGCGTTGGTCTGTTTCGTACCTACTCTCACCGTTCAGTGTGGACGGGCAGTTGTCAAAGGGTCTGTGGTCCCGAATCATTCGCGTAAGGCCGAGACGGGACTATTCCGCTCGTTGTCAGGGCGTTTGTGCGCGCAGGCGATCGGCGGCGGCCGATGCCATCGAGTGCAGCACGTCGGGGGCGATCGGACTCGGCGCAGTTGCGGACACCTGGGTCAACGTGGTCCCGACTGCGGCCACGATCGCATCGGCGACCAAGGTGAAACCGCCACTCTCCGTGATGATTCGGAAAGCGAAAGACGCGTCGCCGACGTTCGGTTGCGACGCTCCGCCGACGCGATAGGTGATTGTCGTTCCGTCGGCATCGGTTCCTGAATACTCCGCACACCCGGCCAGCGTGGTCTGAAGTTTCTCGAAAGCTGCTGCTGCCGCGGTGCCGTCGGCGTACGAAGCAGAGTCCTGATCGATGCTCGTGAAATCGGGGCCGGTGAACATGTCGGAGAGGTCGGCGACGGATCCGGCGGCCTGGGTGGCTATCGGTGCCAGAACCTGAGCGCAGACGGCGGGGTCGGTGCTCGACTTGTCCGCCTCCGAACTCTCCGGCGCCGGTGCGAGGCCGAGGTCGTCGACCGGGTCGGGAACTATGTCGAAGTCCGCAGGTAGTTCGGAGAGGGTGAGCGCGGCTCGTTGCAGCGCATCACGGTCGAGAGGTGTCCCGCTCAGCGGTGCGGCCGGAGCAGCCGTGAACGGCGCCAAGCCGACCTGTGGGGCGGAAACCTGCGTAGTTGTGTCAGCACTAGGAGAGTCGTCCGAGCCGCAACCGGTCACGACGAACAGTGCCGCCGTTGCTGTCAGGCCCAGTGCGAGCGACCGGCGTGTCACGATTCCCACCGAATGCTGTTGGAGATCGTCTGCCGGATCACCGAGGAGCTGTCCGGATCGCCGTACGCCTGGTCGCCGCCGACGGTCATCTGTCCGGCGATCGGCAAGGGGAGTGAGAGGTCGACGGTGAGGTTTCCGGAGCCGGCCATGACGTACTGATCGATGTTCAGCGTTCCGGCGTCACCGGCCAGGTTCCAGACCGGGCTCTGCGGGGTCTGCGATACGTCCACCGCGAGCGAAAGCCGATTGCCCTCCCGCGCGGTGAGCGTGACGGTGGTTGTCTGATCGAGCAGGATTTCACTGCTGACTTGTTGTCGAACCACCCAACGTGCGCCGACACCGACCGGAGCGTCGGGGAGTGCAACGGTCCGGTAGACCGCTTGGCCGAGCGCCTGTTCGATTGCAGCGCGGGCAGCATTGGCCGAGTTGGCGGACGGCTTCAACCGTAGGGCGGTGATGGCGCCCGAATCCGTGACCGACAATCCGGCCGCAGATCCGTCGGCCCCGCTCAGCGCTGCCTGCAGCGTTGCATCCGGCGAGGTCATCGACGACAGCGTCAGGTCCACGACAGCGGTGGGATCGTCAGCGGTCACGTTTGCCGAGAGCGGGATCGTGATCTCCGGCGAAGAGAAATCTTGTGCCGGCTGTTGATCGATCTGCTGACTCACGACCGCCTGGGTGACGAGCGTCGCCGTCTGCGTGGTGCCGACAGGCAAGTTCATGCGCAGTACCTCGCGCGGTTCGCTTCCCCCATCGAGTACCTCGACGGTGGCGGCGGTCACCGGAACAGTGACTTCGCTCGGCGACGAGGTAGGTGCGGTGGGAGGTTGATCCGAGTCGCCGCAAGCGGTGAGAACGGTGGTGAGAGCGAGGGCAGCGAGGGCGAACGGAACTCGTCGGCCGGTCGTGGACAGCAGTGGCACGCGCTCCAGGCTAGCCGCAGTTGCAGAGTGCGTGACCCGGTGCGGTGAACATGAGGGATGATGGTTGCGTGAGTACAGACCACCCAGACCGAGATGTCAACGCGGAGGATCAGCCGATTACCGAAATCTCGAAGGCCGACGAGCCCGAAACCGTGAAACCGGAAGCCGTGAAATCGGAAGACGGTGACCTGGCGGTTGCGCCGGTCGCAAAGCCCCGCCGGCTGACCATGCTCATTGCCATCGCCGCTGTCATCCTGCTCTCGGACATTCTCACGAAGGTGTGGGCAGTCGCCGCGGTCAAGCCGGGGCAGCCGATCGAAATCATCGGTGACGTGGTCACATTCACGATGGTGCGCAATCCCGGTGCAGCGTTCTCGATGGCAACGTCGATGACGTGGATCCTCACCCTCGTCGCCATCGGTGTCGTCATCGGTGTGATCAAGATCGGTCGCACGCTCCGATCACCGTGGTGGGCGCTCGGTCTCGGCCTCGTTCTCGGCGGCGCGCTGGGTAACCTCGTCGACCGATTCTTCCGCTCTCCCGGAATCATGCGCGGACATGTGGTGGACTTCGTCTCCGTCGGTTGGTGGCCCGTGTTCAACATCGCGGATTCCGCGATCGTCTGTGGCGCGATCCTGCTCGTCGTACTGACTCTTTTCGGCTTCGAACCCAACGGTGAACGCCTGCGTGATCACAAGGCGGACGACAAGAAGCTCATCGAATCGAAGGCCGCAGCCGAGGGAGAAACCAAGTGAGGGAATCCCGTTCGATGCCCGTGCCCGACGGCCTCGACGCCATGCGGGTTGATGCCGGCCTGGCGCGCCTCCTCGGACTCTCGCGCACCGTGGTCGCGACACTCGCGGAAGAAGGCTCGGTACTCGTCGACGGTGTGGCGGTCGGCAAGTCCGATCGTCTGACCGCAGGGTCGTGGCTCGAGGTTGTCCTGCCCGAACCGCCGCGGCCCCTGACCATCGAGGCGACACCGGTCGAGGGGATGGAGATCCTCTACGCCGACGACGACGTCGTGGCAGTCGACAAGCCCGTCGGAGTTGCCGCGCACGCCAGCGTCGGGTGGACGGGACCGACCGTCATCGGCGGACTTGCCGCGGCCGGTTTCCGTATCTCGACGTCCGGTGCCCACGAGCGTCAGGGCATCGTCCACCGTCTGGACGTCGGAACGTCGGGTGTCATGGTGGTTGCCACCTCCGAGCGCGCATACACCTTGCTCAAGCGCGCTTTCAAGCAGCGGACCATCGACAAGCGCTACCACGCTCTCGTGCAGGGACACCCCGACCCGAGCAGCGGAACCATCGACGCCCCCATCGGACGCCACCACGGGAACGACTGGCGATTCACGGTCACGGCCGACGGCAAGCCCAGCGTCACGCACTACGACACCATCGAGGCGTTCCAGGCAGCGAGTCTGCTGGACGTGCACCTCGAAACCGGTCGCACACACCAGATCCGTGTCCACTTCTCGGCGTTGCGCCATCCGTGCTGCGGCGACCTGACCTACGGCGCGGACCCCCGACTTGCCGAGAGGCTCGGTCTCGAACGCCAGTGGCTGCACGCAGTCTCGCTCGGCTTCGCCCACCCGGCGGACGGTCGCTGGGTCGAGATCAAGAGCAAGTACCCGAAGGATCTCGAACACGCACTCGAAGTTCTCCGGTCCTCATGACACCGCGCGGGCTTACCCCCGCGCTGGCCGTCGTCGCGGTGGTGGTCGGCGTGGCGGCGGTGGTGGGCGTGGGGTTCGCGAATCCCGTGCCGACCCCGCCGATCACGACGGACACTCTCGGTCCGGACAGTGGGGAAGCTGTGCCGGGCTACCTCGAGCGAGCGCGAGATTCTGTCGCGTCGGTCGACGGGCCGGTGTGGGCGTTGGTCTCGTTCACGAAGGCACTCACCGTCGACGAGGTCATCACGTCGACCAGCAGTGTTCAGGTGCCGGGCGCTGAGGTCTCGGGCGTTCGCGTGTCCAGGGTCATGTTCCGAGTTCCGATCGAGCGCGTCCAGACGCCGCTCATGTCCGTGCCCGTTCCCGACAACGACGAAGCAGTGCGCAGATCGCCCGGTGTTGCAGCCACGCGACTGATCTCGCTCGGCGGCGACACCGATCGTCAGCAACAGGTGGCGCTCGCGTCGGCGAAGCAATTGTCCGCCGGGTGCGCCTGCGCGGTGGGCGTGCTGGTGCGAGCTACTCCCGAAGGACTCGAAGCGATCGAACATGACTCGAACGTCCGTGCAGTGGAAGCATTGCCGTCCGACGCCTCGCCGTGGTTGGCGGCCGTCCGTCCATTGCTGCCGGAGTACGTGGACGTCGTTGCTCCCGGCCCCGACGACGGCCCGGTCCCGTGAACTCCGGTTCCGTGAACTCCGGTTCTGTGAACAAGGACGAACGCGCTAGGTCCGGTTCGTCCTCGGGGATCTTCTACGGTGTGGCGGCTTTCCTGTTGTGGGGAACGTTCCCGGCATTCTTTGGGCTACTCGACTTCGCCGATCCGGTCGAGATCCTTGCGCACCGGGTGGTGTGGACCCTTCTGTTAATGCTGATCGTGTTGGCCTTTGCCGGCCGCCTCGGATCGCTTCGCGGAATCAGCGCACGCACCTGGCTGCTGGTGACCGCGGCATCAGCGGCGATCGCGGTGAACTGGGGAACGTACATCTATGCCGTGGTGTCAGGCCGCGTCGTGGAGGCGGCCCTCGGGTACTTCATCAACCCGCTGGTCACTGTTCTGCTCGGCGTCGTGATCTTCCGCGAACGATTGCGCCGCGCTCAGATCGCTGCCCTTGTTCTCGCTGCAACGGCAGTTGTCGTGATCACGGTCGACTTCGGTAAACCGCCGATCGTCGCATTGGTGCTCGCCGGTTCGTTTGCCACCTACGGGCTGGTCAAGAAGGTGGTTCCGCTCGATCCCCGAACCAGTTTGACTGCCGAGGGAGTCGTCGCCGCACCCTTCGCGGTCGGCTACCTCGTGTTTCTCGGCCTGACCGGGGCCGGTGCCTTCATCAGCAGCGGCGCCGGACACAGCCTGTTGCTGCTTGCCGCCGGCCCGGTCACTGCACTGCCCCTGCTCCTGTTCGGCGTCGCCGCTCAGCGAGTTCCCTTGGCGACGATGGGCATGCTGCAGTACCTCACCCCGGCGCTGCAGATGGCGTGGGGTGTGGCCGTCATGCACGAGGACATGCCGGCCTCACGCTGGATCGGCTTCGTTCTGATCTGGGCTGCGCTGGTGATCTTCACGACAGATACCTTCGTCGCCAGTCGACGTTCGCGGCGTTCGATGAGGTCGAGCGCCGAACCTGAGGTTCCGGTCACGTGATCGGAGGCGGCACACTGCGACTCCTCGATGGCGGTCGCCGAACGTGTCGGCAACGCGGCATACACTCGATCTCGCTCCCAGACCTTCAGAGAGGCGCACGTGGCTGACTCGTTCGTACATCTTCACAATCACACCGAGTACTCGATGCTCGACGGTGCGGCCAAGGTCGGCGCCATGTTCGAGGAGGCCGCTCGTCTCGAAATGACCGCTGTCGGCATGACCGACCACGGAAACATGTACGGCGCCAGCCAGTTCTACAACGAGGCCAAGAGTGCCGGCATCAAGCCGATCATCGGCATCGAGGCGTACATCGCACCCGAGTCTCGCTTCAACACCAAACGAGTTCTCTGGGGAGATCGCAGCCAGAAGTCCGACGACGTCTCCGGTAGCGGTGCGTACACGCACATGACGATGGTGGCCGAGAACGCCACGGGGCTCCGAAACCTCTTCAAGCTGTCTTCTCTCGCGTCAATCGAGGGACAGCTCGGCAAGTGGCCTCGCATGGACGAGGAACTCATCGCGGCGCACGCCGAGGGCATTATCGCCACCACCGGTTGCCCTTCGGGTGAGATTCAGACGCGTCTTCGTCTCGGTCACGATCGCGAGGCTCTCGAAGCTGCCGCGAAGTGGCAGGAGATCTGGGGACCGGACAACTTCTTCCTCGAACTGATGGATCACGGTCTCTCGATCGAGCGCCGGGTGCGCGAGGGTCTGCTCGACATCGGCAAGCAACTCGGTATCCCGCCACTTGCCACCAACGACTGCCATTACGTCACCAAGGACGCCGCCGAGAACCACGAGGCGCTGCTCTGTATCCAGACCGGCAAGACGCTGTCCGACCCCACGCGCTTCAAGTTCGACGGCGACGGCTACTACCTCAAGTCCGCTGCCGAGATGCGCGCCATCTGGGACAACGAAGTACCGGGGGCGTGCGACAACACCGTTGCCATCGGCGAGCGTGTGCAGTCGTACGAGGACGTGTGGGCGTTCCACGACCGCATGCCGATCTTCCCGGTCCCGGAGGGTCACACGCAGCAGACCTTCCTGCGCGCCGAGGTGATGCGCGGACTCGATCGCCGCTTCCCGAGCGGACCTCCGCAGGAGTACCTCGCCCGCGCCGACTACGAGATCGGCGTCATCAACGAAATGGGCTTCCCGGCCTACTTCCTGGTGGTCGGCGACCTGATCAACCACGCCAAGGACGTCGGAATCCGCGTCGGGCCCGGCCGTGGATCGGCTGCCGGTTCGTTGGTGGCCTACGCGATGGGTATCACCAACATCGACCCCATCCCGTACGGGTTGCTGTTCGAGCGATTCCTCAACCCCGAGCGTGTGTCCATGCCAGATATCGATATCGACTTCGATGATCGCCGTCGCGGCGAGATGGTTCGCTACGCGACGGACAAGTGGGGCAACGACAAGGTCGCCCAGGTCATCACCTTCGGCACCATCAAGACCAAGGCTGCCATCAAGGACTCGGCTCGCGTCCAGTTCGGCAAGCCGGGCTTTGCCATCGCCGATCAGATCACCAAGGCGCTCCCGCCGCCCATCATGGCCAAGGACATCTCGGTTTCCGGTATCACCGACCCGAAGCACGAGCGGTACAAGGAGGCAGTCGAGGTTCGAGCGCTCATCGACTCCAGCCCGGACGTCGCGAAGATCTACAAGACCGCGGTGGGTCTGGAAGGGCTGATCCGTAACGCCGGTGTGCACGCCTGCGCGGTCATCATGTCGTCCGAACCGCTCACCGACGCAATCCCGGTCTGGAAGCGCGCCCAGGACGGCGCCATCATCACCGGTTGGGACTACCCATCGTGTGAAGCTATCGGCCTGCTCAAGATGGACTTCCTCGGTCTGCGAAACCTCACGGTTATCGGCGATACGCTCGAGAACATCAAAGCCAACCGCGGCATCGACCTGGACCTCGACACGTTGCCGATGGACGATGCGGCAACATACGAACTGCTCGCCCGCGGCGACACTCTCGGTGTGTTCCAGCTCGACGGCGGCGGTATGCGCGAGTTGCTGAAACTGATGCAGCCCACCGGATTCGGCGACATCGTCGCCGCATTGGCGCTGTATCGACCGGGACCGATGGGTGTGGACGCCCACATCTCGTACGCCAAGCGCAAGAACGCCTTGGAAGACGTCAAGCCGATTCACCCCGAGCTGGAGGAGCCGCTCGCGGAGATCCTCTCGGAGACGTACGGCCTGATCATCTACCAGGAGCAGATCATGCAACTGGCGCAGAAGGTGGCCGGTTACACCCTGGGTCAGGCCGACTTGCTGCGTCGCGCCATGGGTAAGAAGAAGCTGTCCGAGCTGGAAAAGGCCTACGCCGGCTTCCGGCAGGGCATGTTGGACAACAACTTCAGCGAAGCCGCCATCAAGGCGCTGTGGGACACGGTCCTTCCCTTCGCCGGGTACGCGTTCAACAAGTCGCACTCCGCCGGCTACGGACTCGTGTCGTACTGGACTGCGTACCTCAAGGCGAACTACCCGGCCGAGTACATGGCAGGTCTGCTGACCTCCGTCGGTGACGACAAGGACAAGTCCGCGATCTACCTCGCAGACTGCCGCAAGTTGGGCATCACAGTTCTCCCACCGGACGTCAACGAGTCACGCGTCGACTTCGCGACGGTCGGCGACGACATCCGTTTCGGTATGGGGTCGGTGCGCAACGTCGGCGCCAACGTCGTTGCCTCGATCATCAAGGCGCGCACCGAGAAATCGAAGTTCACCGATTTCTCCGACTATCTCGGCAAGATCGACGCGATGGCATGCAACAAGAAGGTCACCGAATCTCTCATCAAGGCCGGTGCCTTCGACTCGTTGGGTCACCCGCGCAAGGGCCTGATGTTGGTTCATGCCGACGCCATCGATTCCGTGATGAGCACCAAGAAGGCAGAGGCGATCGGACAGTTCGACCTCTTCGGCGGTGCCGAGGCGGACGAGTCGATCACCTCGGTGTTCGACGTCAAGATTCCTGACGAAGAGTGGGACTCCAAGCATCGCCTGGCACTCGAACGAGAAATGTTGGGGCTGTATGTCTCCGGCCATCCGCTCAACGGAGTCGAGCACATTCTTCGCCAGCAGTCCGACACGTCCATCGCTGCGATACTCGAAGGCGGCGTTCAGGACGGTGCCCAGGTAACTCTCGGCGGAATCATTGCCTCGGTGGACCGTCGGGTCAACAAGAACGGTCTGACCTGGTGCATCGTGCAGCTCGAAGACCTCGTGGGTGGAATCGAGGTGCTGTTCTTCCCGCAGGCCTACGCCGTGTACGGGATGGACATCGCCGAGGATGCCATCGTGTTGGTCAAGGCTCGCGTTTCGATCCGAGACGATCGGATGTCGCTGATCGGCAACGACCTTGCGGTGCCTGATATTTCGGCGATCGGGGTCGCGCGCCCCCTGTCGGTCTCGCTGCCGCTTCGGCAATGCACCAAGGACAAGCTCAGTGCTCTCAAGCAGGTGCTGACGAGGCACCCCGGAACATCCGACGTTCACGTTCGGCTGATCGGTGGAACCGAGATCAGCTTGTGGAAGGTCGACGACGTCCTTCGGGTCGAACCATCCTCGGCTTTGATGGGCGACCTGAAGGCATTACTCGGGCCGAGCTGTCTGACGGTCTGACCGCCGATCGAGCGGATCTGAACCGAACGAAGGGACCTTGCTGCATCAGCAGCAAGGTCCCTTCGTGGTTCGCGGGAGATCGGGGAGTGGGGTGATCAGGTGGTGCGTGAGTAGTACACGCGACGCGCCCACCAGGTGACCACGGCTGCTGTTGCGGCAGTCAGTACGGCTACCTGCATCGACTGGGTGACAGCTCCGGCGACCACGAACAGCACAAAACCGACCGCGAGAGCTTCGATCTTGTACAGCGGCCACCGAGTCCCGGCCAGATCGACGAAATGGTCGGACGAGGGGCGTGATTCGCGAGTGGAGATATCTGCGGTAGTCATCTCGTCCCTTTCTCGGTGCAGTCTGTTCTCGCTGCGGCCTGGTTAGCGATACGGCTGTTCGAAGCTGTGGTTTCAGAGTAACCAGAGATGAGAGTTCGGGCAAGCGAACTTTATTGATCGGCAGCTCACTTAATCGATCAACCAGGGGAGTGTGCCGACGACGGACCTGGTCGGTGTGGTTCGGTGGCCAAGGTGCTCGAGTGGGTGTTCACTGGTACACATGCCAATCACAGGTGAGTACGAACCCAGTCCAGCGTCGTGGGCCGCCGATCAGGTCGCACGCATCGAGAACTCGGGTGGCACCGAGGGAAACGACATGAACGGCATGCCCGTCGTCGTTCTCACGACCGTCGGGGCAAAGTCCGGCAAGGTCAGGAAGACGCCGCTGATGCGCGTCGAGCACGACGGCTCGTATGCCGTTGTGGCTTCGCTCGGTGGCGCCCCGAAGAATCCGGTCTGGTACTACAACGTCAAAGCCGACCCGCACGTCACGCTGCGTGACGCGACGCAGGTCTTCGACCTGGTTGCTCGGGAAGTCACCGGCGACGAGAAGGCGGTCTGGTGGGAGCGCGCTGTCGCTGCGTACCCCGACTACGCCGATTATCAGACGAAGACCGATCGTGAGATTCCGGTGTTCGTGCTCGAACCCAAGTAACCCCGCATTCCACAAGAAGCGCTGCATCAATCACAAGTAAATCGTCACTCCCGGGGGTCGGCGATCCCGACTCCCGTGAGTGTGTCATGGAGGTCTGATGAGTCCGAAAACCGTTGCAGATCAATTGGTTCAGCAGCTCGTTGACGCGGGTGTCAGTCGGATCTACGGCATTGTCGGTGACAGTCTCAATCCCATCGTCGATGCGGTTCGTCGCACCGGTGGTTCCGAGAAGGGCGGAATCGATTGGATACACGTCCGGCATGAGGAAGCAGCCGCCTTTGCGGCCGCAGCGGATGCCCAGATCACCGGAAAACTCGCAGTGTGTGCCGGATCCTGCGGTCCCGGAAACCTTCACCTGATCAACGGCCTGTACGACGCTCATCGTTCGGGCGCGCCGGTCCTCGCGATCGCCTCGCACATCCCCAGCGCCCAGATCGGAATGGGCTACTTTCAGGAAACGCATCCCGAGCGGATCTTCATCGAATGTTCGAGTTACACCGAACTCGTCAGCACGGCAGTCCAATCACCTCGCGTGGTGCAGTCGGCGATTCAGCATTCGGTGGCTCGAAACGGCGTCTCGGTGATCGTGCTTCCCGGGGACATCGCCGATTGTCCGGCAGAAGGCACCCCGCCGACGCTCGTCGAAACCCGAAGGCCGACAGTCGTTCCGGATGCCGGTGACGTCAAGGCGTTGGCAGATGTGATCAACGGCTCGCGTAAGGTTGCGATCTTCGCCGGCGCGGGCGTGCGAGATGCGCGCGCGGAGGTTCTGGCGTTGGCCGAAACCGTCGGCGCTCCCATCGGGCATTCACTGCGTGGCAAGGAATGGATCCAGTACGACAATCCATACGACGTCGGGATGACCGGATTGCTCGGTTACGGTGCGGCGCACGACGGTATCCACGGCGCCGATCTCCTGCTCCTGATCGGTACGGACTTTCCCTACGATCAGTTCTTGCCCGACGACGTTCGTACCGCTCAGATCGACATCGCGGCCGAGCGGTTGGGGCGTCGAACCAGCCTGGACCTGGCTGTGCACGGCGACGTCGCGAGCACCTTGAATGCACTGATTCCGCAGCTCGATCGCAAGACCGACCGCGGGTTCCTGGAGGACACGCTCGCCAAGCACAACACTTTGATGACCAAAGTGGTTGGTGCATACACGGATCCGGTCAAGCAGCGCACGCCGATTCACCCCGAGTATGCGGCCTCGATCTTGGACGATCTGGCAGCCGACGACGCAATCTTCACCGCCGACACCGGGATGTGCAACGTGTGGACGGCGCGCTATCTCAATCCGAACGGATCGAGACGCTTCATCTCCTCGGCGCTGCACGGATCCATGTCCAATGCGCTCCCACACGCGATGGGTGCTGCATGGTCGAGTCCGGGGCGTCAGGTCATCTCGGTGTCGGGCGACGGTGGATTGTCGATGCTGCTCGGTGAGTTGGTCACCGTCGCGATGTACAAGTTGCCGGTCAAGATCGTGGTGTTCAACAACTCGACGCTCGGAATGGTCAAGCTCGAGATGCTGGTCGACGGCCTTCCGGATTTCGGGGTCGACGTGCCCGCGGTCGACTACGCGGCGGTTGCTGCTGCGCTCGGTATCTTTTCGCGCCGAATCGAGAATCCCGCGGACATCGAAGCGGGCCTACGCGCCGCGCTCGATCACGACGGTCCAGCCTTGGTGGATCTGGTGACCGATCCGTTGGCATTGTCGTTGCCGCCCACCATCACCGGTGGTCAGATGAAGGGCTTCGCTTTGGCGATGTCGAAGATGGTGATGAACGGCGGCGTCGGCGAGGCAGTACAGATGGCCAAGTCGAATCTGCGGAACGTGCCACGTCCTTCACAGTTGGATCCGCGCGGCTGACCTACCGCCACCCTGCCTCGCAGACCATGCGGGGCGGGGTGGTGGGAAGGTTGATCTCCGACGTGCGAAAATGGCGGGGTGTCTAACTCGCCCGATGTCGTAGTAACGAAGTCCACCGTCCCCGCGCTCGACGCGCAGGAGATCGACGCGGCCATCGAGCGAATTCAGCACGTCATTGCGGCGACACCCCTGCAGTACAGCGATCGTCTTTCGGCGTTGACCGGGGCACACGTGTATCTCAAGCGTGAGGACCTCCAGGGCGTTCGTTCGTACAAGATTCGTGGCGCGTACAACCTGATCGCTCAGCTCAACGAGGCCGAACGCGGTGCCGGCGTAGTGACTGCCAGTGCCGGTAACCATGCGCAGGGTGTTGCTTTCGCGTGCCGAACGATGCAGATCAAGGGTCGGATCTACGTTCCGGCCAATACCCCCAAGCAGAAGCGTGATCGCATCCGCGCCCACGGCGGAGCGTTTGTCGAACTGTTCATGATCGGTGAGACCTATGACGCCGCCGCTGCTGCGGCCGCGGAGGACGTAGCCGAAACTGGCGCAACCATGGTTCCGCCGTTCGACGACGTGCGCACCGCTGCGGGGCAAGGAACCATTGCAGCGGAGATTCTGACGCAATTGGACGCCCCTCTCGACACGATCGTCGTGCCGGTCGGCGGTGGCGGTTGCATTGCGGGCATCGCCACCTACCTGCACGAGCGGTCGCCGAAGACGTCGATCGTCGGGATCGAGCCGTCCGGCGCGGCGTCCATGACGGCCGCTCTTGTTGCCGGGGGCCCGGTGACTCTTCCCGACGTCGATCCATTTGTCGACGGAGCAGCGGTCAAGAGGATCGGCGATGTTCCCTACGAGGTCGTTTCACGTCTGGGTGCCGCCGTCGTGTCGCACGCGTCGTTGCCGCTCGTTGCTCGTCAACTTCAGACGCGGTCCGGTTCGGGATCGTTTGTCGTCAATCAGATCGACGAGGGCGCTATCTGCACGGCGATGCTCGAGCTGTATCAGAGCGAGGGCATCATCGCCGAACCTGCGGGTGCGCTTTCCGTTGCGGCACTTCAGAATTTGACGTTCGAGCCGGGTTCGACCGTCGTGTGCCTGATCTCCGGTGGCAACAACGACGTCTCCCGTTACGGCGAAATTCTCGAGCGTTCGCTCGTTCACCTCGGGCTCAAGCACTACTTCCTGGTGGACTTTCCGCAGGAACCGGGAGCGTTGCGTCGCTTCCTTTCGGACGTGCTGGGGCCGGACGACGACATCGCGCTGTTCGAGTATGTCAAGCGAAACAATCGCGAGACGGGTGCCGCGTTGGTGGGTATCGAACTCGGTTCCGCCGACGGTTTGGCGGCGTTACTCGAGCGGATGGAGCGCGCGCCGATGCAGTCCGAGAGGCTCGAGCCGGGAAGCCCGGCGTACCGCTATCTGACGTAAGGGACGCCCCCGGTCAGGGCCGCAGTCGCTCGACCACCTGTCGATGCAGTTCGGGATCCGGCTGGGGGAGCCCGAGCATGGCCGCCAGATACAGGCCGTCGCCGACGAGCCGGATGATCTCGGCCTGCACAGGGTCGGCGATCTCGGTCTGAAGGCCCTTGTCCCAGCTCCGCATCACATGTGTGACGGCTTTCTGGATTTCGTCGTGTTGTCCGTCGACTGTTCTTAGTGCCGCGATGATCGACCGGAAGAGTGAGAGTTCTTCGCTTTCGTTCGCATCGGGGATCTGCAGATAGAACTCGGTGACCGTCGTACCGCCGGCTACGGCGTCGTCGAGTTGCTGATCCGAGCGTTCCCCGAGTCTGCGGACCATCGCCGCGAGGAGGGCTTCCTTGCTGGGGAAGTGATAGAGAAGTCCGCCCTTGGAAACCCCGGCTTCGGCGGCAACGCCTTCGAGCGTGACTTGGGCAACGCCGCTGACCAGCAGCAGCTTCTCCAGTGCGTCGAGAATTCGATCGCGAGTGTCGGCAGCCATGTGATGTGACCCTACCCGGAAATAACTTTACCGCTCGGACGGTTCACTGTTACCGTAGACCTACTGTACCGGCTGGACGGTTCAGTGAAATCTTTTCGAAAGAACTCAGAGAAAGTCGCAGGGGAGCAATGTCAGTGTCGGCAGATCAGACGTCTGCAATCAATCCCGACGAGGTTCGGGCGACAAAGCGTGACTGGGCGGGCTTGATAGTCCTTGCCTTTGCTGTGTTGCTCATCGCAGTCGACGGCACGGTGCTCGATCTTGCGCTTCCGTTCATCAGCGCCGACCTCGAGCCGAGCAGCACGCAGTTGCTGTGGATCATCGACGTCTATTCGTTCGTGCTCGCCGGTCTGCTCATCACCATGGGTACGCTCGGCGACCGGATCGGTAGGCGAAAACTGCTCCTGATCGGCGCAGTCGGCTTCGGTCTCGCCTCGATCATCGCTGCTCTCGCTGTCAGTCCCGAGATGCTCATTGCCGCCCGCGTGCTGCAGGGTATTTCCGGTGCAACGCTGATGCCTGCCACCCTCGGTCTGATCCGCACGATCTTCGTCAACCCGCGTCAGCGCACCGAGGCGATCGGCGTCTGGGGCGCGATGGCAGGTGGCGGTACCGCGGCCGGCCCGTTGGTCGGTGGTTGGTTGCTCGAGCACTTCTGGTGGGGTTCGGTCTTCTTGATCAACATTCCGGTCATGATCGCGCTGGTTGTACTCGGCCCGATCCTGATCCCGGAGTCGAAGGACCCCAATCCGGGTCGATTCGACCTCATCAGCGCTGGTCTGTCGATGGCGACCATGTTGCCGCTGGTGTACGCGGTCAAGGAATCCGTGGTGCACGGCGTCAGCATCACGTTGCTGGTGATCGGCCTCGTTGGTCTCGCGGCGGGTTACGTGTTCGTGCGTCGTCAGCGGATGCTGAAGGATCCGATGTTGGATCTGAAGCTGTTTGCCAACGCGTCGTTCTCCACCGCCGTCATCACCAACCTGCTCTCGATCTTCGCGCTGGCAGGTGTCCTGTTCTTCGGCTCGCAGTACCTGCAGTTGGTGCTGGGTAACTCGGCGCTCGACGCCGGCCTGCTGATGCTCCCGGGTATGTTGCTCAGCGCATTCACCGCGGTTGCGGCGGCCTGGTTGATTCGCCGGTGGTCGGTGTCTCACGTGCTCAGCGCGGGCCTCGCGGTTGCCGGTATCGGTGCTGCGATGCTGCTCGCGCTCGGCGTCGACAGCGGCCCGTTGATGTTCGTGATCGGCTTCGGTCTGGCCGGTGCTGGTGTCGGTGTCGCGTTGACGTTGACATCGGATCTCGTGGTCAGCTCGGTGGAACCCGAACGCGCCGGCGCTGCGTCCGCTGTGTCGGAGACCGCGTACGAACTCGGCATCGCGCTCGGCGTGGCGATCCTGGGCAGCGTGGTGATGGCGATCTTCCGCAAGGGAATCGACACCTCGATGCTCGAAGCAGATCAGGCGCACGCTGCACAGGGCACACTCGGCGGTGCCCTGCAGGAAGCAACGTACCTACCTGGTGAACTCGGTTCGGTGCTTGCCGATTCCGCGAAGTCGGCGTTTGTCGACGGTATGCACGTTGCTGCCGGTGCAACAGCTTTGGTTCTGTTCGTCAGTGCCGCATTGGTGTTGCGGATGCTGCGGAGTACACCAGAGAACGCGAAGCGTTAATACCGGAATCTCGAGAGTTAGTCAGCTTTCGAGTACGACGAACGAGTGCCCCGGCACCACTGTTGCGGACGCGGTCTCGTCCTGTGTCGGCGGATCCCACCAGAGGATGGGGGTTCCGCCGGCCGGGACCGAGGCCGCGTCCGTTCCCAGATTGCACACGATCTGTAATGCGCCGCGGCGCAGGGTGATCCACTGGTCGTCCTCGTCGTAGTCGACGTGCAGGTGCCCCAGCCAAGGGTCGGTGATCTCGATTCGCTTCCTGCGCAGGGCAAGTAGATCGCGATAGCAGGCCAGGACGCGAGCGCGTGTCTCGTCGTCTCGCTCGTCCCAGTCCAGTTTCGATCGCAGAAATGTCTGTGGGTCTTGCGGATCCGGAATGTCGTCACTGTTCCAGCCGTGCGCCGCGAACTCCGCTTTGCGGCCTTTGGCAGTGGCCTCGCCGAGTTCCGGTTCCGGATGCGAGGTGAAGAACTGGAACGGCGTCGTCGCTCCCCATTCCTCGCCCATGAACAGCATCGGCGTGTACGGCGAGAGCAGGACCAGCGCCGCCTTGATCGCCAATTGTCCTGGCGTCAGATAGGCGCTCGGGCGGTCCCCGATCGCGCGGTTGCCGATCTGATCGTGGGTGCACGTGTATGCGAGCAGGGCGCTGGCGGGCTGATGCGTGATGTCGATCGGCCGGCCGTGAACCCGTCCACGGAACGAGGAATACGTTCCGGCGTGGAAGAAACCGCGCCGCAATGTATTTGCAAGGGATTCCAAGGATCCGAAGTCGGCGTAATAACCCTGGCGTTCGCCGGACACGGCCGTGTGAATGGTGTGGTGGATGTCGTCGTCCCACTGCGCGTCCAAGCCGAACCCGCCGGCCGCTCGTGGCGTGATCAGAGTGGCGTCGTTGAGATCGCTTTCGGCGATCAGCGTGAGCGGTCGACCCAGATGAGCCGACAGTGTTTCCGTTCGGACGGCGAGTTCCTCGAGGATGTGCGTTGCGGTGTGATCGACCAACGCGTGGACGGCGTCGAGGCGTAGACCGTCGATGTGGAAATCGCGCATCCATCGCAGGGCATTCCCGATGATGTACTCGCGAACCTCGCCCGACTGCTGACCGCCGATGTTGATCGTTCGGCCCCAGGTGTTCGCTCCATCGGCAATGTAGGGGCCGAACTTTTCGAGGTAGTTGCCCGACGGGCCCAGGTGGTTGTAGACCACGTCAAGAATCACGCCGAGTCCGCGTTCGTGGGCCGCATTCACCAAGCGTTGCAATCCGTCCGGGCCACCGTAGATCTCGTGGACCGTGTACCAGAGCACACCGTCGTAGCCCCAGTTGTGAGTTCCGTTGAAGCCGTTGACCGGCATGATTTCCACGAAGCCGACGCCGAGGTCTACCAGGTGATCGAGACGTTCGATCGCGGCGTCGAATGTTCCTTCGGGGGTGAACGTTCCGATGTGCAGTTCGTAGACCGATGATCCTGGGAGTTGTCGTCCGGTCCACTGAGAGTCGGTCCAGGACGCCTCGTCGAGTTGGTGCAGTTGGGAGCGGAGATGCACGCCTTCGGGCTGGCGTGGTGAACGCGGATCCGGGAGTGTTTCACCGTCGACGACAAAGCCGTAGCGAGCGCGGTTGTCGCAGTCGACCTCGGCGCGCCACCACCCGTCGTCGGTCCGGTCCATCTCGTGCGTGATGCCGTCGACTTCGACCCGGACCGATTCCGGTGTGGGCGCCCAGACCTCGAATGTATGCACACGATCAGCATGCCTTGTTCGGCCGGATGTGGCAGCCCGGCGGGCTGGTTCCGTCGTCAAGGACTGTTTCTATCCGCAGGTGTTGCCGGACGGTGCAGACAGCGTGATCAGTTTCGGAGCGGGGGCGCTGCAGCATCCGCCCTCGGCTTTCCCTGTGTCGGTTTCTGCTGTGTCAGGTTCGTCGAAAATGCCTGCGCCGCCGCAGACTCCGGTCTCCGGAAGGATCAACTCGACGCGGGCCGCTGCTTCGTGATCGCCGGCGAGCTCGGCTGCGATGCTGCGAACCTGCTCGTAGCCGGTCATCGCCAGGAAGGTGGGTGCTCGGCCGTAGCTTTTCATTCCAGCCAAGTACACCCCCGGCTCCGGATGGCGAAGCTCCTTCGCGCCATGCGGGTAAACGGTGCCGCACGAGTGGACGTTCGGGTCGATCAGCGGAGCAAGCTCGACCGGTGCTTGTAAGACCGGGTCGAGGCCGAGTCGAATTTCCGAGAGCCAGGACAGATCGGGGCGGAAGCCGGTCAGCGTTATGACGTTGTCCACGTTCTCGATGCGATCACCCGCATCGGAGGCGAGTATGAGTTGTCCCGAAGGGGTAGTTGTCACCTCTGCGGTGCGGAAGCCGGTGACGACTCTCAACAGGCCATCCTCGACGGCCTTCTTTGCACGCAAGCCCAGGGCGCCGCGCGCGGGCAGTTCGTCAGCGTCGCCGCCTCCGAATGCAGAGCCGATGTTTCCTCGGCGGACCGCCCAGGTGATGCGGGTGCTCGGAGCCTGCTCCGCCAACCCTGACAGCGCAACGATCGCCGTCAGCGCGGAGTGGCCACTACCTGCGATGACGGTGTGCGTTCCGGCGAACTGTGCCCGCACTGCCGGATCGTCGAGATCAGGAACCCGGTACCGGATCGCAGTACCCACAGCGCCTTCGCCGAGTGCAGGAAGACCTTCACCACCGAGCGGGTTCGGGGTGCCCCAGGTGCCGGACGCATCCACAATGGCCTGGGCGAACATCCGATCCTCGGTTCCGTCCCGGCGCCGCAGGTGAATCGAGAGGGGTTCGCTGTCGCGTCCGGCGTCGACGACCAGGTCACGTCCGCGTCGAGCGACGCCGATCACCTCGGTGTCGAACTGGACCAGGTCGGCGAGGGCCGAGGCGAGTGGTTCGAGGTAGAGCTCGCGCCATTGCCGGCCGGTCGGATAGGTCTGCCCGTCGGGTGAGCTCCATCCATTCTGGTCGAGGAGTCGCCGCGCGGCGGGGGAGACGAGTTCGGACCACCGGGAGAACAGTCGAACGTGATTCCACTCGGAGATCGCAGCACCGGCTGTGGTTCCGCGCTCGAATACAAGGGGTGTGAGTCCGCGCTCGCGCAGTTCTGCTGCGGCTGCCAGGCCGATCGGGCCGGCCCCGATCACGACAACGGGTAGGGGGTTCATTTTCGTGCCTTTCATCGACGATTATCGATCTACGGGGAACTGTATCGACGATCATCAATGTAGGCAACCATCGACAGCTGTCGATATAATGGAGAGATGACTTCGCTGCAGACTCCGACGGTGCGAGTCGGCGATTCGGACCCGGATCAGATCCGTTCTTCCGTCCTCGCGCAGGGCGATGCCGATACCTACGCGCAGTGGTTCGCCTGCCTTGCCGAGCCGATGCGCGTCCGATTGCTTCACCGGGTAGCGAGCGCGGTCGGTGGTATTACCGTCGGAGCGCTCGCCGAGGCGTTGGGGATCGGGCAACCGACGGTGTCGCACCACCTGCGCAAGCTCGCCGATGTGGGTTTTGTGACCATGCGTAAGGAAGGGACGAGCACGGTCGTCGCGATGAGTCCGACGTGTTGCGTTGCCTTGCCGCAGGCGGCGGATGTGGTGATGGGAGTCCTTGCTCCGCGTCCGTGCTGCCCGAGTGATCTGCCCGACGATGTCTCTGTCCGGGCCATGATCGACGACGACTGGGATGCGGTTCGCCGTATTTACGGCGAGGGTATCGACACCCGAAATGCCACCTTTGCCGCTGAGGTCCCCTCGCGTGAGCATCTCCACGAACGGTGGCTGCCGCAGCATCGATGGGTGGCGACTGTCGGGGGTGTTGTTGTCGGATGGGCTGCGTTGAGTCCGGTTTCCGAGCGTGACTGCTACCGCGGGGTTGCCGAGAACTCCGTGTACGTTGCGGACGGCATGCGTGGTCGTGGCGTCGGAAAGGCGTTGTTGCGCAAGCAAGTCATGGCCGCCGACGCCGACGGACTCTGGACTCTGCAGACGTCGATGTTCCCGGAGAACCGTGCCTCCATCTCGCTGCATCATTCGGCCGGGTTTCGAACGGTCGGCCTTCGCGAGAAGATCGCCGAACTCGACGGCGTGTGGCGCGACACTGTTCTGCTCGAGCGTCGAACGGCGATCGCCGAGGGATGAGTCCGGGATCCGGCTGACCGGATGCCCGATTGCGCGTTGATTCGATATCTGTCAATATCGAAGAATGTCGAATCAAGAGCTGCCGGACTCCGAGGCTTGCTGCACCCCGCTCGTTCGTGAACCGTTGACCGAGGATTGGGCCGGCGACTTGTCTCGGATGTTCAAGGCCCTCGGCGATCCGGTTCGTCTCCGCTTGCTCAGCTTGGTGGCAAGTCACGAGGGTGGTGAAGCCTGCGTCTGCGACATCTCCGACTCGTTCGATCTGTCTCAGCCGACTATCTCGCATCACCTCAAGGTGTTGCGCCAGGCCGGGTTACTCGATTGTGAACGACGCGGGACCTGGGTGTACTACTGGGTTATTCCGGCTGCGCTGCAACAGCTTTCCGCCGTTCTACTGGTTGAAGGTACGAGCGTGAGTGTCGCGGACGCGTGCGTAGAGGTCACCGCATGAGCAACACCGCTGCCACCACCGAACACCCCGAAGTCGTCGGAAAACTCTCCACCCTCGACCGCTATCTGGCGGTCTGGATCGGCGTGGCCATGGTCGTCGGCCTGCTGGTTGGACGCTGGATCCCCGGTGTGAACACTGCCCTGGACAAGGTGCAGATCGACGGCATCTCGCTACCGATCGCCCTCGGTCTGCTGATCATGATGTACCCGGTCCTGGCGAAGGTCCGCTACGACCGCCTCGACACAGTCACCGGGGACAAGAAACTCCTCGCCGGCTCCCTGTTCCTGAACTGGGTTCTCGGCCCGGCGCTGATGTTCGCCCTCGCCTGGCTGTTTCTGCCTGACCTGCCGGAATACCGAACCGGTTTGATCATCGTCGGTCTCGCTCGCTGCATCGCGATGGTGATCATCTGGAACGACCTGGCCTGCGGAGACCGCGAAGCCGCCGCGGTGCTGGTCGCCATCAATTCGGTGTTCCAGGTGATCATGTTCGCCGTGCTCGGTTGGTTCTACCTCTCGGTCCTGCCCGGGTGGCTCGGCCTCGAACAGACCACCATCGACACCTCGCCCTGGCAGATCGCCAAATCCGTTCTGATCTTCCTCGGTATCCCGCTGCTGGCAGGTTTTCTGTCCCGCTTCTTCGGCGAACGCGCCAAAGGCCGCGACTGGTACGACAACAAGTTCATCCCCAAGATCAGCCCCTGGGCGCTCTACGGTCTGCTGTTCACCATCGTCGTGCTCTTCTCGATGCAGGGCGAACAGATCACCTCCCAGCCTTGGGATGTCGTCCGGATCGCGCTGCCCCTGCTCGCGTACTTCGCGCTCATGTGGGGCGGAGGCTACATCCTCGGCGCCGCAATCGGATTGGGCTATGAACGCACCACGACCCTGGCGTTCACCGCCGCGGGCAACAACTTCGAACTCGCGATCGCGGTAGCCATCGCCACCTACGGCGCCACCTCGGGGCAAGCTCTTGCCGGTGTCGTCGGCCCGCTGATCGAGGTACCGGTGCTCGTCGGGCTGGTCTATGTCTCCCTTGCACTACGCAAACGCTTTGCAGTCGAAGAGGTTTCATCCAGTCGAGAAAGAGCGAGGTCATGAGCAAACCATCGGTGTTGTTCGTCTGCGTCCACAATGCCGGTCGATCTCAGATGGCCGCGGGATTCCTGAGCCATCTCGCAGGCGACGCCATCGAGGTCCGTTCCGCCGGATCCGCACCCGCCGAGACCGTCAATTCGGCAGCGGTCGAGGCGATGGCAGAGCGCGGTATCGACATCTCAGCGCAGTCTCCGAAGATCCTCACTGTCGACGCCGTCCAGGATTCGGATGTCGTCATCACCATGGGCTGCGGCGACACGTGCCCGATCTTCCCCGGCAAGAGTTACCGAGACTGGGTTCTCGACGACCCGGCCGGACAGGGCCTTGAAGCAGTTCGCCCGATCCGTGACGAAATCGAGCGGCGCGTTCAAGCTCTGATCGACGAACTCACGCAGATTCGCCAGGCATTGACCACGGCGACAGATTCGGACCCGCCAGACACAAACAGAACGGATGACCAGCGGGATCGAGTAGAACCCGGCAACGCTCCGGCGCGTTCTGCCGGCTACCGATTTGAGCACCGAGGCTGACAGCTTGCTCCTGTGCGATGTCCAGATCATCGACCACTAAATCCAGATGAATCTGCTTCGGTATTGCAGCCATCGGCCACGTGCTCGGGCGGTGTTCGTCGATGCGGATTGCGGTGATCTGGCCACCGCCTGTGCTGACGGTCGCAAACTTCTCAGTGTTGTACGTGATTTCGCCGCCCAGCATATTTCGCCAGAATTCCGCAAGGCGTTGTGGATCACTGCAATCGAGGGTGATCGATCCCAAGCAAGCTACAGGCATGGTCTCGACGCTACAGAATGCCTTGCTTCGGCTTCCTTTGCGGAGGCGTCATTCGTCGGTGGGCTCGATGTGTTCGGCACCGAGGACGGAGAGTCGGTATTCCTGTGCGTCCTGCTCGGTTTCGAAATCTTTCTCTTCGAGGAGATTCCGGTCGGCGTCGAGGTATCGGTAAGTAGTCATTCCTCCACCGTGTCACTGATGAACGATTCGTGCTCGGATACCGGTTCGATTTCGTCGACGGCTATTTGAATCAGCCTTCCGTAGCGCCGGATCAGATCCTCCGACGACAGTGAATCCTCACCGAGGAGTTCGAGTGTCCGCATGCCGGTGGCCAGTCCGAGCAGCAGTGAGACGACGATCTGGCTGCGTACCAAACCGGGCTCCGTGTCGCCGATGCGGCGCGCGATCCCGTGAACGTATCGTTGCTTGATCTCGGCCCGAGCGGCGTCCGGATCTGGCGCCTCGTGAACGTGTACTGCGAGCATTGCCCACGGATCGGTTTCGTCGGATTCTCTACGAGCGACAAGTTTCTCGACCAGTTGACAGCCGATGTGTCCGGTGGCGTCGGCATTCGGATCCTCGTCCATCGGAGGTGCGGACGGGATCGCAGCCGAGTACAGCCGAGCTTTGCTGCCGTAGATCTTCATGACCAGGGCAGGGGAGTAGCCGGCTGCGACCGCGATGTCCTTGATGGTCGTCGATGCGTAACCGCGTTTCGCGAACAAGGCTTTCGCTGCTGTGAGGATGCTGGCTTCGCCGCTGCTCATGTCGCTCGCCTCCGCCTCGATACCCGATCGCCATGCGTTCGGTTGCTCGTACTGGCGTTCATACTGTCGTCAACGGCTCGGCATCGACGGGTACGTCGAAATCGACGACGGTGGACTGCGCGATGACCGCTATCTGACGAGCCAATGTGCCGTGTCCGCTCTCGGTCAGCGCGGTCAGGATGTACCGGCCGGATGTGGGAAGTGCGATTCCGTAGTGCCCGGTTCCGTCGGTGACCGTGGATGCGACGAATTCGCCGGTCGGTTTCGTGAGCGTGACGACGGTTCCCGAGGTCGTTCGGCCGCCGACTCCGACCTTGCCGGAGATGGTGAGGCGGTCACCGAGTTCGACGGTGTGCGTCGATTGCGCGCTGTCGAAGCTGATTACCTGTGATCTCGGGGACCAACCGTCGGCGCTCGTGACCACCAGGTACCGGCCGGGCCGGGGTAGGGCGAGGGAGAAGTTGCCCTCGTTGTCGGCGCGACTCCAGTCGATCGGTCGCCCCTCCATGTCCATCACGGTGACAACGGCCTGCCGGATCGGTCGGCTGTCGGCCCGGACCACACGACCGGCAACCACAATTTCCGTTTCGGACACGGCGGCGTCGGGAAGCTCGAACCCTTCCGGGGTCACCGGGCGAAGTGCCGCTTCCGGTTTTGCGCCGCGGCGAGGAATGAACGCAGCGGCAGCGGCAGCAGCCACGGCGGCGAGGGCGGCCAGCCAGAAGATGTTCTTGAAGGCGTCGATCGACGGAAGGCCCTCGCCCGGCCCGGACGGGATGACCATCGAAGTGAGCATGGCGGCAACCACCGCGCTGGACGTGGAAGTACCGACTGAGCGGAGCAGCGAATTGAGGCCGTTTGCCGACGCGGTTTCGGTAATCGGAACCGATCGCATGATCAGCATCGGCATCGCGGAGTAGGCGATTGCGGTTCCGATGCTGACCACCGCCGCGCTGATGATGATCAGTGCTATCGAACCGGTCAGGAACACTCGCGCGATGTAGGCGAGCGCGAGCACCGTGCCGCCGACGATCAGGGTGATCTTGGCTCCGAATCGCTTCGTGATGTTCGCGGAGACGGGCGCGAAGAAGACCATCGCGAGGCCTGCCGGAATCATGCACAGTCCGGCCGCCATCACGCCCAGTTCGAAGCCGTAGCCGGAGATCTTCGGCATCTGAAGTTGTTGGGTGGTGGAGAGGTTGTTCGCGTACATCGAGAAGCCGACGAGGATCGAGGCGACGTTGGTCAGCAGAACAGGCCGCTTGGCCGACGTTCGTAGATCGACCATCGGCTGGGTGACGCGGAGTTCGTAAGGGAACCACAATGCGAGAGTCACGATTCCGATGACGAACATCAGCAATGTCAGTTCGCTCGTCCATCCCCAACGGGCGCCCTTGGAGATGGCGAGGAGGATCGCCGTGAGTGCTGTCGAGAGCATGACCGCGCCCAGGAAGTCGAATTTGCCGCGGGTACGAACACTCGATTCCGGGACGACGACGGCTACCGCGATGATCAGCAGGACGCCCACGATCGCCGAGAGCCAGAAGATGGCGGGCCAGCCCAGATGCTCGAAGATCAACCCGGACAGCGGGAGCCCGAGTGCGCTGCCGATTCCGAGAGTGGCACTCATCAACGCTGTTGCCGACGCCACCTTCTCCTTGGGCAGTTCGTCGCGCATGATGCTGATTCCGACGGGGATCATCGAGATCGCGAAGCCCTGGAGACCACGTCCGATCAGCAGGGCGACAAAGTTGCCGCCGATCGCCGCGACCAGTGATCCGACCACGATCATCGTCATCGAGATCAGCATCATGCGTCGTTTTCCGAACATGTCTGCCAGGCGGGAGACGATCGGAGTGGCGACGGCACTCGTGAGGAGCGTGACGGTGACGAGCCAGGAGGCGTCGTCAGCGCTGACGCCGAGGATCTTCGGGAAATCGGGCAACAACGGAATGACCATCGTTTGTTGCAGCGCGACCACGGTGCCGGAAAGACAGAGAATTGCGGTAATGAGCCGACTTGAACGGCGAGTGGTCGGAGACGAGTGCAATGCCAAGAGACGGTCCTTCACGCGGCGATGGTGAACGGGAATTCACCCTGAGTGAACCACTGTTCACCCGTCGGTGTCACCTTCGGTGAATATGCGATTTCTCACGACGGCAACTCGCCCCGGGGTTTCCGAGTCGGCATGGCGGGAACAACGTCAGTGGTTGGTCTGCGCCTGCGCGAGCGGGCAGCGAGGAGGAGTGATGCATGCCGAAGTGGGTGACCGTCTCCACGTCCAGGGGCGCGTGGTGGGGCAGGCGGAGGTAACTGCCGAGGTTCTCGAGGTGCACGGCGAGGACGGCGGTCCTCCGTATCTGGTCAGGTACGACAACGGCCACGAGGCGTTGGTGTTTCCCGGTAGCGACGGCTGGATAGATCACCCCGGAAAAGGCTCCTGAGCTGCACGATTCTTTCCATGCATGGTCGTTGCATCGAATGCGGCTAAAGTGTGCGCAATGGAGGGCAGACGCCAGTACCACTCCCGCGTGCGTGAAGCTTCCGCGCAGCGAACGCGTGAACTCATTCGTGATGCGGCGACGGCCTTGTTTATTCGAGACGGGTATGTCAAAGCCACCGTCAAGCAGATTGCCGCCTCGGCCGGCGTCGCCGATCGGACGGTGTTCACAGCCTTCCCCGGCGGGAAACTCGAGATCTTCGAAGCGGCCCTCGCTGCGGCGCTCGATGCCGAAGAGGTTCCACTCGGCGCGCCGAACCTGGCCTCGGACCCCGATGACGTTCGCCGGATCGTCTCCCAGATCGTGGCTCAGGGCATCGGACTGCTCGAACGTGCCGGCGCTCTGATGATGGTCGCGGTCGAATCCTCGGGTGCGGATGCCGACATGCGTCGACTATCCGAGGAGTCGTCGGATCAGTCGGCCGTCAATGCGATGTCGATAGCCGAGGGTCTCTCCGAGCATGGCTTGTTGAGGCCTGAGATTTCGCTCGAGAAAGCCGCGGGCATACTTGCCGCTTTCGTCTCGCCTCAGCTTCATCAGCAATTGCGTCGGGTCAGTGGGTGGGACGTCGATGCGTACCGAGGATGGCTCGAGTTCAACATTCGCCAGAATCTAATGTACTAATTGGTCTGTTTTCGTTAGCATGGCGAGGGTTTTTTATTCTCGGGAGGAATCGCCAGCGTGCCCTATGCCTTGTTCGGCCTCATCACGATGTTGCTGTGGATTTTCTGCATCGTCGACGCCATCACGAGAGATGACGCCTACATCCAGTACCTACCCAAGGTCGTCTGGATTCTGATCATCATCTTCCTTCCTACTTTGGGATCGGTTCTGTGGCTGGTGGTCGGGCGCGGACAGAACGCGCCCCGCGGTTACGTCGGCCCAACCGGTTACGGCGAATACGAGCGCCCGGGACGTGCCGTTGCGCAGGATCCGGCGGCGGACGAAGCCTTCTTGCGTCAGTGCCGCGAGCGGGCGGAAGAGCAGCGTCGAATTGCCAAGCAGCAGCGCCGCGACGGCGACGCTGATCGGATGTGAGTTATCGGTAGGCCGTGAGTCGGTCCAACACGAGCCGAAGCGGCGGCCACGACGATCGGCCGCGACGCGTCACCGCATAGGCAGTGAGGATGACGGGCGGATCGACGAGTGGTTCGACGCGCACGCCTTCGCGAGTCTTGCGTTCGAGCGGCATCAGCCCCACGCCGTAACCACTGAGGATCAAGAGTTCGACCAAGTCGAGACTGTCGATCTGGTGAGTGATCCGAGGGGTGAACCCGGCCAGCGACGCGAGGGTTCGCACAGCGCGCTCGTCTGCCGTGTTGCGTGAGTTCACTATCCATGACGTGTCGGCGAAGGCGCGGAGATCGATTCCGGATTCTGTGGACTTGTCGGGAGCTTTGGCGTCGTCGGGAACACACAGTCCCCAGGGCGTCGACCAGAGCGGAATTGCTTCGAGTAGTGGGCTCGGCGACGCGGGGGCAAGGTTGTAGTCGTACGTCAGTGCGAGGTCTAGATCGTCGCGTTCGAGGAGTGCAAAAGCCTCGACGGGTTCGTATTCGTAGATCATCACGTCCACCTGCGGGTGACTGCGTTGCAGGCTTCGAGCGACGGGGAGCATCGCGGTTCTGATCGCAGTTGCGAATCCGCCGACTCGCAGGGTCCCCACCGGTTCCGCGTCCGGATCGAGGTCCAGGCGAGCTGCATCGACGGCTGCCAGGATGGTGACGGCATGATCGGCCAGTCGTTGACCGGCCGGCGTCAGCCGCACCCGGCGACCGTCGGGCTCGATCAGTGCGGTACCGGTCTCCGCGGTCAAGGCCGCGAGTTGTTGGGACACTGTCGACGTCGTGAGGTTGTGCGCTTCGGCGACCGCACGCATCGAACCCAAGCGGGAGAGTTCGAGGAGGAGATGGAGTCGACGGGTTTCCATCCTTCGATCATTCACTAATCGTGAACATAATGTAGGTCAAAATCGCGTGGACACGAACGGTTGGCCTCCCGTTCAATTCAGCTATGGATACGAAAGCGCGGGCCGGAGTGGGCCTGGCTGTTTTGGCGATGTTGTGCGTGCAGCTCGGGCTCGCCGTGTCGGTGGGCCTGATCGATCAGCTCGGCGCAGACGGAGCGGCGTGGCTACGACTCGCCTGGGCAGGCATCATTCTTCTGATCATCGTCAGGCCCCGCCCTTCGGCGTTCACTCGCAAGGCGTTTCTGGCTTGCGTGGTTCTGGGTGTGGTCACCGCAGGCATGACGCTCCTGTTCATGGCAGCGGTGGAGCGCCTTCCGCTGGGAACAGCAAGCGCATTGGAATTCTTGGGTCCGCTGACGGTTGCTTTGCTCCGGGGGCGTGGCCGCGTTCTGTGGCCGGTTCTGGCAGGCGTGGGCGTCGTGCTTCTCACCGAACCGTGGGCCGGGACAGTCGATCTGGTCGGTGTGGCGTACGCACTCGGTGCGGCGCTCTGCTGGGCGATGTACATTTTGCTCACCCAGCGCGTCGGCGACGAGGTTGCCGGTATCAACGGGCTGGCGGTGTCGATGGCGGTAGCCGGGTTGGCCGCGACAATTGCCGTAGGCCACTCGGCTATCGGGCGGCTGACTCCGCATCTGATTCTCGTGGGCCTCGGACTCGCGATCTTGCTGCCCGTCGTGCCGTTCGTTCTGGAGATGGTCTCGTTGCGAAGGCTGTCCACGGCGGCGTTCGGCACGCTGATGAGTCTCGAGCCTGCTTTCGCGCAGCTTATCGGTCTGGTTGTGCTGCAACAGGTTCCGAGTGTTCTGGCCGTGGCAGGTATCGCGTGCGTCGTCGTCGCAGGGATCGGCGCGGCCCGCGGTGGTGCTCGAGGTGGCGCCCGGAAGCCGACTGAGCCACCCTCCGATTCCGAGCGAACGTACCTTTCGGCGCCTTCATGAGACCGAGAGTGCCGTTCGCTCAGGTCGCGTTCGCTCAGTGAGAGTGCGCCGCGGCGATTGCTCCGTCGAACACGTCGGCGACCTCGCCGAGGGAATCGAGAATCGGCTGACCGGATCGTTCGACGCGAGCCCGCACCAGCGAGCCCTCGAGCGCGGACACTGCCAGGACGGCAAGCCGTTCCGCTCGCGCACGTCCGACCCCGGACGCGATCAGTGTGTCGCGCAGTAGCGAAGTCCACTGTCGATACACCGCCTGTCCGGCGGCTGTCACGCTCTCCGAATCGGGGGCAAGTTCCAACAACACCGTCGTGATCGGCGAGCCTTCGTGGAAATCCGAATCGCTCACCCATCCGGCGAGCAACCGCGCGTACTCGCGCAGTAGCGACCCGGCGTCCGATTGGCTGTCGGCGAGTTCGGTCAGGGTGTCGGTGACCAATTGCCCGCCGACGCGGACGACCTCTTCGCCGATCTGCTCTTTGCCGCCGGGAAAGTAGTGGTAGAGCGAACCTTTCGGCGCCCCGCTCGACTTGAGGATCTCGTTGAGGCCCGTTGCCGCATACCCCTGGCGGCGAAACAGATCGGCCGCAGCTCGTACGAGTGCTTCGCGGTGTTTCGGGGGAGTCGCCACGAGTTGGAGCTTAAACACCCCAGCGATCCACCACAATCTATGTAGACTGGTCTACATGGGAAATTCTGAAATGCTCGAACAGTTGCGCGCGGTCAACGCCTCGGCGGCCTTCAACCGGTGGGCCGGATTCGAAGTCACGGAGGCCGAACCGGGTCGCGTTTGTCTGCGGCTCGAATGGCGTGAGGATCTGGGCCAGTACTCGGGACACCTGCACGCTGCGCTCGTGGCGGGACTCGTCGACACCGCGTGCGGATTTGCTGCTTTCACCCAGGTAGGTGTCGTGGCGGCGTCCAACTGCGCGGTCAATTTCGTGAGTCCGGGCATCGGAACCGCATTTGTCGCTACGGCGCGCTCGGTCAAGGCCGGGCGCAAGCAGGTGTTCGTCACTGCCGAGGTACATGCCGAACGCGAATGCGAATCCGTGCTCGTCGCGTTCGGCACCACCCTGTTGGTTCCACTCGCCCCTCAGACACAGGGAACCGCAAGCAACGTCAGGGAATGAGGATGAACTTTCCCGCGGGGTGCGAACTCTGCAACTCGGTGTGAGCGAGTGCCACGTCCGCTAGCGGGAAGGTCTTGGCGATCTTCACGATGAGGTGTCCGGAACCGGCTTGTTCGACAAGTTCGGATCGTGCCTTCAAACGCGCTTCCGCACTTGCCGGATTGCCTCCGCCGACGGAAGCGAAGCCGTCGGTCTGGGCGCGTCCGAACGCGACGATGGTGACGATGCGACTCTTGTCGGTGACCAAAGCCAGAGATGCATCGACGGCTTCGTCCGTTCCGGCGGTGTCGAAGGCGGCGTCGACGCCGTTCGGCGCGAGTTCACGGACACGCGCTTCGAGGCCGTGGCCGTAGAGCACAGGCGTGGCGCCGAGCGAGCGCACGTAATCCTGATTCGAGGCTCCCGCAGTGCCGATCACCGTAGCTCCGCGACCAACTGCCAACTGAACAGCGATCGCGCCGACGCCGCCGGACGCGCCGTGGATGAGAACGGTGTCGCCGGAACCGACCCGAATGGTGTCGAGGGCGTCGACTGCAGTTCCGCCGACCAGAAGGAGGCCGGCTGCCTGTTCCCAGCTGATGCCTGCGGGCTTCGCGGTGACAGAGGAGACCGGCACGACTACTTGTTCGGAGTAGAGGCCGTTGCCGGGGCTGACGATCACTTCGTCGCCGACGTTCACATTTGTGACGCCGTCGCCGACAGCCGAGACGACGCCCGCTGCCTCGCCGCCGAGGCGGATGGGAAGTTTCTCGGGGTCGGTGCCGAAAGCGCCGCTGTAGAGCTTGAAGTCGAAGGGATTGACGCCGATCGCCTTCACGTCGACCAGGACTTCACCTGATTTCGGTGCCGGTAAATCGACGTCCACCAGCTTCAGGACCTCGGGCGTGCCGTACGTCTGCGCTACAACAGTTTTGGTCATGTCTCGCGCAACCGTCCTCGGGGAAGCGATATTCCCCGAGGACGGGAAAAACTCGAGAAGATTCGATCAGCGGATCAGGGTGCCCAGATCGAGCGGCATCGCGATGCCGGTGATGTGATGGGCCTCGTCGGAACCGAGGAACGCGACGGCGGCGGCGATGTCCTCCGGCTGGCTGACCGGGTCGGGCAAGGTCTGCATGAAGATCGGACCGAGTGTGTGGGCGTTGGCGTCGATGAGCGGCCGCATGTCCGTCATCTGCATTCCGGTTTCCACGCCGTGTGGGTGGATGGTGTTGACCCGAATGTTGTACTGCCCCAACTCCGAGGCCATCGTCTTGGCCAGACCGGTGATGCCGTGTTTGCTCGCGACGTAATGGCCGAGGAAGGGGAGGCCGCGCAGGCCGGCGACGGAGCTGGTGAAGATGATCGAGCCACCGGTGCCTTGCTTGATCAGGTGCGGGATCGCTGCCTTGGCGGTGTGGAAGACGCCGGTCAGGTTGACGTCGAGCGTTTCCTGCCACTGCTCGGGCGTGATCTCCCAGGACATGTTGGCAGAACAGATTCCGGCGTTCGCGACGACGACGTCAAGTCGCCCCAATTCGTCGATGCCGGCCGCGAGCGCCGCGGACAGCGCAGAGAAGTCGCGAACGTCGGTCTTGGTAGCGACAATTCGACGGTCCAGGGCCTTGACCAGTTCGACTGTCTCGGCCAGGTCGTCGTCGGTGGCGCCGGCATACGAGGTGGATTCGAATTGAACACACGCGTCGACGGCGATGATGTCTGCGCCCTCTTCTGCCAGCCGGACAGCTTCGGCGCGCCCCTGACCACGGGCGGCTCCGGTGATGAAGGCAACTTTTCCGGTGAATCGACTGGCGGCCATGCTCAAACCTCCGACTAGTGGTGATGATCTGCTCTTCGGAAGTTAGCGCGACGAAGTTCTTTTCGGGGGTGAATGCCCAGTCAGCGGAAACCGCTCAGCGCACCCTGGTCAACAGGGCACATGGCCCGGCAGCGAAGATGTCCCGCGCATCCGAAGACAAGACGGGTTGTCCGCTCAGTGCGTCGACCCATTCGCCATCTGGCAGGTCCACTCGCGTATCTCTCCAACCGTGCGACGAGAGTCTGAGCGAATGTCGCGTCGCCAGAGCAACGACCATAGGCGGATCACCTGCCGGGCCGCGCGAGAAGCCGACCAGATGACCGGATCCGGAACCTGAAGCGAAGACCGGCCGGTACTCACCGTGATCGAACCACGAGGGGTTCTCCCGCCGCAGTGTCAGTGCCGTGCGAACGAGGTGCAACTTTGCGGTTCCTGTTGCGTCGATCGGCGCGGCGCCGGAATCGAGCAGTGATCGCCTCGTTCCGTAGTCGACAAGCCGCCGGTTGTCCGGATCGACCAACGAGTCCTCCCACAGCTCAGTGCCCTGGTAGACGTCGGGAACGCCGGGCCCGAGAAGTTGGAGCAGCTTTTGGCCCAGAGAGTCCGACCAGCCGTGACGCGCGATCCTGCCGACGAATTCGCTGACCGAATCACCGACCGGGCCGTCGATCACCTCGTCGATCCAGCGGTGCACTGCCGACTCGAAGTCGACGTCCGGATCGTTCCAGGAAGTTCTGGCGCCGGACTCGCGGACGGCTTTCTCCGCATAGGCGTGCAAACGCTCGCGCAGCTCTGGAACCGAGGCTGCCGAGCGGCCGTCCGCCGGCCACACACCGATGATGTTCTGCCACAAGAACAATCCGGTAAGCGGATCAGGGCTGGGGCACACGTCTTCCCACTCGCGAATCAGCCGGGCCCACAGCGTCGGCACCTGAGACACAACACCGATCCGTGCCCGCACGTCCTCGCCGCGTTTGGTGTCGTGAGTGGACAGACTCGTCATCGCGCGCGGCCACCGCTTCGCTCGGTCCGCGTTGTGGAGATGGAATTCGGCGACGGAGACGGCAAGCGATGCCGGGTTGCCGCCGACTTCCTGACGTGAGACCAGGCGCGCCGTCCGATAGAAGAGTCGATCTTCGACGGACTTGGCCATGACAGCGCCACACACCTGCTGGAAGCGAACTGAGGCTTCACCGCTGTTCACCAGGGATTGCGCCAACACGTTGAACGATGGTTCATGTCCGGGAGCCAATTCGTGCATGTCGCCGACGATCCGAGCGGCCAAACCGGCGAGGGGACTGTAGTCGGATCGGTACACCGGCATCCGAGCGATCGCGACGACAACTGCGTCGTTCAGTTCGGTCTCACTGCAACGACTTCCGGTTTCGCGTCGGATTGCACGTACGAGCCTGCGAACCTCCGGTGCCAGGTCACCGCGCCCGGTGTCGCGTTTGAACTGACGTTCGGTGTGATGCAACCACGTACTGTCCCCGTCGTCGCCGGTCAGATCTGCCGAGAGTTCGGTCAATTCGAGTTCGGCGGCGGGATCGACGAAAATGCCGCCCAGCTGATTGAGGGCGTCGTATCCGGTGGTGCCGTCGATCGGGAGCATCGGATCGAGTGGTTCCGTATGGCCGAGGATCTTTTCGATCACGAGCCACTGATCTGGTCCGATCAGTTCTCGCAGGCGCCCGAGATATTCCGCCGGATTCGCGAGTCCGTCCGGATGATCGATGCGAACGCCGTCGATCAGTCCTTCGTCGACCCACGACTTCACTTGCCGATGGCAGAGTTCGAAGACTTGGGGGTCCTCCTGGCGCAGCGCAGCGAGTTCGTTGACGGCAAAGAACCGTCGGTAGTTGACGATCCCGGCGTTCCACGGTACGAGTCGGTACGACTGCCTGGAGTGCACCTCCTGTGGAGATCCGAATTCAGTACCGGCAGCGATGGGGAAGCGGTGCTCGTAGAACGCGAGAAGTGTTTCCTCGCCATCTTTCTCGACAGTCAGTGCGTCGAGATCGTCCGGGCTGCCCAGTACCGGGAGTGAGAGTTTGCCGTCGGCGCCGTTGGCTCCGTTGTCCTCGGCCCAATCTATGTCGAAGAAATGCGCGTACTCCGACGACTGCCCGTGCGTGAGAACGTCCCACCACCAAGCATTTTCGCGAGGTTTGGCGACACCGACATGGTTGGGGACCAGATCGACGATCAGGCCCATCCCACGTGATCGAACGGCGCGCGAGAGCTCCACCAGGGCCTCGCGGCCACCAAGTCCTTCGGACACGGTTGTCGGATCGGTGACGTCGTAGCCGTGCGTCGATCCGGACGTTGCCGTGAGGATGGGGGAGAGATAGAGATGTGAGACCCCCAATGCCTCGAAGTAGTCCACCTGTGCGGCCGCATCACGAAGAGTGAATGCATCCGGTCGCAACTGCAGTCGGTAGGTGCTGGTTATCGGGGCCATGTGCACGTCTCCCTCAAGCGGTTCTGCGAAGTACCGTCAATGCTCGCGCTTTTACATCCAATGTTGTTCCGGCTTTGATCACGGTATCGCTCTCACCAGTGGGGACCGAGGTGTCGAGTACGACGGTCCACTCCGACGCGTAGTCCGCGTTGGGGGTGGAGAATTCGAGATCTTCGTAGTGGGCGTTGAAGCAGAGAAGGAACGAATCTCCGGTGACGCGCTCGCCACGGTAGTTCGGTTCCGGGATCGCGTCACCGTTGAGAAAGACAGCCAACGACTTGCCGAAACCGCTGTCCCAGTCGGCCGGAGTCATCTCTTCGCCAGACGGCGTGAGCCAGGCGATGTCGCGACTCTGATCGCCGCTTCGAATAGGTCGCCCCTCGAAGAATCGACGACGCCGGAAGACCGGGTTCTTGGCGCGCAAGGCAATTGCGCGCTTGGTGAACTCGACGAGGTCGGCGTTGGTTTCCGCGAGAGTCCAATCCATCCATGACAGTTCCGAATCCTGGCAGTAAACGTTGTTGTTACCCTGCTGAGTTCGGCCCATCTCGTCGCCGTGAGCAAGCATCGGGGTGCCCTGGCTGAGCATCAGCGTAGCCAGTATGTTCCGGCTCTGACGGCCACGCAGTTCGAGGATTTCCGGGTCGTCGGTGGGGCCTTCGACCCCGCAGTTCCAAGATCGGTTGTGCGATTCGCCGTCGTTGTTGTTCTCGCCGTTGGCTTCGTTGTGCTTCTCGTTGTACGAGACGAGGTCGTGCAGGGTGAAACCGTCGTGAGCGATGACGAAGTTGATGCTCGCGCCGGGGCGACGTCCGGTGGCCTCGTAGAGATCAGAGGATCCGGTGAGACGGGAGGCGAACTCCCCCAGCGTTGCCGGCTCACCACGCCAGTAGTCGCGGACGGTGTCGCGGTATTTGCCGTTCCATTCGGTCCACAGGCCGGGGAAGTTGCCGACCTGGTAACCGCCTTCGCCGACGTCCCACGGTTCGGCGATCAGCTTCACCTGACTGACGATCGGATCCTGTTGCACGAGATCGAAGAAGGCCGAAAGGCGGTCCACGTCGTGCAGTTCACGGGCGAGTGTCGAGGCGAGGTCGAAGCGGAAACCGTCGACGTGCATCTCCGTGACCCAGTACCGCAGAGAGTCCATGATCAATTGCAGCGTATGCGGATGACGGGCGTTGAGGCTGTTGCCCGTTCCGGTGTAGTCCATGTAGTGCTCTTCGTCGCCGTCGACCAGGCGGTAGTAGGCGGCATTGTCGATTCCGCGGAAACTGATGGTCGGCCCCATGTGATTTCCCTCGGCGGTGTGGTTGTAGACCACGTCGAGGATCACTTCGATACCCGCCTGGTGGAAGCTGCGCACCATGGCTTTGAATTCCGCTACGGCCGCATCGGGTTTCGTGGCCGAGGAGTAGTCGGTGTGTGGAGCGAGAAAGCCGAAGGTGTTGTAACCCCAGTAGTTTCGCAGACCTTGGTCGAGAAGCACCTGATCGTGCATGAACTGGTGGACCGGCATCAGTTCGATCGCCGTGACACCCAGATCGGTGAGGTGCTCGATGATCACCGGATGAGCGAGCCCCGCGTACGTGCCGCGCAATTCCTCCGGAACTCCGGGATGCGTCGCGGTCATACCCTTGACGTGCGCTTCGTAGATGACCGTCTCGTGATACGGACGCTTCGGCGAGTGGTCGGACGCCCAATCGAAGAACGGGTTGATGACGACGGTCGACATCGTATGGCCGAGCGAATCATGTTGGGGGAAAGGGATGGTGGCGGGTTCGTCGACGAGTGGTTCCGGCTCGAAGGGTTCGGGCTCGAGGATCTCGTCCGATTCCTGATCGCCCGTGGGCGAGTCGTCTTCGAGGCCCACCTCGTCCGATTCGGCTTCCGAACTCGTTTCGTCGGTAGCCTCTTGCGGCCCCACGGCGGGAGATTCGTCGTCTCCTGAAGGTTCGGGGTCCGCCGCCGATTCGACGTCGTACGAGAACAGCGAACGGTCTCCGTCGAAGTCTCCGTCGAACGCTTTTCCGTACGGGTCCAGCAGGAGTTTGCTCGGATCGCATCGCAGACCTGCAGCCGGATCGTACGGCCCGTGTACGCGGTAGCCGTATCGCTGGCCGGGGGATACCGACGGAAGGTACGCATGCCAGACGTAACCGTCGACCTCGTCCATCCGAATGCGGGTTTCGGTTCCGTCCTTGGCGATCAGGCACAGCTCGACGGCCTCGGCGACCTCGGAGAAGAGCGAGAAATTGGTCCCAGCGCCGTCGTAGGTGGCACCGAGTGGGTACGCACTGCCAGGCCATACCGGGATGGGAGTGGCTGAGGTCTCGCTCGGCGGTTGATCCATGAATCAGACCCTATCGGGTGCAGCCGATCGAATCTCGTCGACTGTCTACGGTGCCGATCACCGTTTCGCCTGGCTGCGGGCGGTTGCAAGCATTCCGGCTGTGATCTGTTCCACCTCTGCCTCCGAACACAGGTACGGAGGCATCGCGTATACGAGGTTGCGGAACGGCCGGAGCCAGACGCCGGCGTCGACGGCTGCATCGGTCGCGCTCTGCATGTCGACCGGCTGTTCGAGTTCGATCACTCCGATTCCGCCTTTGACGCGGACGTCGACGACCCCGGGAATTGTGACGGCTTCGGCGAGGCCTCGAGCGAGGCCACGTTCGAGGGTTGCGACGTCACGCCGCCAGTCCATCGCAAGCAGAAGTTCGGTCGACGCCACCGCGACGGCGCACGCGAGTGGATTGCCCATGAAGGTGGGGCCGTGCATCAGCCCGCCGCCCTCACCGGCAGTGATGGTCTCCGCGATCTCCGTGGTGCACAGCGTTGCCGCCAGACTCATGTACCCGCCGGTCAGTGCCTTGCCGACGCACATGACGTCGGGACTGACGCCGGCGTGATCGGCGGCGAACAGTTCTCCAGTGCGTCCGAATCCGGTCGCGATCTCGTCGAAGACCAGGAGGACTTGGTACTTGTCGCAGAGGTTACGCAGGTCGATCAGGTACGCGGGATCGTGGAAACGCATTCCGCCGGCGCCTTGGACCACCGGTTCCACGATCACCGCTGCGAGGTCCTCGTGATGCTCGGCCAAGAGCGATTCCAACTCCTGCACGTATTCGGGGAGATAGCCCGCCGGGGGAGCCTGCGCGAAGACCTGAGGGCGCAGGACGTCGGTCCAGAGAGAATGCATGCCGCCGTCGGGATCGCAGACGCTCATGGGGGTGAAGGTGTCACCGTGGTATCCGCCGCGCCAGGTCATCAAACGATTCTTCGACGGCTTTCCGAGGCTCCGCCAGTACTGCAGGCACATCTTCACTGCGACTTCGACCGCCACCGAACCGGAGTCGGAGAGGAACACCTTGTCGAGGTGAGGTGGTGTGATGTCGACGAGCAGTCGCCCGAGGCGAGCGGCGGGTTCGTGCGTCAGTCCGCCGAACATGACATGGCTCATTTTGCCGAGCTGCCGTGCGGCGGCGGTGTCGAGCACGGGATTGCGGTAGCCGTGAATGGCGGCCCACCACGAGCTCATCCCGTCGACCAATCGGCGGCCGTCGGAGAGCGTCAGGGTAGCCCCCTGCGCAGAGTCGACGATCAGCGGACGAGTCGACGCGGGAAACGATCCGTACGGATGCCAGAGGACATCGGCATCGATGGCGGAGACGTCATGGGGATCAAGTCCGGTTGTGAGCACGGATGCACCCTAACCATTGAGTTGAACGGTGTTCAAGTATGGTCGGAAAAGTGAACACCTCGCTGAATTGGCTGACGGCCGTCGAAGCGGACCGCAGGGCCGCTGGACTGCGTCGCGAACTCCGTCCTCGCACGGTCGACTCCCCGTTGATCGACCTGGCGTCGAACGATTACCTCGGACTCGTGCGGCACCCCGATGTGATCGAGGGTGCCGCGGCGGCTCTGCGCCGTTGGGGCGCGGGCGCCACGGGCTCGCGTCTGGTCACCGGCACCACCACCGAACACGAATTGCTCGAAGTCGAACTGGCCGAGTTCGTCGGGGCGGACTCCGGACTTGTCTTCTCCTCCGGTTACACAGCCAATCTCGGCGCGGTGACGGCGCTCTCGGGTCCAGGGTCGTTGATCGTCTCCGATGCGGGATCGCATGCCTCGCTGGTGGATGCCTGCCGCCTGTCACGTGCTCGGGTCGCCGTTGCTCCGCATTCGGACGTGGGCTTTCTCGCCGACACGTTGCGCAGCAGAGTGGAAGAGCGAGCGCTGGTCGTCACTGATTCGGTCTTCAGTGCCGACGGAGACCTCGCGCCACTGCGGCAGATGCATCAGGTGTGCCGCGAGTACGGGGCGATCCTGTTGGTCGACGAGGCGCATGGCATCGGTGTGCGCGGTGCCGGTGGACGTGGACTCGTCCACGAGTCGGGCCTGGCCGGTGAACCCGACGTCGTCGTGACGGCAACACTGTCCAAGTCGCTCGCCAGCCAGGGCGGAGTTGTGCTCGGTGACAACAAGATCCGCGCGCATCTCATCGACGCGGCAAGAACGTTCATCTTCGACACCGGTCTCGCACCGGCCGCCGTAGGCGCGGCCAGGGCTGCACTCGCCGTACTCCAGCGTGAGCCGACGCGAGCGCTCGACGTCCTGGCCCGGGCATCCGAGTTGGCGGACGTCACCGGTGCTCGGTCGCCTGAATCTGCTGTCGTCTCAGTCGTTCTCGGTGATCCGCAGCGGGCGTTCGATGCCGCGTCGGCGTGCCGGGATCAGGGGTTGCATGTCGGTTGCTTCCGCCCGCCGTCGGTTCCGGAAGGAACGTCACGGCTGCGTCTGACCGCACGAGCGACGCTGTCCGCATCCGAGATGGAGCAGATCGCTCTCGTACTGCGCGAAGTATTGGCCGGAGCCCGAGCATGAGCATTTTCCTGGTGACCGGAACGTCGACCGACGTCGGAAAAACAGTGGTGACAGCCGCATTGGCATCGGTGGCCTTGCAGTCGGGCAAGTCGGTTGCAGTGCTCAAACCGGCCCAGACCGGCGTCGACGTGGACGGTGCGGGTGATCTGGCCGAGATCGAGCGTCTGACCGGCGGCGGCGTGACGCTGGTCGAGTTGGCGCGGTATCCCGAACCTTTGGCGCCGGATACTGCTGCCCGTCGAAGTGGTCTGCCGTTGTTGGCGCTCGACGAAGTAGCCCGAGTTGCTCGCGACCTGGACACCACCCACGACTTGACCCTGATCGAAGGCGCCGGCGGCTTGCTGGTCCGCTTGGGCGTCGACGGGTTCACCGCTCGCGATCTTGCCGCGGCTCTGGCAGTGCCAGTGGTGCTGGTGGTTGCGTCCGGCCTGGGCACGCTCAATCACACCGCACTGACCGTGGAAGCCCTACGTGCATCCGGCGTGGACTGCGCCGGGTTGGTGATCGGTTCGTGGCCGCAGGAACCGGACCTCGCCGAGAGATGCAATCGCGAGGATCTGGTTTCGGTCAGCGGTGTTCCCCTTCTCGGGGTAATGCCTGCCGGAAGTGGAGGCGCGAGTGTCCGAGAGTTTGCTCGCACCGCTTCGATCACGCTCGGTGAACTTCATTTGACCAACTGACGACGTAACATCCGATTTGTCCGCATCGATAGCCAAGGCACAGTGGGGCGCCTTGGGTTTCGACGTCCCTCGCGTACGATTCCGGTCGGTATATTTCGACGGGTGTCTTGCGGCGACCCTGCATCCGGGGCGCCTTGGTCACCGACAGTGGTTGTCGAATTGTGAGTAGGTCAGTCGAATGTAGGTGGTGAGCACGGTCGAAAAGTCGTTGTCGTCATCGGCCGTACGTCGCGCACTGCTTATCGGCGTAGTCGTCTTCGTCTCGTGCCTGGTCGGAATTCTGAGCCGTCTGCCGGGCACGCTTGCAGTCTTCTGGCCGGCGAACGCGCTGCTACTCGGGATCCTCTTTCGGTCGCCGCGTTCCGCCACACTGCTCACCTGGATCTGCGTCGTAGTCGGTTATGTCGGAGCCGACCTGATCACCGGTGGGGCATGGGAGTCCACGGTGTGGCTCAACGCGGCCAACATCGTCGGGGTTGCGAGCGGCTTCTACGCCTTTCGCTGGGTCGACAGTGAGGACCGTCGACTGACCAGTATTCAGTCCGTCGGCTATCTCGTGTCGATGACTGTCGCCGCCGCGTCGATGGCGGCGCTCGTGGGCGGAATCGCGAACCGCGTGCTGTTCGGCGGGCAGTGGTGGGACGGCTGGTTGCTCTGGTTCTCGAGTGAGTTCGTCAACTACATGACCATCGTCCCCTTGGTGCTGACATTCCCTTCGCTTCGACGAGTGGATCGAGAACCGAAAGCTGTTGCCACGCTTGTGCGTCGATCAGTCGTTCCGACGGCGCTGCTGGCCGTCTGCATCATCTTGGAGTGGGTGATAGGCGGTGCCGGAGCGATCGCGTTTGCCATGCCGGCGCTGGTGACTGCAGCCTTGCTCACCAATGTATTTGTCACGTCGGTGCTCACCGCTGTGTCAACTGCCTGGACGTTGGTACTGACGGCCGACGGCCATCTCGGATTGTCCAGCGAGGGCGTCTCGCCGGTCAGCGCGTCGGTCCAGATCGGATTGTCGCTGCTGGCGGTAGCGCCGATCGCGGTGGCCTGCGTGATCCTCGAGCGTCGCCGCGCGCTCGAGGCACTCACCCAGGCCGTCACCCACGACGATCTCACCGGTGCGTTGCGCCGGGACGAATTCTTGCGGCGAGGCGGCAGCGTGACGGGTGCGACCGATCCGCGTCGCCACTCTGGACGTCCGGTCAGCGTCCTGATGATGGATCTGGATCACTTCAAGATGGTGAACGACAACCTCGGTCATCGTGCCGGCGATACGGCGTTGGTGAGTTTTGCCGATCAGGTGCGGCGGCACCTCGATGACAAGCATCTCTTCGCCCGATTGGGCGGCGAGGAGTTCGTCGTACTGATGGCCGGCGTCGATCTCGAGGGTGCGACCGAAACAGCCGAGATGATTCGATGCGCGCAAGCGGAGAATTCGTCGGCAGTATTGGGTGAATTCGGGCCGACGGTCAGCATCGGCGTCGCGTGTTCACCCCACGGCGACGCAGACCTGACGCAATTGGTCGATTGCGCTGACGAGGCGTTGTATCGAGCGAAGAAGTTGGACCGCAATCGAACCGTGGCGCTCACGGTCGGTAGCTGAAGAAATACGTGCGGACCCGCAGTTTGTTGCGGGTCCGCACGTGGTGGTGGAGTCGACCGATTCAGAACAGATTGATCAGCGCAGGAACACTGAACAGCGCTACGTAGTAACCCATGAACAGAACTCCGCCGTGAATCTTGAACAGGCGCCCGAGAAGACCACCGACCAGGCCGACCGTCACGGTGATCAGAAGCCCGAGGATGCCGCCCTCCCAGATGCTGATGACCACGACCAGTCCCGTGAACACCGCGATCACAGCTTCGTGACTGATGTGCTTGACCACCGCTGACGCAGCGCGGTACGCGTAGTTCATGGCAAACGGGTATGCGATGACCGTTGCCGTGACCACTGCGAGCAGTCCGTAGAGCAGGAACTCCCACTGCGTCAGGTACGTGGAGAGATTGTTGATCACTCCGGTTTCCTGATTGGTCTCGAACACCGGTGGAGCGTTGAACAGAGGGGCTGCGGGGCCTGCCGCGAGCGGGCTGAGCGGAAGGCCGAAAGCGACGAGTGGGATGAGGGTTTCCGCGATGTAGGTGGATTCCGTCGTACCGTTCTTCGCCGAGACCATTGTGGTCAGTCGGTGATAGCCGTTCTTGATCCGCGCACCTACCAGCTCACCCATCAGAACAGTCATGGCGACCGGGCTGAAGACGAAGGTTGCGCTCGACACCGTGGAAGCGGCGGCGGTGTAACCGATCTGCTTGCGATCGAGGACCTTCAGAGGATTGGGGAAGTATCCCTTCCATCCTTTGATGTCCGGGGCCAATGCAACGGTTTTGGGTTCACTGCGTTCCATGTCCTTACGGCTCGACGGGCCCAAGGTCAATGCGAGGTCCGCGATCAGCGGCCCGACTGCGATCGCAAGGAAGTAGCTGATGTTCAGCGACACATCGTAATTCGACGTCAACGCGCGGGCGCCGAGGATCAAGATGACGAAGGGAACGAGGGCGACAACCCCGGCCCAGCGGCCTGGTGAGGCGTAGGCGATGCCGATGGCGGCGACCAGGAACAGCCACGGTGCTATCGACTGAACGGTGTCCGCGAACGGCGCGAGGATGGTCGCGAACAAAACGGCAACCGGCACAGCGACGAACGCCGAGATCACTGCTCCCGAGATCGCCTTGCGGAGTGCGATGTGCGGGATGCCGAGTGAGCGCATCATCTGCGCTTCCGGCAAGAGTGGAATCGCCATCGTGTCGCCGGGAATGCCCAGCAGCATCGTCGGCACCGCGTGAGTCATGTGTTTGGCGATCGCACCGGAGAGGAAGAACGTGAAGACCGCCGCCGGGGGAGCGCCGAGCAGAATCACGAGCAGAGTCAGCGGTGCGATCGTGGCGGTCTCGTCCGTGCCGGAGATCAATCCGATGAACGTGAATGCGACCGCGCCGATGATGCCGAAGAGAACGGCAATCAGAATTTCGTTGGTCAGAACCGAACTCATGCGCGCCCACCGTCCTTCGGTGTGTTCGAGACCCGTGCGTGCTCGGCCTCGGCAGCGGCGAAGTGGTCGTACAGACCCAGCTCGCGAAGTTCCTGTCGGCTCTGCTCCGGAATGTCGGCGAGAGTGCCCAGACCCTGGCGCTGTTCACTCATCGTCGTGATGACACCGTCGATCGACTCCGCGTCGGCGGCGGCCAAGGCGACTATCCGCTTCGGCTTGATGAAGATTCCGCAGACCACGCCGGCGAGCAGGCAGGCCGCGATGCCGACCAGAAGGCTGTACGCCTGGGCCAACGACGGTTCGCTGACGACCCGTTCGAACAGTACCTGGGCCGCGAGAAGGGCCGAGGCGCCGACGACACTGCCGACTGCAACGGAGATCGCGAGGTGTCGACCGTTGACGGTGTCGCCCCAGACCTCGAGGTATGTCTGCTGCTCGGTCGGCTCGGTTGTGGTGGTCGGCGTCGTTGCCGGCTGCGGTGGTGACATCAGTCTTCTCCAGTGTCATGCATGGCGGGGTCGTACAGGGAGGGGCTTGCGAGATGAGGGGCTTGCGTTGCGGGTGTCAGGTGCGTGCTGCGCGGAGGGCGGTGACAACTCGGGACGGGCTCGAGTGGCCGATCTGTTCGGCCATCCAGCTGCTTGTATCGGTGAGCGAATCCAGGTCGATGCCGGTGTCGATCCCGAGGCCGTGGAGCATCCACACCAGATCCTCGGTGGCGAGATTTCCGGTCGCGCCCTTGGCATACGGGCACCGTCCGAGACCACCTGCGGAACTGTCGAATTCGGATACCCCAGCGGTCAACGACGCATAGACGTTCGACAGCGCCTGGCCGTAGGTGTCGTGAAAGTGCATGGCGATCTGCGATGTGGGGATGCCACGTTCTCGGAGGGCGCCGAGCAAAGCGAGCACATGGCCAGGTGTGCCGACGCCGATGGTGTCGCCGAGTGAGAGTGACGTGACACCGCTGTCGATCAGGGTCTTTGCGATGTCGGCGACACGCTCGACGGGCACGGAGCCTTCCCAGGGGTCGCCGAAGCACATGGAGATGTAGCCGCGGACGGGAAGTCCCAGGGCTCGGGCGGCCGTAGTGACCTCGGCAGCCGCGGCGATCGCGCCGTCCACCGTGGAATTGAGGTTGCGTTTCGCGAATTCCTTTGTGGCGCTGACGAATACTGCAACCTCGCTTGCTCCGGCGGCGACGGCCCGCTCGAGACCCTTGCGGTTCGGGACAAGAACGACCGTACGTACCGAGTCCGGCAGGTGCAGCCGACCCATCAATTCTTCCGCGTCCGCAAGTTGCGGGATCCATCGAGGTGAGACGAAACTCGTCAATTCGACAGTGCGGGAGCCGGCCGCGACCAGGCGTTCGATGAACTGGGCTTTCGTCTCGGTCGGGATCACCGCTGTTTCCGCTTGAAGTCCGTCGCGTGGCCCGACTTCGTAGATCCGGACCGAGGTCGGCAGCCCCGGCGCCGGCACTCGATGAGGCGCCGGCTTCCACACCGGTGATCCTGCAACTGTTTCGGTCATTGTCGTCAGTTTCCGCCGCGGATCTCGGCGAGAACCTTCTCGGCATGCTCGACGCGAATGCTCTTGTCCGCGATCAGGCGTGCCACCACGGCGTCGATCTCGTTCTTCTGCGCTCCGGCGGTGGCAGCGATGTTGCGGGCGTGCAGCCCCATGTGTCCGCGCTGGACACCCTCACTGGCCAGAACGCGGACCGCAGCCAGGTTCTGCGCCAGGCCGACTGCCAGGATGATGCCGGCGAGTTCCTCGGCGCTCTCGACGCCGAGCATCTTGATTGCGGCCTGCGCTACGGGGTGCACTTTGGTGGCCCCGCCGACGAGGCCGACCGGCATGGGCAGTTCGAGGGTGCCGACGATGTTTCCGTCGGCATTCTTCTCGAAATGCGAGAGCGACGAGTAGATTCCGTCGGCGTTGACTGCATGGGAGTGGCACCCGGCTTCGACTGCGCGCGTGTCATTTCCGGTCGCCAGCACCACGGCGCTGATGCCGTTCATGATGCCCTTGTTGTGCGTCGCGGCGCGGTAGGGATCCAGCTCCGCCAAGCGTGCGGCATGGATCAGGTTGTCCACAACCTCTGCGCCGCCGATCAATTCGGCATCGAACACGGCGCGAACGCGTGTCAGCCGCAGATCGGCCTTGTTGGTGAGGATGCGCAGGACGACGTGTCCGCCGCCGATCTCGGCCACTCGATCCGCGATTGCCTCGGCCATCGTGTTGACGGCGTTGGCGCCCATGGCATCTCGTACGTCGACGTGAAGGTGAAGGACGACGTAGGTGGCCTTGTCCGAAGAAACGATGCGTACCGAAATGTCCTTCACGCCACCGCCGACACTGACCAGCTTCGGGTCCTGTTCGTTGGCGAGTGCAATGATTTCTTCACGTGCCTCGAGGAGTCGGATACGGGCGGCTGCCGGATCCACGACGTCGACGAGTTGTATCTGGGCCTGCATGATCGGCGGGGTACTCGAGACGTGAAAGCCACCGAGTCCGCGTGCGATGCGAGCAGCGTTGCTTGCGGCTGCGACTACCGACGGCTCCTCGGTGGCGAGCGGGATCAGGTAGTCCGTGCCGTTGATCGTGAAGTTGGTGGCCACGCCGACCGGGATGCCGATGACGCCGAGGACGTTCTCGACCATGCGATCGGCCTGGTCGATGGTGAGGCCGTCGGCGGCGTCGTAGACCGCGATGTCTGCTTCGGTCAGGTCGGTCTGGCGGACGATCTCGGCGCGTCGTGCGGCGACGTCGTAGGACCGGAAATCGGCGATGCGGCTGTTGATGGACCGGTTGTTCATAGACACGTGGGGTCGTCCTCCTGAAGTGGTTCTGTGCTCCGCTTCACAGTAGGGAGGTTGATGCCTGCCAGGCCACGTGCTCACAACACATCGATCGGTCGAAATTGTAGTGTCATGCACCATCGCCGCTGTCGTTGATGCCGCTTCCGGCCTCTTCGGTTCCCACGTCCCGAAGTTCGTCGAGCCTCGTCGCCATGGACACCCGGAAAAAGTTCTCGTCTTCGCGCCACGATTGACCGAGGAGCGTACGGATGCGGTCGAGACGCTGAACGACGGTGTTGGGGTGATAGTTGAGTGCGCGGGCAGCCTTGGTCGGGCTCCCTTCGTTGCGTACCAGGGCACGAAGGGTCGCGGTGAGATCGGTGTCCTTGTCGCGGTCGTACGCGCGTACCGGGCCGATTACTTCGTCGATGAACTGATGAAGTGATTCCGGATTCTCGCCGAACAGAACGGTGTACGGCAGATATGACGCCGTCGTGACCGCGCCGTCGGTCTTGCCCAATGCCGTGAGTAGGCGGGCCGTGCGCAGCGCCGAGGTGAAGCGCGCCGGGAGCTCTTCGGGGCGTTCCGCCGTCGTCGGCGCAATGACTACTGCGTGCGGTCCTACCGAACCGGTGATCTGACGGTGAATGACCGTCGCCGCGGCTGCCGGGTTTCCCGAGCGCGAGACCACCGCGATCAATCCGGCATGCTGCGCCGCCAACCCCGCTACCGGCAGAGACTGCCCGATTGCGCGGAGCGCGGCGGTGCGGAGTTCCGGAGCGACCGACACCACGAGGACGGTGTCCAGTTCGCCGAGGGAGATGCCGAGGTTGCGGGTCCTACGTTCGAGATCGCGCCTGCGCTCGGGCGCAGTGCTCAGCAAGTCGGCGACCAGTTCGTCACGTGCACGCCGGTCCGCTGCTGCTGCCGCCGAGTGTTGCAACACGAGGATGGCAGTGACCTGAGCTGCCCGTTCCACGGTCCGGAGTTCGACGGGGCCGATCGGCGCGTCCGAACGATTCAGCAAGATGGCCCCGAGGAACGATTCTCCGGCGGTGACGGCGCTGACGAGTTGGATCACGGTCTCACTGTCATCGGCGACAAACGTGCATCGGCCGCTTCGGCGACTCTGGTCGATGGCCTCGGACACGGCGGGAGGAAGAGACAACGGCACCGTCGTGATCTGCTCGCCAGAGGATTTCACGAGAGGGCGTAGCTCACTGTCGACGACGACGGTGCTGCGCTCGAGCGAGCTGCTGAGAGTTCGTGCAACCTGGGCGTAGCCACCGCCGCGGAGAACGGCGTGGATCAGATCCTGGTGGACGATGTTCGATTTGTCCCGCGCGGACACGTGCTCGCGCAGCTCGTCGAGTGCTCGCCCGGTCTCGGCGGCGGATTCCTCGGCGCGGTCCAGCGCCCGTGCGGTTTGCAGGACTACCGAGGCGTGATCAGCCAGCGCAGAGAGCAGGGCGATCTGATCTGCGGTAAATCGTCGTTCCCGGCGGTCGGCGGCAAACAGGACTCCGAGGATCTGGCCGTCGGAGAGCATCGGCACGCCGAGAATCGCCACCAGACCCTCGGCGACGATCGCGGCATCGACCACTTCGTCATGGCGCGACTGCGTGTAGTCGCTGTAGTTCTGAACCCATTGGGCTGCTCGAGATTCGGCAATCGCGCTGACCAGTCCCGCGCCGGCAGGAACTTGCAGATGCTGGAGTTCCGGCGAGACCGCGCCGGCCGTCTTTCGAACATTCAGGTCACGAGTGATCACGTCGAACTCGGACAGGTACGTGACGTCGGTGCCCATGATGTCGTGTGCGCGGTTGACCAGCCTCTGCAGCAGTGTGTCCACGTCGCGAACCTGCGCGAGCTCACGTGCACTCGAATAGAGAACCGCCAATTCGTTCTCGCGACGGCGAAGTCGCCGAAATTCCGACCGACTGGCCCGGATGAGGGCCGCGGTCTCCGCGACCTCCGTTGCGCCAAAGCCGAATTCGGCAAGTACCTGTTCGACATGTTCGTCGCCGACTGAATCGGACGTCACGTCGAACAGCGCGGCAATCACGTTGGGCGCTGAGTCGGAGTCTGAATCAGGGGCGGTCACACCGAACAAACTACAGACCGGTGGATCCACCGAATTCGTCGAGCGGTGTGGATATGTGATTGTTGTTTGTTTCCAATGCATTCCGAGTCGTGCTCGTGTCTCCCGTTTCCCGTCTCAGTCTGTTCACGTCCTTCTCGAGCGCGCTGACTTCTGTCTCGAGGGCACTGATTTTGCGGTTCAACGCTTGGATGCTCGCCATGCAGACGCCGTTCGCGTCGACGGCGGAGATCCGGCGGGCGTTGGATCCCAAGCCGAAAATCGCCGCAAAGTCTTGCGCCATCGGACCCAGGTGACGGACCGACTTGTGGTCGAATCCGTAACTCCACGTACTTATTCGGAGTGCCGTCAACCGGTCGAGCACGTCCTGCGCGCTCGTCGGAACATCTACGCCGGTATGCACGCCACGTCGATGCGCGGCCCGTGCGAACACCCACTGCGCGGGGTGTCGCATCGCGGCGTTCACCCGAATACCGACCCGAGTGCCCAAAAATTCAGTGCGCTCGCCCTCGTCAGGCGGTGAGTTCACGTCGTGCGGTTTTGACGGTCTTGTCGCTCAGCAGAATTCCCGCTCCTGCGCCGAGCAGTCCGAGGCCGATTCCGACAGCGGCGCTGCCGAGGCCCAAAGCAATTCCCAACATGATTCCTCCAAAAATTGTGCGGTGAATTGAGGGGCCAGGTGTCCGACGAAAGTGCTGCCGACCTGCTCCGCGCTCATCTTTCACATTGCTCCGCCGTGCGGGCGATGACAACCCGTCTGGACCGAATTTCTCGTGGAAAACACAGGCGTGCAACACTGGGTGAAGAACTGCTGAGTCATCGGCGTCTTGTCGGCGCCGTACGGGCGGCAGTAATTGAGTAGCCATCGACCGATCTCTAACGCAGGTTTATCTGCGCGCGGCAACGATGACCAGGCAAAAGGGTGGCATGTGAACGAATCGAGCAGTGGCTTGTTTTCCGACCTCAGCGCGTCGGAGCCCGTTGTCGACGCAAAAAGCGCCGAGCAACTGGCTGCCGAGCGTGAAACTGCGGCAGCAGAACGCTCCAACACCGACACCGCTGAACAGCGGCAGTCGCAGCTGTTCAGCGGTTAAGCGCGTCAGGACTCCTTGATCACCGACAGAACATTGCCGGCGGGATCGGTGAACCACGCGATGTCGGGGCCGTTGCCACGCATGATGCCTCGCGCATCCTGGGGGAATCCGTCGTATTTGAGAAACTCCACGCCACGTGCGGTCAGTTGGTCGACGGTTGTGTCGATGTCGTCGACGACGAAGTTGAGAATCGTGTAGGTCGCCGCTTCGTGATTCGGCTTCGGATAAACGAGGATCTCGGTTCCGCCGGCAAGATGTAGGCGAATCAGTCCCATGTCTCCGTCGGTTACCTTCAACCCGAGTGTTTCGCCGTAGAACTTCTTTGCAGAGTCGATGTCTGTCACCGAAAATCCGCTGAATGCTTTCGTGTCTGTAAGCATGACTATCTCCGTTCCCAGCGGTTGCCGGACTAGGTGGTTTGGGAATCCGTCATTCCGGATTCCATCTCGGCCCTGGCTTCCTCGCTGAACTGGATGATCTGAACGTAGTTTCCGTCGGGGTCGATCGCAGTGGCGAACAAACTGCCCCCGCGGTCTTCGAGTGGAGCGTGCCAGTTTCCGCCGAGCGTATCGATGCGCTGTGCGATCGACCGGGCGTCGTCGGTTTCGACGTTGAGGAACATGCGACCCGGCTGGGGGTTGGTCTCGCCGACGTCGTCGCGTCTGTCGAGCATCACGTAGAAACCGTTGAAGTCGAGCACGTCGTAGCCGGGTTCGCCGGGAGTCCGGTCGACCTTCGGGGCGAACGCCTCGGCGTACCAGTCGCGCAAGCGTTCGGGGTCGGTGCTCGAGAGCAAAATGCTGCTGATGCTGGATCCGGACATGGGTCCTCCTGCTGTCGGTCGTTACTGTCGTCGGCAATCGAGGCTCTGGCCACGTCACCTCCCAGATACAGACTTCCCGCAGCGGCGAAACTCATCGCGGCTCAGGTGTGTTCCGACACCAAGATCGCTGTCGTCCCTGGTTCGAGCGCCCGAAAGATGTGCTCCTCGTCGCCGGGATAAGCAAGATAATCGCCCGGTCCGAGTTCGATCGGATTTGCAGTGGGCCCGACCTCCGCCCGTCCGGTGCCGATCACGACGTGTTCGGTGGTGCCGCGTGCATGCGGAGTGGAAATACGCGGCTCGCCCGGTTCGGCGACTATCCGATACAGATCGCGTCGTGCGTTCGGTGGGCTCGGCGCCAAGAGCGTCGCGATGTACGACGCGTTTGCCGACGCAATCGCCGGACCTTCTCCGGCTCGAATCAACTGAACGGTCTGTGCCTGAGAGTCGACGAGTTGTGAGAACGGCACACCCAATGCGTTTCCGAGTGCCCACAGAGTTTCGAGGCTCGGATTTCCGAGTCCGGATTCGAGTTGGGAGAGTGTGGACTTGGCGATATCGGCGCGCCGGGCGACCTCCGAAAGGCTCAAGCCTGCTCGGGCACGTTCGCGTTTGAGTGCGACGGCGACCAGTTTCTGAGGAGTCTCCGCTGTATCCGTTTCATTACTGGGCATCGTTCGATTCTCCGATCGATCGTTCTACTTGACGAACGGTGTCACTTCGTTCAACATAGAATACATGCGTTCTTTATGGCGAACAGTTGATCGAGACACGGTTCGGGTGAGCGTGCTGATCTGTCTCTCCGTGGCCATCGTCGGTGTGTCCTACGGTGTGACGGCAGGATCGGCTGGATTCTCGTTGTGGCAGCTTTCGGCGTTGGCTGTACTCGTTCTGGGAGCGTCTTCGGAGTTCTTATTCATCGGAATCATCGCGGCCGGAGGCGGCGCCGTCGCTGCAGTTGTAGCCGGCTTGCTGATCAACTCCCGAAACTTCGCCTACGGATTGGCAGCGGGATCTTTTCTCGGCGAGGCTCGCCACACGGATTCAGGCTGGCGCAGGGGCTCGGGCTGGCGCAAGTTGGTCGGCGCGCACCTGGTCAACGACGAAAGCGTCGCGGTTGCCATGGCGCAGGGCTCGGTGAAGCAGAAGCGTGCGGCCTTCTGGTTCTGTGGGATCGGGATCGCGGTGTCGTGGCCGATCGGAGCTCTCCTGGGCGGGCTGCTCGGCAGAGTCGTCCGAGACCCCGGCGCGTTGGGATTGGATGCCGCGTTTCCGGTTGTCATTCTGGCCCTTGTCTTGCCTGCGCTGAAGGAAAAGGTGACGCTGCTTGCCGCCCTGATCGGTGCAGCAGTCGCGGTGGCCACGTCGCCGTTCCTGCCGTCGGGTACCGCTCCGCTCGTTGCGCTGCTGAGTATCGCGGTGACGATACCGTTCCGGGAGAAGGTTCGATGAATACCGCGTCGGTCTGGATCGGTATCGTCGTGTTCGCTTGCGGTTCTTACGCTTTGCGGGCAAGTGGCGTTCTGCTCCGCGCTCGGGTGAAGCTCTCCGGCTTCGCCGAGAAAACCCTCGATCGTGCTGTCGTGGTGCTGCTGCTCGCAGTGGTTGTGACATCGACGGTCTTCACCGGGCATGACGTTGCGGGGCCGGCGCGGATGCTCGGCGTGGTGGCCGGAGGCATCTGCGCCTGGTTCAAGGCGCCGTTGGTGGTCGTGGTGATTGTCGCGGCCGGCACTACTGCAGTACTCCGACTGTCAGGAGTGTCGTAGAGCCGATTCGATGGGCGTTGAATCGGGGATCGAATTCAGGCGAGTGCGAATGCCGTCGATGAACAGGTCCAGGCCGAACTGGAAGCGCACTGTCGGATCGCCGTCGAGGAGGTCCTCGTCGGAACCGCCGCCGATCACCTCGGGGGAGTCGGGGGAAATGGGTGCTCTGGTCAGTGCCCCCATTTCTTCCATCTGCGCTCGGGACTGCTCGTCCACGGTATGGCCGAGTACGTAATACAGCAGGGCGTACGCCGCGAGTTGGGCGTGCTCGCGTGAGAGACCGGATTCTTGCCCGGCTTGTACGAAATGCTCGCGCACCTTGCTGTTCGTCATCCGCGAGGCGAAGGTGGCGCTGACCAACTCGGCGCCGTCGCGGTGCGCCAGTAGGGCAGACCGAAGTCTGTGTGCCAGTTCGGAATACGCTTCTTGCCACGTGTCTGCGTCGACGGGGGCGTCGAGGTCTTCGAGGATCTTGTCGACGACCGCGCCCAGCAAGGTCTGTTTGTTCGGGAAGTGCCAGTAGAGAGCGCCGGGTTGGACACCTAGTGAGGTTGCGAGCCTGCGCATCGTGAGGTCGGCAAGTCCGAACTCGTCGAGTATCGCCATGGCGCCGTCCAGCACGTCGCCGCGTCGCAACTGCACTTGTTGTTCCCCTCGTTTCGTCCCGCTGTGGACCGCTCGCGATCGGATGTCGATCGGATGTCGATCGGACCCGCCTTTGACAGTATTCCACCACGTCTCTAACGTGAACACCGTTCAACTTGTACGGTGTTCAATTTTGCTGGTTTCGAAGGAGACGTCTGTGACCCCGCCCCCGATTAGCACGGCCCCTGCGACGGTCGACATCCTCGACCAGGCGCGCGAGCAAGTTCTCGAAAGAGGAGTTGGCCTGACCGAAAGCCAGGTGCTCGACGTACTCCGACTCGACGACGACAGGCTCGAAGACCTGCTGGCTCTCGCCCACGATGTGCGTATGAAGTGGTGTGGACCGGAGGTCGAGGTCGAGGGCATCATCAGCCTGAAGACGGGCGGCTGCCCTGAGGACTGCCATTTCTGCTCGCAGTCCGGACTCTTCCAGTCGCCGGTTCGCGCGGCGTGGTTGGACATCCCGAGCTTGGTGGAAGCTGCCAAGCAGACTGCGAAGTCGGGCGCTACCGAGTTCTGCATCGTGGCCGCCGTCCGCGGACCCGACGCCCGGTTGCTCGCTCAGGTTGCCGCAGGCATCGAGGCGATCCGCAACGAGGTCGACATCCAGATCGCCTGCTCGCTCGGCATGCTCACCCAGGAGCAGGTCGACCAACTGGCCGCCATGGGTGTGCACCGGTACAACCACAACTTGGAAACTTCGAAGTCGCATTTCCCGAACGTCGTGACCACGCACTCGTGGGAAGAGCGGTGGAACACGCTTCGGATGGTTCGTGAAGCAGGCATGGAAGTGTGCTGCGGCGGAATCCTCGGCATGGGCGAATCGCTGGAGCAGCGCGCAGAATTCGCGGCCAACCTGGCTGAACTGGAGCCGGACGAGGTCCCGCTCAACTTCCTCAACCCGCGTCCGGGTACGCCGTTCGGTGATCTGGACGTGCTGCCCGCCAGTGAGGCGCTCAAGTCCGTGGCCGCTTTCCGTCTCGCGCTGCCTCGCACGATCCTGCGCTTCGCAGGTGGACGCGAGATCACTCTCGGCGACCTGGGTGCCAAGCAGGGCATCCTCGGCGGAATCAACGCCGTGATCGTCGGCAACTATCTGACGACCCTCGGACGTCCCGCCGAGAAGGATCTGGATTTGTTGGTGGATCTGCAGATGCCGATCAAAGCACTGAACGACACTCTGTGAGCACTCCGGTGACCGAGGAGCGGTACAACCCGTTCACCGGGCGTCGATGGGGCTCGAGCCTCCTCGCTTCTGCGAGCAGTGCGGGCGCCGCATGATCGTTCAGGTCAGCCCTGACGGATGGTGGGCGAAATGCTCCCGACACGGTGTCGTCGACTCGATCGACGTCGCCCGCAGGTAGCGTCACTCTGTGTGATCTCTCTTCGGCAGACTCGTCTGCGCACCGCGATCGTGATCGCCGCAACCATTGCGGGCGTGAGCGTGCTCGTCGGTGTGCTGTGGGCGTTCTTGGCTCCGGCCGAGCACCTGTTGGTGGTGTCCGAGGGGCGCGGCGTCGCGTTGACGGGTGAGAGCCTTCATCAGTTCGACGCGAGCGCCGTGTTCATCTGGCTGGCACTGATCGTCGGTGTGCTGTCGGCTGTGGCGGCCTGGTTGGCACGCCTGAGTCGAGGTCCTTATGCCCTGGGCGGGTTGATAGTCGGTTCAGTGGCAGGTGCCGGACTGATGGCACTCGTGGGTTCGGGCGTGACAAAACTGCGTTTCCCTACGGCCGACAATCCGGCGGTCGGGGAGATCATCGCGCGGGCCCCGAACGTCGGAACTTTGCTCGTGCTTCTGTTTCAGCCGCTCGCGGCGTGCGTCGTGACATTGGTTCTTGCAGTGCTCAATCCGTACGACGACCTCGGGGTGGGGGACCACCCGGAATCCGGGGATCCGGAATCTGGGGATCCGGCCACCGACACCGAACAGACCGAAGTCGAGAGCCAGCCGAAACTTCCGTAACTGTTGCGTCGCTAGGCCGGCGAGGTCGACGAGCGCTTGGTTTCGGCTTTCATTCGCACGTCACCCAACAGTCGCCCGGAAATCAGCGCGCCCAACCGGCGGGTTGCGAAGCGAGTGCTGATCGAGGACACCCAGTTCGGCAGTCCCGATACGACGGTCGGCGGCGCGTAGCGTCGATCCAGTGCTCGGAAAGCGGTGTCCACCACCTGAGTTGCCGTCTGCATTCGCCCGACCGCCGCGTCTTCGGAGCCGACTACGTCGAAGAACTCGGTGCGCGTCGGACCGGGGCACACCGCCAATACAGTCAATCCGCTGCCGCGAGCTTCGGCCCAGAGTGCTTCGGTGAAGTTGAGTACGAACGCCTTGGACGCGCCGTAGACGGCCATGCCCGGTGTCGGCTGGAACGACGCTGTGCTGGCGATGTTGACCAGTGCTCCGCGGCCGGTGAGAAGGTCGGGCAGGAATGTGTGTGTCAGCTCGACCAGCGTGGCGATGTTGAGCTGAATCTCGGACGTGACGCGCTCGAGATCTTCGTCCACGAATGCCCCGTGTGTTCCGAATCCGGCGTTGTTGATCAGCGAGTCGACGGTGATGCCACGGTTTGTCAGCTCCTGGTGCAGCGATGCACCGACGCCGGGTGCGGCCAGGTCGGCGGGCAGGACTGTCACGATGATGCCGTGGGCGCCACGGAGTTCGGTGGCGAGTGCCTCGAGGCGGTCGGCCCGCCTGGCGACCAGAACCAGGTTTGCGCCGCGAGCGGCAAAGCGATGAGCGAATTCCACTCCGAGCCCAGCGCTGGCTCCGGTGATGAGGACGGTGGTTCCGGCTACGTCGATGGCCATGGTGGCTCCTTCGGTTCGGGTGATCCCAAATGTAGGCACTGACACCATAGTTGTCAATGACAACATTTTGATATGGTGCCACCATGCCCGCCCACGAACAGCCGTATCATCACGGCAGCCTGCGACAGGAACTCCTGGCGTCGGCCGAAGCAACACTCGAACGAGATGGCGTCGACAAGTTGTCGCTGAGGCAACTCGCGCGTGAGGCGGGCGTGAGCCACGCGGCTCCGGGCAAGCACTTTCGTGATCGCCAGGCTTTGCTCGATGCCTTGGCCGAAAGTGGATTCCATCGGATGACCGGTGCGCTCGAGCGGGCAGTCGCGGATGCTCCACCGACCGCGAGGGCCCGGTTCTCCTCGCTCGCCAATGCCTACGTGGATTTTGCGCTGGAGCATCCGGGCCTGCTCTCTCTGATGTACAGCAACAAGCATGCGCCGGGCGCCGCCGAAACTGTCGTCAACGCGGGGCACGCGACGATGGACCTGACCGTCCGGCTCGTTTCGGAAGCTCAGGCCGCAGGTGACATTGCCGCCGGTGATCCGGAAAGTATTGCGCTGGTTGCCTTTGCGACGTTCCACGGCGTCGCGACGCTTGCTGCGGGCGGAATGTTGGGCGACGTGCCGGTGGGCGAGGTGGTGAACGCGGCCTCGACGGTCTTCTGGGCGGGCCTTTCCAGGGCAGTCTGAGGTGGGGCGCGCAATTCCCCAGAGTTCTCACAGAACCAGCACAAGGGAAGCACAAGATTGCGGACTTACATAGGAGTCAAGAAGTTTGATTCCGAGTGGAGGTTCGGCAATGAGTGTTTCAGAGATCGCCCCCAACAGGGGAGTTGTACTTGTCACGGACATCGGATTCGAGCACGGTGCGCGCACGGCCGCCGAGTTTCTCGACGCTGGTTGGAGCGTGGCAGTCACGGCGCGGACGGTCACCGAATTGGTTCGCGTCATGGCGGGAAAACCTGCCCATCGCTTCTTTGCGATTGTCGCCGATCCGACGGATCGTTGGCAGGCCGATCGGATTCTCGATCGGGTGACGACTCGGTTCGGTGTAATCAACCGGGTCATCGATCCGGCCGGCGCCGTGACCTCGGTGTGGTTGCAGCGCGGAAGTCTCGAAGCTGTTGCCTGACAGTGCGATCGGTGTCAGCTTGGCGGCCGTAGTGCGGCGAATTCGTCGGTGACCCGCAAGGTGGAGTCGGTGAAACGGTACAGGGCGGGTGGACGTCCACCCGACTTGCCGGACGGTGCGGTGTTGCCGGTGGGAGTCAGAACGCCTCGACGCCCCAGCACGCGTTGCAAGTTGGTGGCATCGACCTGGTAACCGAGGGCAGCGCAGTAGATTTCGCGCAGTGTCGACATCGCGAACTCTTCCGGGGCCAGCCCGAATGCGATGTTGGTGTACGAGAGTTTCGCGGCAAGTCGATTGCGCGCGTGCCGTACGACGGTTCCGTGGTCGAACGACATCTCCGGCAACTTCGAAACGGGGTGCCAGGCTGTGTCCGGTGGCAGTTGTGGGTCGGCGCTGAGGGGAACGAGTCCGAGGAAGGTCGACGCGATGCGGCGCGGACCCGGCACGCGCTGTGGATCACTGAAGACGGAGAGCTGTTCGAGGTGGGCGACCTTTCGTAGGTCGACCTTCTCGGCGAGGAGTCGTCGAGCGGAGGTCGTCAGGTCCTCGTCGTCGCGCAAAGTGCCCCCGGGCAGGGACCACGTGCCCTTCTGTGGGTTGAGTGCACGCTGCCACAGCAGTACGGCCAACTCTTCACGCCCTTGCGGGCAGTGATCGCCGTCACCTGCGGCGATGCTTGCGGGGAAGGTGCGAACTTGGAACACCGCTGCAAGCACTTCGTGGGTGGTGTTACTATTGGGCACGTTTTCGATCCTAAGTCGAAAACCTCGAATACGGAAATCCGGGCCAGCCCGTCCGGATTTGAACTGGGTGACGAGCCCGGGTTCACGGTGAAGGAGAACGCCATGACGACCACGACGTTATGGGAGGGATCGGCCTCGCAGATTCACGACGGCCCCGGCGGATACAACGGAGTCGAAGCGACCCCCGAGTGGGCCGCTGAGATCAAACGTCTGGCTCGCGAACGCGGCGCGACGATTCTTGCGCACAACTACCAGCTGCCTGCGATTCAGGACGTCGCCGATCATGTCGGTGACTCCCTGGCGCTGTCGCGAATCGCTGCCGAGGCGCCCGAGGACACGATTGTCTTCTGCGGTGTGCACTTCATGGCCGAGACCGCGAAGATCCTGTCGCCGTCCAAGACCGTGCTGATCCCGGACGAGAGAGCCGGCTGCTCTCTGGCCGACTCGATCAATGCCGAGCAGCTTCGTGAGTGGAAGGCCGACAACCCGAACGCGCTGGTGGTGTCGTACGTGAACACAACCGCAGAGGTGAAGGGTCTCACCGACATCTGCTGCACCTCGTCCAATGCCGTCGACGTGGTCAACTCGATCGATCCCGACCGCGAGGTTCTGTTCCTGCCGGACCAGTTCCTGGGAGCTCACGTCAAGCGCGTGACGGGCCGTACCAACATGCAGATCTGGGCCGGTGAGTGCCACGTGCACGCCGGCATCAACGGTGACGAGCTGACGGCCAAGTCCAAGTCGCACCCAGACGCCGAGCTGTTCGTGCACCCTGAATGTGGTTGCGCTACTTCGGCTCTGTACCTAGCCGGTGAAGGCGCGGTCCCCGCGGACAAGGTCAAGATTCTCTCCACCGGCGGAATGCTCGACGCTGCCCGCGTCACCAAGAGCAAGCAGGTTCTGGTCGCGACCGAGATCGGGATGCTGCACCAGTTGCGCAAGGCAGCGCCCGACGTCGATTTCCAGGCCGTCAACGACCGCGCGTCGTGCCCGTACATGAAGATGATCACGCCTGCCGCGTTGCTTCGCTGCCTTCTCGAGGGCAAGGACGAGGTCCACGTCGATCTCGAGATGGCCAAGCGTGCACAGAAGTCGGTGCAGCGCATGATCGAGATCGGTAATCCGGGCGGCGGCGAGTGACCAGCCCTGCCGGGCGTTTCGCCTGGGAGGCTCATGCCGACCTGGTCGTCGTGGGAGGCGGTGTCGCGGGCCTCACCGCTGCGCGCACCGCTTCTCTGCGGGGACTGAAAGTACTCACGGTCAGCAAGGGCGGTCCGACGGACACCGCGACTCAGTACGCGCAGGGCGGCATCGCGGTCGTCGACGATCTGAATACCGATTCCGTCGAGTCGCACGTTTCGGATACGTGTGAGGCCGGCGTCGGTTTGTGCGACGAGGAAGCTGTCTATTCCATCGTCGAAGCTGGTCACGACGCTGTTGCTGCGCTGGCCGCGTTGGGAGCGGTCTTCGATCGCGGGCGAGACGGCGAGGTGTCGCGCACCCGCGAGGGTGGGCACAGCACGCGTCGGATCATCCATGCCGGCGGCGACGCCACTGGCGCGGAAGTGCAGCGGGCTCTCAATGCTGCCGGGCTCCCCGTTCTGTTCGGTGCAGCGGCAGTCCAGGTGGTGACCAACCGGCGTGGGGTGTGCGGACTCATCGTCTCCTCGCCGGAAGGCCTCGGAGTGATCCATGCGCCCGCGGTGCTGCTCGCTACCGGCGGACTCGGTCAGCTGTATGCCTGCAGCACAAATCCGCCCGGAGCGACTGCCGACGGAATCGCGTTGGCACTCGAAGCCGGTGCGGCGATTGCGGACCTGGAGTTCGTTCAGTTCCATCCGACGGTGCTCTTCACTCCGGGCGGGGTAGGCCGCCGACCCCTGATCAGTGAGGCGGTCCGCGGCGAGGGCGCGATTCTTGTCGACACCAACGGTGATTCGGTCACCGCAGGTGTTCATCCGCTGGGTGATCTCGCCCCGCGTGACGTGGTCTCGAGGGCAATCGCAGCACGCCTACGCGATCTCGGCACTGATCACGTCTATCTCGACGCTCGCAAGCTCGACGGTTTCGATTCGAGATTCCCGACCATCACGGCGTCCTGCCTCGAAGCGGGCATCGATCCACGCACCCAATTAATTCCGGTCGCTCCGGCCGCGCACTATTCGTGCGGCGGAGTCGCCACCGACGTCCATGGACGAACGGGAGTGCCTGGTCTCTACGCAGCAGGCGAAGTGGCTCGCACGGGATTGCACGGCGCGAATCGTCTTGCGTCCAACAGCCTTCTCGAGGGTTTGGTAGTCGGGGAGCGTGCAGGAATCGCAGCTGCCGAGCGTCGCGAGGTTCATGCCGAAGTGGTCAACGTGGTGCGCAAGCCGATGCCGATCCTGCCGCGAGAGACCGTGCAGTCCGTCATGACGGCACACGCGTCAGTGGTTCGCGACGGAGGCGGTCTCCAGATTGCGCGAGCCGCGCTTGCCGACGCCGAACAGACAGTGGCGGTGGCTGCTCCGGACCTCGAAGACGCGGCGCTCACGTTGACCGCGACTGCATTGGTCGACGTGGCCGTGGCGCGAACCGAGAGCCGTGGCTGCCATACCCGCACCGACTATCCTGAAACAGATCCGAATCAGCGTCGCAGCACTCGGATCAAGATGGGTGCCGACGGAGCGCTCGAAATACCCGACATGTTGTTGACAGGAGTTCATTGATGACCGAGCAGAAGATCCTGCCCGCGCCGCTCGACCGTGACGAGCTGCTCACATTGGTCAGGCTCGCTCTGGACGAGGATCTGCGCTATGGCCCCGACATCACTTCTACCGCAACGGTTCCCGCCGATGCGGTCGCGAAGGCGTCGGTCGTCTCACGCTCCTCGGGTACTGTCGCCGGCATCGACGTCGGACTGCTTGTTCTCGACGAGGTGATCGGCGCGGGTAACTACGAGGTCGTTGATCGGGTGGCCGACGGAACTCGGGTTGCGCCAGGTCAATCGGTGCTCACCGTTGTCGCACCCACCCGCGGACTTCTCACGGCAGAGCGCACGATGCTCAACCTCGTCTGCCATCTCTCGGGAATCGCCACGGCGACATCACAGTGGGTCGACGCCATCGCCGGCACTCATGCCAAAGTGCGGGACAGCCGAAAGACACTGCCCGGACTGCGTTCTCTGCAGAAATATGCAGTCCACGTGGGCGGAGGCGTCAACCACCGTATGGGATTGGGTGACGCGGCGTTGATCAAGGACAACCATGTTGCTGCTGCCGGTTCGGTGGTCGCAGCACTTCGTGCGGTCCGTGAGCTCGCCCCGGACATCGAGTGCGAAGTTGAGGTCGACAACCTCACTCAGCTCGATCAGGTGCTGGCGGAGAACGTGGAACTTGTTCTGCTGGACAACTTCCCGCTGTGGCAGACGCAGATCGCGGTCCAGCGCCGAGACGCTGTTGCTCCAGAAACCAAACTCGAGTCATCCGGTGGTCTCACCATCGACGTTGCCGCAGAGTACGCCCGAACCGGCGTCGACTACCTCGCTGTCGGTGCCCTGACACACTCGGTGACGGTCCTCGACCTCGGGCTCGACATGTAGATGCCGCTATTGCTCGGCGTCCAGCAGTTGTGGGACGGCCGAGCGAAGCGCGTTTGTCACGGTTGCGACCGCCGGGTGAGCGTCGGAGCCCGCTCGGTGTGCAATCTTCGTCCTTCGTCGAATTGGCATCGGCGTCAGGCGCACACCTAGCGGCGGATGGATTGCTCCGAGTTCAGGAACCAGCGAAACACCCTGTCCCGCAGCGACGAGGGCGAGAACGGTGGCGAATTCGTCGATGTGGTGTCGCACTTTCGGGGTGAATCCAGCTGCCTGGCATGCGCGAATAGTCATTGCATGACAAGCAGTTCCGGGAATTGCGGTAATCCAGGGACGTTCTACGCAGTCGGTCAGTGATGCGACAGCGTCGTGGGGATCTGACTCGATGTCACTCGAAGCGAGGTACACGGCTTCGCTGCACAGCGGCAATGTCGTCAGGCCCGGTTCGGTGGGGCGAGGGACGAAGTCGTAGTCGTGAATCAACGCCAAGTCCAGAGTCCCAGCTCGTAGGTCGTCGGCGACGTCCGCCGGGTCGATCTCCGAAACCATCGGTTCCAACCCGGGATGCTCGCGAGACAGGGCGATCAATGCCGCCGGGAGGATCGCCCGTGCCGCGGTCGGGAACGTTCCAATGCGCAGCGGCCCCGCCAGTCCACGACGTGCGTCGACCAATTCACCTGACGCCTGCTCCAGGCGTTGCAGGATGGCTTCGGCATGACGTGCGAGGTTCTCACCGGCGGGTGTGAGTCGGACGCGACGGCCTGTTCGTTCCAGCAGCGGCACGCCGGCTTCACGTTCGAGGACGGCCAACTGCTGCGACACCGCGGAGGGACTGAACGACAGCGCCTCGGCAACGGCAACGATGGTTCCGCGCAGCGCTAGTTCGCGCAAGAGCTTCAGTCGGCGAACATCGAGCATCAGCTCAGCTTACGCTCGACGATGGAAATGCGAACTAGACCTACAAGGTTTGTTCGGTGAGGCTGAGTTCTATGACTACGACTCGAGTTGACCTGGCCGGAATCCATGTTCCACTGATCACGCCCTTCGAGAGCGACGGTCGTATTGCAATCGGTGCACTCGAACAGCTTGCGCACCAGGTCCTCTCCGAGGGTGCGGTCGGACTCGTTGCGCTGGGGACTACAGCGGAAGCCGCAACACTCACCGAACAGGAGAGAGTGACCGTTCTGGATATCTGTGCGAATGTGTGCCGTGCGAGAGGTGCGACGTTGATCGTCGGCGCGGGCAGTAACGACACGGCGGGCAGTGCGCAGGCGCTCGGGAGGCTGGCTCGGTGGCCTGAGGTCTCGGCGGCGTTGGTGCCGGTTCCCTCCTTCACGAGGCCGTCGAAAGCCGGTGTGGCGGCGCATTTCGCGCATCTGCAGTCGTCGAGCCCAGTGCCGCTGATCGTCTATCACGTGCCGTACCGGACTGCGTGCGATCTGGACAGCGGCACTTTGCAGGAGGTGGGTACTTTGCCCGGGGTTGTTGGTGTGAAGTATGCCGCGGGCGGTATCGACGCAGCTGCCGTCGAACTCTTCGCGGATCTTCCAGGCGACTTCGCCGTACTGGCGGGGGATGATCTATTTCTCGCGCCTCTTCTGGCCTTGGGTGCGGCCGGTGGCATCTTGGCGTCCGCTCATGTGTCGACCGCTGAGTTCGTCCGCTTGGTAAAAGCTTGGGACAGTGGCGATGTGGACGGCGCCCGTGACCTCGGGCGGAGTTTGTCGAAGCTGTCCGGAGCTCTGTTTTCCGAACCGAACCCGACTGTGATCAAGGGCGTATTGCATGCGTTGGGACAGATTCCGACTCCCCATGTGCGACTGCCGTTGCTACCTGCGGGTGACGAATCGGTAGCGCGGGCGCTCGAGGTCTACCACTCTTGACTCGAACGGGTGTTCGAGTATGATTTGGGGAGGGGATCGGGGGATTCAATGAGTGTCTTGTTGTCGGATGTGGTGTCTGGTTCTGCGGTGGGGTTACGCGGACGGTTGTGGCGGTTGACTGCTGCTGAGTTGCGCGCTGCTGCGGTGTCGGCGAGTGCGGAGATTCTGCGCCTCGAAGCTGTGCGTGTGGCTGTGGTGGACGAGTTGTCGTTGCGCCCGGATGATCAGGTGATTGCCAGCCGCGGTGTGGGGTCCTGGTTGGCGGCGAACACGATGCTGCAGGTTCGGGACGGGAAGAAGATCGCCGCGTTGGGTGCGGCTTTGCGGCCGTTTCCGGCGGTGGCGGCTCGGTTCGATGGCGGGGATTGCTCGTTCGATCATGCCGTGTTGATCGTGGCGTTCTGTGAGTCACCGCCGAAGGGGATGCCGGAGGAGGCGCTACCGAAGTGCATCGATTTGTTGTTGGCTGCGGCATCGGGGGTGGAGGCGACGACCACGAAGGTGCGGAACGTAATCGCGACCTTGGAGCGGTTGTTCGAATCGGATGAGATCCCGCCCGCCGAGGATGTCGATCTCAACGAGTTGCGGATCGCCTCGACCTTGAACGGCCGGGTGGTGGTGCGCGGTGATTTCGACGCCCTCACCGGTGAAATGTTGTTGTCGGCGTTGTCGAATCTGACGATGCCGACCCAGGCACCGGATGGGACGCCGGATTCTCGGTCGGCGGCGAAGCGGACCGCGGACGGGTTCACGGAACTGATCCGGCGGTATCTCGATTGCGCTAAGACCGGCACCGATGGTGGTCAGCGGCCGCACGTGAACGTGCACATCAACGCTCGGGATCTGGCGGAGCATCGGGACTGCGCCGCCGCACCCGCTGCTTCTGATGACGGAATGGCTGTGTCGGATCTCGATGTCGGGCACATGCCCTGGCTGGGCCCGCTGTCGGTGTCGCAGACCAGGCTCCTCGGGTGTGATTGTTTCCTGTCGACCGTGCTGCTCGACGATCACGGCGCGCCCTTGGATGCGAAACCAGGAAAGAGGTTGGTCACCGCCGAACAACGGACTGCGTTGATTGCCCGCGACAGAGGCTGCGCGTTCCCGGGTTGCACATGCGTGCCCGCCTGGACTGATGCGCACCACATCCGGCACTGGGCGAACGGTGGCCCGACGGTGATGAACAACCTGGTGCTGCTGTGCCGTTCACATCACCGACTGATGCACCGCAAATCAGGGTTCGTCGGGAAATGGGCGATCCGAATAGGCGCCGACAACAAACCGTGGTTCATCCCGCCGCCCTCGATCGACCCCGGCCAGCACCCGCGACCGGCCAACACCACATTCAAAACCTGACTGAGTGGTGACACCCGTTCAGGCGCACAACTTCACGCCGATAGGCTTCAACTCGGAGATACACCCGGGTTGGGGCCTGGAGGCCGTGTTGTTGTGAACGGCTGCAGATATGGGGGAGGTCATATGGTTGTCGACGTTGTGCAAGCGGTCGAGACCGATGGGCCGGAGATTCTGGCGCTGCGGCACGCGGCAGAAGACTGGTTGGCAGAACGCGGAATCATCCAGTGGCGCCCGCGTTCAGTGTCTGTCGAGCAGGTCGGGGAGCAGATTTCGAGAGGGGAGTTCTTTGTTGCGCGAGACCGGGAACAGTCGAGGATTGTCGGTGCCCTGCGGTTGATCTGGTCAGACCCCGTGGTCTGGCCCAATTCGAACGATCCTGCCGGCTACGTGCACGGATTGGTTATCGATCGAGAATTCTCGGGCACCTCGTTGGGCGAACGCTTACTCGTCTGGGCCCATCGACGGTCCGCGCAGGAGAACGCGCAGTACCTGCGGCTCGATTGTGTAGAAACCAACGTGCGGTTGCGCCGCTATTACCGAGACGCGGGTTTCGCCGAGGTAGGGCGTCGTGACTTCGGAGACGATGCCGACAACGGGTGGTTCAGCGTCGTGCTGTTCGAGCGCTCCCTGACCTGATCCATTCACAGCAACTTTCCAGGCGGCTCCCAGTGCCGCCAGGGTTGGAGACGCGATCGTTGGCAGGACAGTAACTCGTGAAGGGACTTCCTGATGACCGCCGTTCTGCATCCGGCCCCGCGTCAGCGGCCGGCACCAACTGCCCATCGCGCGGAGCCCTCGCCGTCGTGGTTCCGCACGCGCAGTACGGGATTGGCGCTGACGATCCTGTTGGCAGCAACGGCAGTCCTGTATTTGTGGAATCTGACCGCGAGTGGCTACGCCAACACCTTCTACGCTGCAGCGGCGCAGGCCGGCTCCCAGAATTGGAAAGCGTGGTTCTTCGGGTCCCTCGATACCTCGAATTTCATCACGGTCGACAAACCGCCCGCTTCATTGTGGGTCATGGGTGTGTCCGGGCGAATCTTCGGATTTTCGAGTGCCAGCCTTCTAGTTCCGCAGGCATTGATGGGCATCGGATCGGTTGCGCTCGTATACGCGGCCGTCAAACGAGTGGCGTCGCCCGCTGCGGGTTTGGTGGCGGGAGCTGTTTTGGCAGCTACGCCCGCTGCCGCCCTGATGTTCAAGTTCGACAATCCTGATGCACTGTTGGTTCTGCTCATGACTCTCGCCGGCTACTTCGTTATTCGCGCCATGTGCACGGCGATAGGTCGTCGAGCCGCTATGTGGGTGGCGCTCGCAGGAGTAGCGCTGGGGTTTGCCTTTCTCACCAAGATGCTGCAAGGGCTGATGGTGTTGCCTGCATTTGGTGCCGCGTATTTGATCGCCGGACAGGTGCGCTTGCGGACTCGCCTGGTCCACCTGGTGATCGGTGCTGCGTCCGTTGTCATATCGGCTGGGTGGTGGGTGTTGGCAGTGTGGCTGTGGCCCGCTGATTCTCGCCCGTACATCGGCGGATCGACCAACAACAGCGTCATGGACTTGGTAGTGGGATACAACGGATTGGGTCGACTTTTCGGGAGCACCGGTGGCGGTGGCGGAATGGCCGGTGGCAGTGCAGGTTCGAGCTTCGGGGGAAGTGCCGGACTCGAACGGCTGTTCGGCAGCGAGATGGGTATCCAGATTTCCTGGCTTATTCCTGCGGCTTTGATTGCGCTGGTGTTCGGCCTGCTCGCCTGTGGGCGCGCACCGCGCACAGATCTTGTCCGTGCGTCGTTGATCCTTTGGGGTGGCTGGTTTCTCGTTACCGGCCTGATCTTCAGCTACATGTCCGGCACGATCCACCCCTACTACACAGTTGCGCTGGCGCCCGCCGTCGCGGGGATGATCGGGACCGGTGGATACGCTCTGTGGTTGGTCCGTGCCCGTTGGATCGGACGTTGCGGGTTGGCTGCGACGATGCTGGCCGCAGGAATCTGGAGCTGGGTGTTGTTGCACCGCAATGCCGACTGGCTGCCGATGCTGAAGTGGATTCTGTTGGTAGGCACTGTCGTCGGCGCGATCCTGGTTCTCGTGGGAGCTAAGGATCGATTTCGCAAGCTCGCTGTCGCTGGATTGATTCTTGGATCGTTGGCAGGGATAACCGGTTCTGCGTCTTACGCGATTGCCACTGCCGCAACAGCGCACGGTGGGTCCATCCCGACGGCCGGATCGACCGGCGCCGTGTCCGACTCCGGAATCGGCGGGGGAGGAGGTATGGGTGGGGGCCCAGAGCTGCAAAACGGTGACGCTCCGCCGAATTCTTCTGACGCGACTGTAAATCCGGCGTCGAACGGGCAAGAACTGAGTAGCGGCAGTGAAAGTACTTCCGAGTTGACGGCAATGCTGGTCAATGCGGGCACCACGTGGTCGGCCGCGACCAACGGCTCGCAAAGCGCAGCAACCTACGAGTTGGCCAGCAATACCGCGGTGATGGCGATCGGCGGTTGGAGTTCCGATCCCGCACCGACATTGGATCAATTCATCCAGTACGTGGCAGACGGAAAAATTCACTACTACATTGCCGGTGGCCAGGGCGGAAGCCAGCGAGAGGGCCAAAGCGGGGACAGCACGTCGAGTGTCATCCAGGAATGGGTCGAAGCGAATTTCACGTCGACAACGGTGGGAAATTCCACGATCTACGACCTCAGCGGGTATGTCGGATAGCGACGTAGTTGTTGTGGTAGGCAATGATCGAGAAATGTCTGGGCGCACCGCACACGAGTCGAACCGTCGCCGCGAGCAATGGACCTGGCGTGACGGGCTGGTGATCGTCTCGATCGTCGCCTTGGGAACTGTTGTCGCGGCGGTGACGAACGAAGACACGGGCGCGTCGATTCCCGGCTGCGATTCGGTGGCATCGCCGGGTCCGCCGGTGCGTATCAACTACGGTTTTGCCGGTGAGCCCGGCTATGACGACCCGGACTATCCATGGTTCTCGGGACCGAAGGCCACCGCCATGAGCGACGCACTACTCGAATCGCTGCCTTCCGATGTCGACGTTGCATTTGCGAGTCCATCGAAATCGCTCGAGTTTGCGCCGATCCAGAATTACCGGGGTGCCTCGTTTCCTGACGGGGTCGACCCGATCGAGTTCAGCGGTTCTACGTCGGCGAAGGGAACCTTGACTCGCGTCGGGCGGACTGCGGATATCTCGGTTCAGGTGCGTGCATGGGATCAGCCGGTGCCGCCGTGCTTGGAGGGTCTGGTGGATCGGCGGGAGCATCTCGAAAACGGAACAGTGCTCGACATCGCCGATTTCGAGGACAGAGCCGATTTCGAAGACACAGACGGTTCGGAAGTCGGGGGCGAGCGCGGAGTCGTCGCGTATCTCGGTGATGGATCCCGGGTTGTTGCCAGCGTCGACACGTCGACCGGAACTTCGTCGGATGCTTCCCCGCTCTTGACGATGGACGAACTGATCGCGTTAGCGACCGCGCCGGGGCTTGCGGTGACTGCGCCGGTTCCAGACTCGACGCCGCCGCCGATGGCATCCTGCTACACCGATTCTGTGAATGCCGGTCCACCTGCGTCGCGCATGGATATCGACCGACTGAATCAGTTGCTCGATGCACGTTGGAAGGATCTCGGCGCGGCAGGCGTCACTTTGGAGCGCCCGCTCGGTTCGTTGGTTCCAGATGATTACGGACAGGGAGGAGTGTGCGAGCGGATCGTCGCCTCGACAGCGGACGGCAGCAGCGATGTCGAAATATCAGTTGGTACCGCTGTGCCGGAACCGGGTGAGACACTGACGTTGCCAGGCTCCACCACCGTGACTCGCCTGGTCGATCCCGATGGCTCGGGCGATGACACGGTCCGGGTTGTTCACCCCTCCGGCGAAACAGTAGTGGTGACCCAGTTCGTGACATCGGCTGGCTCCACATCGGCGTCGCCTTTGACAATCGAACAGCTCGAGTTCATCGCAACCACTCCAGGGCTGGTGATTTCGGCTCGGTGACGGTGGTGCTGGCACAATAGTGGCGAATTGTTCGTACCCAGAGACGTCGGAGGCTCAACGAATGGGCGATGCCAGCCCTGCTCGCGGTGACGATTTCTCCACCTGGTTCATCGATCAGTTCTCCGTGTACTGGCAGTCCGGCGGTGGGGCCCGCATCGAAGGACGTATTGCGGGCTATCTGTTGATCAGCGAGTCGCCAGGGGTCAGCGCCGAAGAGTTGGCGCAGGCACTCGGAGCAAGTCGCGGATCGGTGTCCACCTACATTCGTCGGTTGATCGACCGGGGGTTCGTCAAGCTCACGCGCAAGCCTCGGGATCGGACTCACTACTACGTCATGGATTCCGACGTGTGGGGCGGATTCCTCGAAACAGAGCACGTGTATCTCGAGAATCAACGCAAGCTTGCGACCGAGGCCCTGCAGTACGCAAATCCCAACGGTCCCGCGTACATTCGTGTGCTCAACATGCGCGATTACATGGGGTGGATCATCGGCAATCGCATGCTGAGCAGTGAGTGGATGCGATTCAAAGCTGAACGCGACGGCAAGAAACCCGCGTCCGAATAGGACGCGGGTTTCTCGATCGCACGATGCTGATCTACATCACTTGTTCAGCTTCGCGATTGCCTCGTCGATCATCGGCACGTAGCGCTCGAGCGACCAGGGCACGGTCAGAGGGTTGATCATCGAGGAACCGGTGACGAAGGGCTGTTCGGTCGGAGCGATGACAGTTCCCCGAGCCACAGCGGGGATTGCCTGGTAAGCGGGCTGCGCTTCGATCTCGGCCCGGTTGGCCGGGTCCGAGTAGAAGGTGAAGAGCAGGTCGGACTTGTCGAGGAGGTTTGCGTTCTCGAGGCCGATGACGGCGGAGTCTGTTCCTTCAGATTCCGTCAAGGTGTAGACGACGGGATCCACCTGCAGGCCAAGTGCGCGGACCATGGCCACACGCTGCTCTTCGGCGAAAAAGACGCCGAGGGTTCCTGGGCCCGTGTTGTAGATGAAGGAGAAGCTGACGTCGGCGTAGTTCGGATGTGCTGCAGTCGATTCCGCGAACTGCGACTTGATCTTGTCGATTTCGGCTGTCGCCTTCTCGGATTCGCCCATGGCTTTGCCGATGACGTTGATCTGGTCTTCCCACGTGATGGTCCAGGGGCTCTCGGCGTAGGCGACGGTCGGCGCGAACGCGTTGAGCGAGTCGAACTGCTGCTGTGTGATGCCGGACCAGGGGGCGAGGATCAGGTCGGGTTCGAGAGCGATGATCGCCTCGATGTTGAGATCGGTTCCGCCGGTGAACTGCTCTGGCAGTTCGCCACCTTGCTTCGTGACCGCTTCGTGGACCCACGGCAGATACCCGGTGTCGTCGCTGCCCCATGCGTACTTTTCGACGCCGACGGGGATCGTGCCGAGCGCGATTACGGTCTCCGCCGACCCCATGCCGAGAGTCACGATTCGCTCGGGCTTTTCGGTGATGACGGCGTTTCCGAGCGCACTTTCGATGGTGACGGTTTCGAAGTCGCTGCTGCTCGATTCGGTTGCGGTGTCGTTGTTACTGCATCCGCCGATTACCAGGGCGGCAATGACCAATCCACTCAGCGCCACAGTTCGGCGAAGTGAGCGCACACGGGCGTATCGCATGGGGAACCTTCCGTTGTCGATGCGCCGAGGAGTGAGACTCCGACGGATCGCAGCCGACGGCCGGTTCCAGGCGCGTCAGGAAGCATAGGCTAGCCTTCGCCAAAGTTTCAAATCTGCTGAAAGTTCACGAGTCCGACAAACGGCGACATGCCAGGGGCCTCGTCGACGTTTGCCGGACAAGCTCAGCAGCTAGGAACGTCGACGGTAATCTTCGGGTCGTCGACAAGCGGCTGGACCGGTACGCGAGCTTCGCCCTCGGCTGTGGGCTCGGTCAGATCGAACTTCAGCTCAACCGTCTGGCCTCGCGGAATGACGGCCCTGGTCATGTAGGCCGGGTGACCCTGTTCGGTTCCGTTGACGGCAAACGAAATCTGTCCACCCACGGAGACGGCATCGAGTTTGGCGCCGGCTGTCGCAAGCAGAGTGACTGCAGCCACATTGGTGCCATTGGGCAGTCGTCCGGGGTTGTCGACGATCCCGCTGACATATTCGGTCAGGTCGGCGTCGGGCGCGTTGTTGGTCAGTCGAACGGTGACCGTTGTCTTTCGGGTGTCGCCGGTGCACGTCTGGGCTGTGTAGTCGATTTCTCGTGTGAGGTAGTAGTCGAGCTTGTTGCCGGCTTGGTTGTTGATCACCACACCGGCGTACGGAGCGGCATCATCGGGAATGGTGTGCCCGAGGACGGTGTCGGCAAGAACCGATTGTTCGTCGGGGTGAGAGCTCCACACTGCGATTCTGCCCTCGCTGACACCTCTGCCCAGAGCCTCCAGTAATGCGCTCGGCGACTTGATGTTCCCGGTCATCTTCGCCACGACACGGGCCGCGATTGTCTGCAGATACTGCTTTCGTGCCTTGTTGTCGGAGGGAAAGCGTGCGTACGCGGTCGACTCGGTCAACTCAACGACGTTGTCGGCCGTTACCGACTCTCCGTCCGGCATCTCTACTGGTCCCACCGCCGCGAGGAGGTAACTCAGTGCTATCGGATCGGTCGCTATCGCGCCGTCGACCAGCTCACCCCCGGACTCCTGTGACCACAGGGACTGCCAGATCTGCGCTGCGTACGGAAAGTGCGAGCTGAGGTTGCTGTTGCGAAAATCGGTGGTCGGTCGACTGTTTCCGTACAGCTGGTTGAAGTCAGGACCAAGGTCTATCGGTTGATTGTCCAGTGTTAGTTCGGAGTTGGGGGAGAGTGTGTCCACCCGAGCGGCGCCGTTGTCGACTCGGACGATGCCGTATCCACCCAACAGGCCGCCGGTTCCTCGCGCTTCCGCATTGGTCTGGAAACCGATGAAGTAGTTGCGCGGTCCGTCGGTGCCGAGCATCGCCGGTGTGATGCGCGCCGCGGTGGCGGTGTTCGTCAGGAGGGTAGCCAGTTCGCTTGTCTGCGACTGTAATTCTGCTCTGGCATCGTTAACTCGGCCCAGGTACTTCGATTCGGGAACTTCCTGTGCCTGCGACGACAGCAATTCCGCGGCGATAGCTGTTTCGGCCAGTTTCGGTTCCGCTTCGCGTAACGGTGCGAGTGCCAAGCGCCCACCGGGCTGCACCAATTCCGTTGGTGCGAGTGAAGTTCCGGTAGTCACGGCAGGGCCGAGAACGTCACGCGTAAGCCCCTGAACGACCTCGGTCATCTGGCGCGTCGACTCGAACGGCGACCCGATGACGGGAATTGCGGCGGTGATGTTCCAGGGGAGTGAATGGGTGTTGTCGTATGCGGCCGATGCTTCGCGATCGGCTTCCGCCGCGGCAGACTCTGCGACTCCCGTATCTCCGGCCAGGAGAGCGCTCTTCGCCGACTGTGCGTGGTCGCGAGCCGCCTCCAGGTTATCTTTCGCCTCGTATGCCGTGTACCCGAGCCATGCCACGAAACCGCCCACTACCAGCGTCGTTGCGGTGATCGCGACTGCCGTTCTACGGCTTCGGAGAAAAGCGGCCGCCCCCTTGGTTTCGCGCTCCGGGCCCCTCGGTGGGATGGTGTTGGAGCCGATCGGTTCAGCCCCGGAATCGTCGTCGGACTTTGGTCCCACCGTGTCGTTGTTCATCCGCTGAAGCTCCTGACGTTTGAGTGCGTGAAAGCTGCGTCGACATGTCTAGCAGTGTTGGCCCAGTGGTGAAAACTTAGACGAGACAGTAGGGTTCGGTTCGGCCGTTCGTGGTGTTCGCTCCCATGGATTCACGTGATCAGCCACCGAACGTTCGTGAAAAACAAGGCTGGTGAAATGTGAGGTGACGGGTTGAGTGCTTTTCCGTTGTCTCGGGCTCAGCTCGCGCTGTGGTTCGCGCAGCAATTGAGTCCGTCAACTCCGTTCGTGGTGGCTCAGTACGTGGAACTACGCGGACCGGTTGACGTCGACGCGCTGATCGAGGCAACGAATACGGCATGTCATGAATTGGAGTCGCCGTTCGTTCGCCTCGTCGCTACCGATGCCGAGCCGGCACAGGTCGTCGATCATGCGATCGTCGACGATCTCGCATACCTCGACTTACGCAGCGACCGCGACCCGGTTCAGCGCGCGAACGAGTGGATGACAGCGGAATACTCACGGCCACTTGACGTGATGTCTGACCGCCTGATCTCGGCGACCTTGCTTCACCTGGCAGATGAGCACTACTACTGGTACTCGCACGCCCATCACCTCGTGCTCGACGGACATGCGGCGATGACACTCACCGCTCGGGTGGCCGAGCGCTATTCGCATCTGGTTCATGGCAAGACGCTGACTCCTTTCGGTGGTTTCGGGGTACGTGCACTGCATGACCTCGACGTCGACTACCGATCCTCGTCGCGGTATCGATCGGACGAGCAGTACTGGACGGAGATGTCCGAAGGCCTGCCCCGCCCGGTTCGCCTCGCCGACGGCGCCGGCCTGACGTCCATGCCGCAGCGCATGATGGTGCGGACACTGAATCCAACTCTTGCAAAACAGCTTTCGGATGTCGCGACCGAGTGGACTACCTCCGAGGTGGCGGTCCTCGTCGGTGCATTCGCGTCCTATCTCGGTCGCATGACTGATTCCGATGACGTAGTCCTCAGCTTGCCGGTGTCCGGCCGCACCACGGCGACGTCGAAACGTTCAGGTGGGATGCTGTCCAACATCGTGCCTGTTCGTGCGCAACTCGAACGGGATCTGTCGCCACAAGAACTGGTGCGTCAGATCTCGGTTCAAATGACCGGTGCGCTACGCCACCAGCGATTCCGCTACGAGGACATGGGCTTCCAGGAGGGTCAGGGCGGATCCCGTGAGGCGGCGGGCCCGGCCGTGAACGTCATGATGTTTCACGAAGCGATTCGGCTCGGTGACGTCGTCGGCGAATTTCACGTCCTCACATCCGGACCCACCGAAGACCTGTTCTTCAGCATTTATCCGTCGATCGCGGGGGAGAACGTTCGCCTGTCCTTCGAAGCCAATCCGCACCTCTACAGCGAACGTGACTTGGCGATGCATCATCGTCAGTTCGTTCGGCTACTCGAGGGGTTCCTCGACTCGGCTACCCGTGCGCTCGGTGACCTCCCCATCCTCTCGACGGATGAAGTGAAGGATCTGGTCCCTGCGCTAGGTCCGCGGACGGACGGATTCGCGACGCTCGATTCGGTCATCAGAGGCGGCGCAGGGCAGGGGAGTGCCGTCGCGATCCGCGAGCAAGGTGTGGACGTCACTTACGACCAGCTCGGCGCTCGCGCGGATGCACTCTGCGCCTTGCTCGTGGAGAACGGAGTCGGACGAGGCGACGTCGTCGGGATCCTCACCGGGCGCTCGACCGATTCCGTAGTTGCATTCCACGCAGTAGTGCGGGCTGGTGCTGCCCTTCTCTTCGTGGATCCTCAAACACCCTCCGAGCGTGCCGCTTTCATTCTCGACGACGCCGACGTGTCCGTTGTGGTCGGTGGCGAACTCGTGAACGTGCCGGCTTGGGTCTGCGTCGTCAACCCCAGGGAAGACGAGACCGTCGAAGGTCCGGTGGATCGACGCGTGGGGGCGGGTTCATCTATCGCCGACCTGTCTCTGGACGACACCGCCTACGTGGTCTACACCTCTGGTTCTACCGGGCGACCGAAGGGTGTCGCGGTCACGCACCGAGGCATTGTGCCGTTGCTGCGTTCTCACGCACGGCGTCTGAACATCGATAGTTCCTCCCGCGTCGCGCTCCTTGCAAACACATCGTTCGACGTGGCGATCCTCGAGATTCTGCTTGCACACGGCTGCGGCGCGACCGCAGTGATCGTTCCTCCCGGATTGATCGGCGGAGTGGACCTCGAAGACTATTTGCGGCTCGAAGGTGTCACGCACCTGAACTCGACGCCATCGGTTCCGTTGACGATGGATCCTCGGGCTTTGCCGGAACTTCGAGTCCTGAACGTCGGCGGCGAGCGACCGCCGGGAGCGCTCGTGGATGCGTGGTCGAGTCACGTCGATATCGTGAATTCGTACGGGCCCAGTGAAGCAACCGTCGCGGCATTCATGAGCGAGCCGCTCGAGCCTGGTGGTGATACTCCGATCGGGCGCCCGATCGACGGCGTTTCCGCTGTGGTGTTGGATTCGTCGTTGCTGCCCACTCCGGTCGGCGCCGCGGGGGAGCTGTACGTGATGGGACACGGACTGGCGCGAGGGTACCTTTCTCCGACGCTCACCGCGGAGCGTTTTGTCGCTGCGCCCTTCGGTGCTGCCGGCGCTGGTGAGCGTATGTACCGCACCGGGGACATGGTGCGATGGAACGCTGCCGGTCAACTCGAGTTCTTGGGCCGCTCTGACCAACAAGTGAAGATCCGTGGAGTACGCGTCGAACTGGGCGAGATCGAGGCTGTGCTCCTGTCGACTCCCGGCGTTGCGCAAGCAGCGGTGGTCGAGCGATCCGGGTCGCTTGCGGCGTATGTGACCGTGGCCGAAGGTGCAGCTCATCCGTTGAGCCAGACGATGGTGCTCGATCATCTGGCTTCCCGACTTCCTCGTTCCATGTTGCCGAGTTCGGTGACTATTTTGGCAGTATTGCCCGTCACGAGCCATGGAAAGACTGACCGTTCAGCGCTCCCCGAACCGGCGTCGTCCGCGCCGGCCGAGCAGCGCGCGGCGGTCAACCACCCGATCGGGTACGACGAGGAATTGATTGCCTCGGTGATGGCCGAGGTCCTCGGCGTCGGAGTTCTCGGACCGCACTCCGACTTGTTCGCCTGGGGCGGTAGTTCACTCGACGCCGTGTATGTTGCCGCGCGAGTGAGTTCCGCCCTCGGAAGACGGGTTGGCGTGAGGGACGTGTTCGGTGCCCCGACGCCGGCGCGCCTGGCCCGGGTGATCCGTGCGGGGCGGGCGGAGTGGGTGGAGGAACCCCAGCGCATTTCGGACGACCTCGTCGTGGAAATCGCACCGGCGCAACAACGCCTGTGGTTACTCAACCGTCTGGATCCCCAGTCGTCGGCGTACAACATTGCGTTCGAGGTCGCGTTCAGTGGTGCTCTGGATATCGAGGCGATGAGGGCGGCGGTAGGTGACCTGACCGATCGCCATCTCGTCTTGCGTACTGTTTTCTCGTTCGACCAGAATCACGATGCGTGGCCGATCCAGGTTGCGACCGCGACTCCGGTGACTCTGATCGAGGTTGCGTCCGAGGATTACGAGGCTGCGTCAGCGGATTTGGTTGCGGCGGGTTTCGACCTGGCGACCGATGCGCCTCTTCGCTTGATCCTCGCCTCCGGCAGCGACGCCGACCACCGCATGACCGTGGTTGCCCATCACGTCGCCCTGGACGGCCTTTCGTTCGCGACGATCGTCTCGGACCTCGTCGCGGCGTACGACGCTCGCGCCGCTGGGAGTTCGCCGATCTGGCCTTCGCCCGCTCTCGACTACCGCGACTATTCCGCTTGGCACAGAACCATTCTCGGTGATCCCGCGGATCCACAGAGCTTGGCAGGGCGCCAGCTGGAATTCTGGTCCGACACACTCGCCGGTGTTGATCCGACTCTGGCGCTTCCCGTGGACAGATCCCGCCGGCCGGACCAACCGTCGTCGGCTCGGGACGTGACGTTCGAGTTGCCCTCACCTATCCATGCGGCGCTGAACGAGATCGCTCGCGCGCACGACTGCACAACCTTCATGGTGTTGCACGCCTGCCTTTCGATCGCACTGAGCAAGATCACCGGTGCGTCCGATGTGGTCATCGGGACCCCGACCTCCGGACGAACGCATCCTTCGTTCGACGGTGTCGTCGGTATGTTCGTCGGGACCGTCGCGCTGCGAACGCTCCTTCGCGGCGGAGACATGTTCGGTGAGTTCTTGACTCAGGTGCGCGAGGTTGATGTGGCGGCCCTGTCCAATGCCGACGTTCCGTTCGACTGGGTGGTCGACCGTGCGGTCGGTGGGGGCGTAGGTGAGAAGAATTCCTTCCTCAGAGTGGTTCTCGCTGTCGATCCGGTAGCGCCCGACTCCGCGATCGCGATGGGAACTTTGACGGCGCACGGCACTCCGCTACCTCCGGTCCACCCTCGCTTCGACCTCGAAGTGACTGTGCGCGAGGATCGTACGATTGACGGCGACGCGAGCGGTGTTCGCGGCACTTTCCGATATGCCGCCGATCTGTTCGATGCAGGCACCGTGCAGAGCTGGGTCGAGCGGCTTCGTCGAGTGTGTGGCTCGATTACCGAGAACTCGTCAATCATGCTGCGTGACATCGATGTTCTCAGTGTTGCGGAACGCGAAGAATTGTCGGCTCGGGTGCCGGCGCCGTCGATTGTCGCGCAGTCGCTGCCTGACCTCTTCGGGGCCGTCGCAGCCCGGCATCCGAATGCAATCGCGGTGTCGAGTGGCGATACTCGTTTCACCTATGAAGAGGTGCGAGTTCGTTCGGAGGGCCTTGCCGCTGTCTTGATCGATCGAGGAATTCGAGTCGGTGATCGCGTGGCGGTCGCCCTGCCTCGATCGGTCGACCTCGTCGTAGCCATCATCGCTGTCGTTCGCGCGGGCGCGACGTACGTACCGATCGACTTGCAGTATCCCGACGCTCGTATCCACTACGTACTTGCCGATGCAGGCCCGAAAGCGATTCTGTCGACGGACGAATCTGCTGGGCGGTTCGTTGGGTACGAGCAACTTGTCATCTTCGTGGACGAGACGACTGACGCTACGGCCGACTGGCCCGTTGCACAGTCGGAGTCCGCCGCCTACGTGATCTACACTTCCGGATCAACTGGAGCTCCCAAAGGCGTAGTGGTGTCTCAGGACAACGTGTTGGCGCTGCTCGCCTCGACCCGAGAGATCTTCGACTTCAACGCCGAAGATGTATGGACGATGTTTCATTCGTACGCATTCGACTTCTCGGTCTGGGAGATGTGGGGTTCGTTGACCACTGGCGGATCCCTCGTGATCGTGGACGGTGATGTCGCGCGCTCACCCGAAAGATTCGCGGATCTGATTGTGCGGGAACGAGTGACCGTTCTCAATCAGACCCCGGCCGCCTTCTATGCGTTGGCGGAAGTCACGCAGGAAATGCTGCTTCCGCTCCGGACGATTGTTTTCGGCGGTGATCGCCTCGACGCCGGGCGCGTGGAGGCTTGGTTCGATCGGCACCCGGACGTGCGGGGCGTCAACATGTTCGGAATCACCGAAACCACAGTCCATGTCACCAGTTTCGATCTTGTCCCCGGTGACGAGACTGTCTCGCCGATCGGGTCCCCACTACCAGGGTTGCGCAGCTACGTACTGGACGCGTCGTTGAAGCCCGTCCCTCCGGGATCTGTCGGCGAACTGTATGTTGCGGGTCCGCAGGTGGCCGAAGGCTACTTGGGTCGACCCGCGATGACGTCTTCGCGATTCGTGCCTGAACCCGGATTCGATGGATCACGGATGTACCGCAGCGGCGATCTGGTCCGTTGGCGAGCCGGCCGACTCGAATATGTTCGCCGCGCCGACGGTCAGATGGCACTGCGCGGTTACCGCATCGAACCGGGCGAGGTCGAATCCGCGCTGTTGGCTCACACGTCGGTGGAGCAGGCCGCGGTAGTGGTGAGAGAACTCGACAGCGGGCCGACTTTGGTCGGTTACATCACCCCGGGGAGCGGACACGACCTCGACGGCGTCTTGCGGACTGCTCGTTCGTTGCTGCCCGCGCACATGGTTCCGTCGGCTTTGATGGCGCTCGCGTCATTACCGGTCACGATCAACGGCAAAATCGACCGAGCATCGTTGCCGACCCCGGTGTCTCTCACGCAGCCGACTCGGCAGTCGCGAGACTTCTTCGAGCAGACAGTCGCAGCCATTCTGAGCGATTTGATGGAAGTTCCGCATGTCGATCCGGTCCGGAACCTCTTCGATCAAGGCGCCAATTCCTTGATCGCCACTCGTCTTTCGTCGCGTCTGAACTCCGCCCTGGGCTGTAACCTCGACGTCCGCGATGTGTTCGAGCACCCATCCGTCGATCAGCTCGCAGACATCGCTGCTGCGCGGATAGGTGTAGGGCGAACCGGCGCGGAGCACGCGTCTGACGTGTCCTTGGGGCCTCGTTCGGACAACACGGAAGTGCACCTGTCAGCTTCCCAGCATCGAATGTGGATTCTGAATCAGTTGGATACAGACTCCGCCGGATACAACATCCCGATCGTGCTGCGCTTGGCAGGCGAGCTGGACGTGGTTGCGGCCGAACTGGCAATTCGTGACGTGATCAATCGCCATCGCACTCTGCGGACCGTGTACCCGGTTGTCGGCGGCGGCCCGGTTCAGACGGTGCTCGACGCCGAGGATGCGCTTCCGGCCTTTCAGCTCGAGGCACTCGACGGCGGCGACGCCGAGAATTGTGTAGCAGAACTGGTGGGTTCGGGCTTCGATGTCACCGTTGATCCGCCCGTACGTGCGGCACTTCTCCAGGTTTCACCTGTCGAGCACATCCTGGCTGTCGTCGTCCATCACATTGCCGCCGACGCTCGATCACTCGAATTGTTGGTCCGCGACTTCACTGCGGCGTACATCGCCCGCTCGGCGCAGCACGCTCCGCAGTGGTCGCCGCTCGCGCTCGAATACTCCGATTACAGTGCATGGCAAAGGGAATCGGGGATTCCCGAGACGGTACGCAGCTACTGGATGCAGGCTCTCGAAGGACTTCCCGAGCAGGTGACGCTTCCCCTCGATCGTCCACGTTCGACGTTCGCCCGTGCGTCGAGCTGTCGGGTGGAGATCTCAGGTTCGGTACGAACGGGCCTTCAGACACTCGCACGATCGAACAACGCGACCATGTTCATGGTTGTACACGCCGCTCTCGCGGCGCTGTTGGCGAGGTACAACGGTAGCGATGACGTAGCTGTCGGCACTGTTGTGTCCGGACGCGTCACACCTGAACTCGACGAGCTGGTCGGCATGTTTGCCGGCACGATTGTTCTTCGAACCGAAGTCGATCCGTCGAACTCGTTCGGCCGGTTGGTCGAGCAGGTTCGTCAGCGTGACGTAGCGGCGTTCGCGCACGCAGAGATGCCCTTCGAATCGCTGGTCGATCTGATCGACCCACCGCGATCGCGTTCGCGACATCCGTTGTTCCAGGTGGCGCTCTCGTTCCGAACTGCTGAGACCGCCGCGTGGTCGATACCAGGGCTGGACATCACACAGATTGCTCCTGAAGTCAGGCACGCAAATTTCGATCTGCAGGTCAACGTCACGGACGAGGGGGTCGGGGGCGAACTCGGTCTCGAATTCGTCTACAACGCTGATCTATTCGATGATCTGACGGTATCGAGCTTTGCGGGCCGGTTCGAGCGCTTCCTGAATCAAGTGTCTGTCGACCCGAATGTCGCCGTAGGGCAAATCGACCTGTTGGACAGTGCGGAACGAGCTCTTCTCGTCCCCGCACACGGCGCGGTCGACCGGCCTGATCGATCTCGACTTTCCGGTACGACACTTGCCTCCATGCTGCGCTTCGGCGTCGAATCCGCCCCGGACGCTGTGGCGGTCGAGGGTGAGGGCAACACACTGACTTACCGGGAACTCGATGCCCAGTCGGATGTCGCAGCCGACGAGTTGCGCTCCCGGGGAGTTGGAGTCGACCAGGTCGCTGCTTGGACTGCAGATCGGTCGATTGCGTCGATCGTGCAACTGTGGGCAATCGCGAAGGTCGGTGCAGCTCCGGCATTGACGGACCCGGAACAGCCGCAGGCGCGAGTACGCGATGTCCTCGAAACACTGGGCACCGGAGCGATCGGCGGCCGCAACGCTGGTGGTGAAGACGCTGGTGCTGAAGACGCTGGTGGTGAGAAAGTCACCGACTCGGTGCGCGAATATTCCGAGAACCTGGCGGCCTACGTAGTTTTCACGTCAGGAACGACCGGAACCCCCAAGGCTGTGGTCGTGACCAACGGCGGGCTCGGTGTGATCGCCGAAGACCTGCCCGGTCGATTCTCGGCTGGGCCAGGTTCTCGCGTATTCCATCGCGGAGCGCCAGGATTCGACATGACGTTGCTCGAGGTGCTCATCGCGAGTGCGTCCGGGGCCACGCTCGTTCTGGCGAAGAACGAAGAACTGTTCGGCTCGGGACTCGCATCAGCACTGAGGCGCGAGCGAATTACTCATCTGTGCGCCACACCTACTGTCGTCGCCTCGATCGGCGATCCTTCGCTGCCGGACCTTTCCACGGTGATGTTCGGGGGCGAGCGACTCGGCGGCGCGTTGGCGAAGCGCTGGCAAGCCGGACGCCGAGTCATCAACGGATACGGACCTGCCGAGTCGACGATGTATTCGCTTGCTACCGAACCACTGTCGATCGAACAACTGTCGGGTGACACTCACGACGGATCGATCGGGTATCCACTGGCCGGGGTCGACGCCGTCGTGCTCGATGATCGACTCGAACCGGTGCCGCCGGGAGTCGCCGGCGAACTGTATCTCTCGGGTCGAATGCTCGCTCGCGGTTACGCCGGCCAACCGGCCCGAACTGCGGAACGATTCGTGGCAACCGGTTCAGGCGCCCGGAAGTACCGGACGGGCGACCTGGTGATGTGGAAGCCGGAAAGCCCCAAATCCGAGGGAAATACGTATCGCCTGCATTATCTCGGGCGAACCGACGTGCAGGTGAAGGTCAACGGTGTCCGGATCGAACCGGGTGAGATCGAGGCAGTCATTCAGTCTGTCGCGAACGTCGACTTCTGTGTCGTCGGGGTTCGGTCGGCCGAAGGTGGAAGTCCTCTGTTGGTCGCCTACGTGAGAAGTTCAGGTGCCGAAAGAGTTGACACTGGTCAACTTCGCGCTGCCGCCGCAGAAGTCCTTCCGACGTACATGGTTCCGCATGCCATCGTCGACATCGAGGGCGAGCTTCCGATGCGGAACGGCAAGGTCGACTTCGCCCGTCTCCCGTCTCCGACACTGGATGCTTCCCGTGCCGAGGGGCCGGCCACCGCCACCGAACGTGTTGTAGCCGGAGCTTTTGGTTCCGTCCTCGGTGGGAATGAGGACGACCGCGACGCAGACTTCTTCTCGCTCGGGGGCAACTCGCTGTCGGCCGCGGAGGTTACCTCGCTCTTGAGTAGTACTCTGGGGCTGGTTGTTCCGCTCAGGACCGTATTCGAGCATCCAACAGTTGCGGCGTTGGCAGCCCGGCTCGATTCGCTCGAGCAGAACGACTCGGTGACCGATCTTGTCCGACTGGAACCGCGCCGCGACCCCACGCCCGCACCCCTGTCACGAAACCAGCGTGCGATGTGGGTACTGAATCAGCGGAACACGGCGAGCGGCGCGTACAACCTGCCGATCTGCATCGAGATCGACGGTGAACTCGACGCGGCGGCGCTGCGTCAGGCAGCAACGGATCTTGTCGGTCGTCATGATGTCCTCAGAACCCGGTATCCGGGCACTCCACCGGTTCAGGTCGTGGATCCTCCGACCTCCGTGACAATGGAAACGCGGCTGGTCGCCGACATCGAGGTCGAGGTGCTGCTGCGAGAGTTCGGCTCGCGTGGTTTCGATGTAGCGGCAGACCTGCCGGTGCGCTGGATGCTGCTCCAGGTGTCACCGGTCAGGCACGTTCTGGCAGTGAGCTTTCATCACATCGCAGTCGACGGGGTGTCGATGCGAACGGTGGTCGGCGACCTGCTGACCGCGTACGGCAAGCGACGAGCTGGACTGGATTCGCAATGGTCTCCGTTGCCGATCCAGTACGGGGATTTTGCCGCGTGGGAGGCAGCACGTGACGTTTCCCCTGGCGTCGAGCAGTTCTGGCGCCGAACGCTGGACGGTGTGACATCTGTGTCTCCGCTGACGGTGGATCACTCCGATGGCGGGCCGGATACCATAGCGCAGCGAGTGAACTTCGTGATACCAGCCGTCATCACCTCGGCACTGCAGGCGCGAGCCGACCGATTGAAGGTCTCGCTGTTCGCGGTGGTTCATGCGGCGTTGTCGGTGGTGCTTGCCAAGCTGAGTGGAAATCCCGATGTCGTGATCGCGACAGCTGTCGACGGACGGCGGGCGCCTCAGCTCGACGGCGTGGTCGGCATGTTCGTGGATACGGTGCCTCTTCGCCTTCGGATCGACGGGGACGTGCCGATCGATCTTCTGTTGGGTGCAGCTTTCGATGCTGATGTGGCAGCGTTCGAAAACAGCTCTGTTCCTGCCGAGTTGGTTGGTGAGCTGCTCGGTGGACGAACTCCCCAGATTGCGCTGGGTCTGCAGAACTTCGCGATCCCTGCCGTGGAGGTTTCCGGCCTCACGATCGAGGCTCGCGAAATCGAGACCGCGACAACGAAGTTCCCCATGCATGTCTCGCTCGCACCCGCTGACGACGGTTCATTGACCGGAGCGCTCATCTATGCCGCGAGCGCATTCGATCCTTCGAGCGCCGACGCGGTTACCCGACAGCTGTCGAGAGTGCTCACCTCGATTGCCGAGGATGTACCAGTACTCGTTTCGGATCTCGTGGTGGGCGCGGCGCCCAGTTGGACTGCTGCCGAGGTCGATTCGTCCCGCACACTGACCGAGATCTTCGCCGCCACCGCGGCGCGATTCCCGAACAACATTGCTCTCGACGACGGACACCGCACGGTGACGTATGCCGAACTCGACTCTGCCTCGGATGCCCAAGCCTGGGAACTGGTGGCTCGGGGAGCAGGACCGGGTGCCGTGTACGAGATTCCGGCGGTGCGGACTATCGCGTACCTGGTCCGAATGTTGGCGATCTCGAAAACGGGAGCGGCATTCGTGCCGATCGACCCCGACCTGCCACCGGCACGTCTGAAGCAGCTGCGCACAGTCCTCTCCGATCGCAGCCCTGTTCCCGGTCGGCAGTATCCGGATTCAGTCGCGTACGTTGTTCACACGTCCGGGTCGACCGGTGAACCGAAAGGCGTTGCAGTCACCCACCGAGGACTGGGCCTGCTGACCGACGATGCTGTCCGCAAGTACGGCGTGACCTCGGACTCGGTTGTGCTGCACGGTTACAAACCGACGTTCGATGCAGCAATCCTCGAGATGATGTTGGCGATCGGCGCCGGGGCTACCTTGGCGGTCGCTCCTCGGGAGGCTTTCGGCGGAAGGGCACTCGAAGAATTCGTCGCAGAACGCGGCGTCACTCACATGTTGTCCACTCCAGCCGTACTCGACACGATGGCTCCAGAGCGGTTCGATTCGCTCGAGGTGGTGGCAGTCGGTGGCGATGTGCTCTCACCTTCCACCGCGCGTGCGTGGAGTCGCCGCGCGCGAATGCTCAATGCGTACGGACCGACGGAATGCACGGTGGTCACCACTGTCGCCGAGGTGGATCATCGGGTCACCATCGGAGTCCCGCTCGCCGGAATCGGTGCAGAGGTGCTCGATACGCGACTGCGTCCGGTGCCGTGGGCCGGGATCGGTGAGTTGTACGTCAGCGGGCCCGGGCTTGCGATGGGCTATGCCGGAGATCCTGCCGGCACCGCCACGTCGTTCATCGCAGCACCCGGCGGGCACCGCCGTTATCGGACCGGTGATCTGGTTCATCGCCGCACGGATGACAGGCTCGGATTCGTCGGACGCTCCGACCGTCAGATGAGCGTGCGAGGAATCCGCGTCGAGCCCGCCGAAATCGAATCAGCTCTGCGTCGGTGCACGGGCGTCGAGGCTGCGGCGGTTGTCCTCGTCGACGACATCGCCGTTGCGTGCGCGGTCGGCGATGGTGTGGAGGCGGATCAGCTGACAATCGAGTTGGCCGCGATGTTGCCTGCGTATCTGATGCCCGGCCGCGTGGTCGTATTGGAGTCGATCCCGCTCACGACGAACGGAAAACTGGACGCAGATGCGTTGCGGCGCCATGTGTTCGAGAGCCAGGCGCCCGATGCAGCAGTGACGGTTTCGGAGGAACTCGTCACCGCTGTCATGTCGGAACACGTGTCCGGAAGTTTCGGCGCTCTGCACAACCTGTTCGAATCAGGTGGTGATTCGTTGGCTGCGGCAGCGGTGGCAGGTCGACTCGCCTCGATCTTCGCGCGAGATGTGCCTGTTCGCGCCGTCTTCGACAATCCGTCGCCGCGAGCGATGTCTCAGTGGCTGTCGGCGAGCGCGTCCGATGGCAAACGCCGCGAACTGACTCGACGTGATCCCGGCAAGCCGGCCCCGCTGGCGCCCTCGCAACAACGACTCTGGCTGATCAATCAGCTTCAGCCGGAATCGACTGCGTACAACCTGACGTTTGCAGCGGTCCTGGCAGACGACATCGATCGTTCGGTCTTGAGCAGCGCGCTCGGCGACGTCGTCGATCACCATGCCGTATTGCGAACTGTCTGTGTTCCGGGTGAATTCGGTCCGCAACAACTTGAAATGGACTCTGTTGCATTCGATCTCACTGCGGTATACGTCGGCGATATCCGTGCGAGCGCTTCGGCATTCGCGACTGTGCCGTTCGATCTCGAACGAGATGTTCCGTTCCGTGTGCGTGTGTTCACCGAAAAGGCAGGAGTCGACTCTGCAGGACTGACGGTCCTGGTCATCGTTGTTCACCACATCGCGATCGACGGAGCGTCGATGGGCCCGATCCTGACCGATTTCGTGGCAGCCTTCGAGGCCAGGTCGGCAGGTCTTCCCTGGGATCGCTCGTCGGGGGAGATCAGCTACGGCGACTACAGTTTCTGGGCGAGAGAGAGCTTGGGTGACCCCGAGGATTCTCTCAGCATGGCCCACCGGCAACTCGACTACTGGTCAGACGCACTTTGTGGCGTCGAGGATGTGTTGGCTCTACCCGTCGACAACCCCCGGAGTCCCGTGTCTTCACGATCCGAGGAGATGGTGACGGAAGTCCTCGACGGCGCCACCTACGACGCGTTGTCGGCGTTGGCTCGTTCGCATGGCGTCACGGTATTCATGGTCGTCCACAGCGTGATTGCCGTGCTGCTCGCTCGCGAGTGCGTCACGGACGACGTCGTGGTGGGAGCAGCTGTGAGTCTGCGGAACGATCCGGCGCTGCTGAGCGTCGCCGGAATGATGGTGGGTACTGTCGCATTGCGCACGAGAATCAACTCCACCGATCGTTTCGCTGCTGTTCTGGACGAGGTTCGCCGCGTCGATCTGGAAGCAATGGCGAACGCGGACGTCTCGTTCGACGACGTCGTTGCGAAGGTTGATCCGCCGCGCAGGATGAACGAGCATCCGCTGTTCACGGTCATGCTGGCGTACCGGCGAGCGCTGGAGTTGCCGCAGATCGACGGCATTACCGTCTTCGACATCGACAATGCAGGGGCGTCGACCGGTTACGACTTGACGTGGGACCTGGTCGACACCGGTGACAGTCTGACTATTCGATTGCTGTATGCGACGGACAAGTTCCGCGAGTCGACCGCGGAACTGCTCATGCAGCGGGTGAGACGTATCGCCGAATCAGTGACCGTGGAACCCGAGATTGTGATCGGGGAGATCGAACTGCTGTCCGGACTCGAACGCTCGGCGCTGACTGCTGCGAATCCTCGCCACGTCGAACCTCTGACGATTGCCGACATTTTCGAACGCGCTCTGCGTCAGGCGCCCGACGGCGTAGCGCTGGAAGAGAACGGCAGACGCTGGACTTACCGCGACCTGTACGAGGAGTCGTCGCACTGGACACGCGAGTTGGTGGTCCGAGGAATCGGACCCGACGACGTGGTGGCCGTTGCGCTCGGGCGCGGGCATCTGTGGATCGTTGCGTTGTGGGCAGTAGCGCGTGCAGGCGCAGCGTGGCTGTCGCTCGATCCGGCGCTGCCGACAGCGCGCCGGCAGACGATGGTCGAGGAATGCGGTTCGGTTGTCGGTTTGACAGCTGGAGGTGCATCCGAGAGTTTGCCCGAGTGCGTCGAGTGGGTGGCGATGGACGAATCCCGCACTGCTGGTGGCGCTGCCGAGGTATCGGCAACGCCGGCTCACCCCGACAACCTCGCCTACGTCATCTACACGTCGGGTTCCACGGGAAGACCCAAGGGCGTGGAGGTTTCACATCGCGGAATCATGAACGTCTGCACCGCCCACGCCGAGATCGCCGAGCTCGAGCGTGGCCCCCGAGTCCTGCAATTGGCGTCGTCGACCTTCGACGCGTCGGTGATCGAGATCCTTCTCGCGGCTGCAGGGTGTGGAACGCTGATTCTGACTCCCGACTTCGTCTACGGGGGAGAAGAACTCACGAATCTGCTGATAGCCGCTGACGTAACACATCTGATCGTGACGCCGACGGTCCTGGCGACAGTCGATCCGGATGCAGTGCAACCGTTGATCGTCGAATCGATGGGGGAGCCGCTCTCTGCGCGCCTTGCGTCGGCGTGGTCACCCCGACATCGCATCGTCAACGGATACGGACCGACCGAATCAACGATCGCGGCATCGATTTCCGCACGGATCACTGACGCGGACGTCACTGTCGGCACTCCAGTCCCTGGTACGACAGCATTTGTTCTCGATCAGAGGCTCCGACCGGTTCCGGATGGCGTTGCGGGAGAACTGTTCCTCGCCGGTGAGAATGTGGCACGGGGGTACGTCGCTTCCCCGGCTCTGACGTCCGAGCGCTTTGTTGCCAATCCTCATGCGGTGGGGACCCGGATGTATCGCACGGGTGACCTCGTGCGTCGTAGGCGTCACGACCGAGCGCTCGAGTACCTGGGTCGCAACGACGCGCAGGTGAAGGTGCGGGGTGTCCGCGTGGAACCGGCGGAGGTCGACGCGGCTCTGTCAAGCCATGGAGCAGTGGCCTTCTCGGTAACCGTTGTCTGTGACGACGGGTACGGATCCGCTGAGCTCCGTTCGTATGTGACGTTGGCGGAAAACGGTTCGGCGACGGAATCGGAGCTTCGCGGGTTCGTCTCCGGCCTGCTGCCGAAGCACCTGCTGCCTTCGTCGGTGACGATAGTGGGCGAGGTACCGTTGCTCGCTTCGGGGAAGATAGACGCAGCGGCACTTCCTGCTCCTTCACCGCAGCCGGGGTCGAGTGTGGATCGACCCATCTCGGATACCGAACGTCACGTGGCACAGGCATTCGAGGGCGTGACCGGCGCGAAATCGGTCGGCCGCTACGACGACTTCTTCGAGCTCGGCGGGACATCGATGGGTGCAGTTCGAGTGGCTACGCGCTTGCGTGAGAGCCTTAACAGGGAATTCCCGGTTCAATGGATTTTCACCGACCGAACTGTGGCGGAGCTTGCCTCTCGGATGGATCTCGTTCATGCCGATGTCTTCGAGGGTGATTCGCTTCGTTCGGATCCGCTGGACACGGTCGTCATGCTCGGCGGCGACCCCGATGACCAACGGCCGCCGTTGTTCTGTGTGCATCCGGTCAGCGGAATCGCCTGGTGCTACGCCGGACTCGTCGGTCAGCTGCGGGGTCGACGGGTGTACGGCATCCAGGCAACGGGAGCAGGTGAATTGCCAGGCACGGTGGCGGAGTTGGCGTCGGGGTACGTCGATGCCGTACGGACGGTGCAGCCGTCGGGTGAATACCATCTACTGGGTTGGTCTGCCGGCGGAACGATCGCGCTCGAGATGGCGAGCCAGCTCGAAGAGGCCGGCGATCTAGTCGGTTCGGTTGTCATGCTCGACGCGCTGTTACCGGAGATGATGCCATCGGTACAAGCGGCTCCGAAACCTTCCGAACTGTTCGCGCAGATCGGGCTATCCGAGGTTGAAACTGAAACTGCAGCACTGACTTTCACAGACGTTGCGACAGAGATCCGAAGGCAGACCGGTATGGATTTCCTTTCCGATACGGTACTCGAATCCGTAGTGGGTCGTGTGGAAAAACTGTCGCGAATCGTTCGGGACCACACGCCGAGGCACTATTTCGGGTCAGTGGAACTGTTTGTGGCGCAGCATGATCTGCCTGAACATCGTCACCTGGTCGAAAGGTGGTCCGAACTGGTGGGGCCGTTGCGGGCGTACCTGGTCGACTGCTCCCACTCGGAAATGTCGAGCACTGAGGTGTTGGCGGAGGTCGCCCAAGTTCTCGTCGGCTATCTCGAAGATGTCGATTCGGATTCGAAGGATCGCAATCATACTGGGGTGCAGTAGATCTAACGGGCCGGGACTTTGGTCCGGAATTGTCACTCCCGTGGTCCCCTTGCTTCAGTTCCGCAAGTAGAATCTGTAGCATTTCCCTTGTGGCAGTAAGCCATTCAGAAACTATCTCCGGAGGATCGTATGTTGGGTTCCCTTTTTTCCATCAGCTCTGAAATCGGTGTTCCGTCCGTCGACGCGCTCTTCGAGGCTGCTCGGACCATCATCGGCGCGCTCTTCGGCCTGAGCTGACACGTCGCAGCGACCTTCCCCCGCGGTGAAGAAAGTCCCTGTTCTCCGACAAGGAGAACAGGGACTTTCGTGCAGCCTGCAGGTGAGCGTTTGCGTGGCGGTGAGTGAGTGACCTACCGGCCGTTCTGTTGATACGCGATCGCTGTCAGCAATCCGACTTCGTCGTTCACGTCTGCGGTGCTGCTGAGCCCGATCTTGTGGGTCGACTGCCCGGGAGCTTTGGCCGGGACAAGAAGTTCGGATTCGGGGGCCTCGACAAAACGTAGTCCGAGGTCGACTAGGGCCTTGGTGGCCGCTGCGATGGCGGCGAATTGGCGAGCGCGAACGAAGGGCGTGTAGGTTCCGCGGCCTTCGACCCGAACATCGGTTCCGAGTTCTTCGATCAGACGTCGGGCTGCATCGAAGATCGGCCGCAGTGCTGCCTTCGGGCCGCTGTACTGCTGGTCGATGTATTGCTCGACGGTCGGCTCCACCCATCCGGACTGTTCGGCAGTCTCGAATGCAATTGCCCACTGCGAATTCTGCGGTACACCGTGCTCTGCTTTCAGCCACTTGCGCACTTCGTTCTGATCGAGCGGGTCGACCCCGGACGTCCGTACGGCCTCAACCCATTCTTCGAGGGTGCGCCCGGTACGGTCGCGCATGGACGAGGTGACTGCGGCCATCATGTCGGAGGGTTCCATGTGTCTGTTCTACCGGTTGTCACTGGTCTTCCGGTTGTCGCTGCTCTCTCGGTTCTCACTGTGCACGGGGAGCTCGCTCAGTCGATGCCGAGCATCGTCTTGAACGCGCGCACGCCGGTCACTTCGACGGGATACGGCGGTGCGACAAAATCTTCGCGGCTGAGGGTGAAGAGACGACGCACGGTCATGCGACCGTCGGCAGCCAACTCCTCTACTGTGCCGTCTGCGCGGTACCCGACTTTGGTGGACACCGTGATCGAGGCGGGATTGTCCGTGAATGCCGACGACACGACGCTTCGTGCACCCAAAGAGTCGAATGCGAATGCGCAGATTGCCTGTCGGGCGAGAGTGCCGACACCCCGGCCTTGGAACCCGCGTCCGATCCACGAGCCGGTTTCACCGGTACGACTTTTGGGAAAGTCCGTCGCGGCGAACGCCTGGCAGCCGACGATTTCTCCGTCGACGACAATGGCTGTTTCGAATTTCCAGTCGGTCATGGTCATCGCTCCGCGGACCGACCAGTGGTATTGGATGAATCTTCGCGACACTTCGTCGGGAGTGCCCACCGTCCAGGGGACGAGAAACGGCATCTGTTCGGCAGGGTGAATGCCGGCTCGGACCAGCGCAGTGAGTTCGGGGAAATGATCGTCGCGCACAGGGAGCAAGGTGACGGGCCCACACGTGATCGTGACTCCGTACGGAGGCCAGATCTCTCGCAGTGGGTCAACCATCGGCTTCAGACCTTCGTTTCGTGTGCGAATCGGGTCACAGTCTGGCATGCCAGGCCCGTCCGAGTGAGCGACTTCTGGTCATCGGGATTCTTTTGCCCTCGCGGTACGGAGTCGTGACATTAGTGTGTGGACGGTGACTACAGACAAACCGGTACGTCTTCGTGAAGGTAGATCGCCTGACAGGCTTTCGCGTGGTGTGGTGGCCGGATACGCAGCGGGAAGTGTCGGTACGGGTGGATTCGGTGTTCTGCCAGGTCTGGTACTGGCGTACTACCTGACCGACACGCTCGGCGTTGCCGCGGCGCTCGCGTCGCTTGTGGTCATTGTCCCGAAAATCGCCGACGTCCTGATCGATCCGCTGATCGGGTCGATCAGCGACCGAAGCTCTCATCGAACTGGTACGCGAGTGCCACTCATGCTCGCAGGCGCTCTGGGACTGCCGTTGCTCTTCATTCTCACGTTCTCGGCCCCGGTGTCGGCCGGCCCAGGAGTCGGGGCGATGTGGGTGCTCGTCTTCTTCCTGCTCGCGGCGAGTGCCTACAGCCTCTTTCAGGTTCCATATATCGCGTTGCCGACCGAGTTGACCGGCGATTACCACGAGCGCACTCGGTTGGTATCGGTTCGAATTGCGGTGTTGGCCCTGACAATTCTGGTCATCGGCGCCGGCGGACCCGAGCTCCGCGATGCTGCCGGAGGCGGAGCACGCGGTTATCTGGTCATGGCGATCGGGGTGTCGGCGCTGATGTGCGGGGCAATGATCTGGGCAGTTCGCGGAGCCGCGCGCCACACGGTGACTCACGCGGACGCGCCGGTCGGCTCGTTGCTCTCGCAGTACCGGGACGGGTTCGACGCGATACGACGTACCCGCGCGTTCCGATTGCTGGTCAGCGTCTTCGTGCTCCAAGCTCTTGCCACCGCCGTGATGTTGGCGGGTGCGCAATATCTGGCGACCTATGTGATGGGCAACGAAGGTGCGCTCACCGGTCTGTTCGTTGCACTCGTCGGACCAGCTCTCGTCGTCATGCCGCTGTGGTACCGGTTCTCGCATCGGTACGGAAAGCTTCGCGGTTACGTGGTGTCTTCGGTTCTGTTCGTCGTCGCCACGGCGTTGTTGACGCTTGCGGCTGTCGACGCGGGTTCGTGGATCTACGGTGCCGTCGCGCTTGCCGGCGTCGGCTACGCCGGCATGCAGGTGTTCCCGCTGGCGATGCTTCCGGACGTCATCGAGGACGACGCGCGAATCGGTGGGCGCCAACGCGGTGGTTCGCTCAGTGGTATCTGGACCGCCGCGGAAACCGCAGGCCTTGCCCTGGGACCCGCGGTGTTCTTGGGTGTACTCGCGGTGACCGGCTTCGTCTCGAAAACTGCGGGCGAGACTGTCGTGCAACCGGAATCGGCGCTGACCGGAATTGCCCTCGGCTTCTCGGTCGTGCCGGCGATCCTGGTTGCGATCAGCCTGGTCGTATTGCGGAATTACCGCACCGAACAAGAATCCACTCACGAGAACGAAAGGTGAACGATGAGTTCCACTCGGGCCGAGGAACTTCAGGGCAAGATCGTCGAGAGCGCAAACCTCGAGAAGAGGGCGGCCGACATCTTGAGTCGGTTGCGTTCGCTTCGCGAGCAGGACGCTCCGACGCACGGAGGCCGGGTTCTGTCGTACGTGTACGACAGCGGCCTCGCAGCGCTCGACGAGTTGGCAGCGGACGCAGCTCGATTGGTTCAGCCGGTCAACGGTCTCGACCCGACGGTGTTCCCGTCCACCGCGGTGATGGAGCGTGAGTTGGTTGCGTTCGCACGCGAGTTCCTCCATGGAGCTTCAGACCCAGCCGCAGATACAGACGCCGGAGGCGTAGTCGTCGGCAATGTCACCAGCGGCGGAACGGAGAGTTGTGTGTTGGCCGTCAAGGCAGCTCGCGACTTCCGTGGGCTCCCGCCGGGTGAGGGTTCGCTGGTTCTTCCGACCACCGCGCATGCCGCTTTCCACAAGGCAGCTCACCTGCTCGGACTGGAACTGATCCTGGTACCAGTAGATCCCACGTCGGGGCGCGTCGGCGCACAAGATATTGCGACGGCAGTTCGGAAAGACACGGTCTTGATCGTCGTCTCCGCGCCCAGCTACCCGTTCGCGGCGCTCGACCCGATCGCCGATGTCGCGGAAGTTGCTCGTGCACATTCGATTCCACTGCATGTCGACGCCTGCATCGGTGGGCTTGCGTTGCCGTGGTGGGGTGATCTGCCACCCTGGGATTTCCGGGTGCCCGGGGTCACCAGCATGTCCGTCGACTTCCACAAGTACGGATACTCGCCCAAAGGCGTTTCGGTCCTGCTGCACCGAGGGCGAGATCTGCATCGCAAGCAGTATTTCGGACTCACGGACTGGCCGGGGTACCCGGTGGTCAATCCCACGCTTCTCGGTTCCAAATCCGTTGCTGCTCTTGCCGGTGCTTGGGCGATTTCGCAAGTCCTCGGGCAATCCGGGTACGCCGAATTGGTGTCCCGGGCGCAGCGGGCCACTCGTGCACTGATCGGCACGGTCGAGGCAATCGAGGGTCTTCGCGTCGTGGGCTCGCCGGTGGGACCACTGTTCGCGGTCGCTACCGACGATTCCGTGCCGCTCGAACGGCGAGTGGATCCGCATCGCTGGGTGAGCGCTGTCGGTGCTCGCGGCTTCGTCCTTCAAGGGCAGCCGGCGTCGACGCAACCTGACGGGACGACGTTGCCTCGAACAACCCACCTCACCGTCACCCCGGTGACGGAATCTGTGCTCGGCGAGTTGACCAGCGCACTCGTCCTCGGTGCCGACGACGTTCGCGGCTCGGCGGCAGCCGAGGCGCCGCCGGCCCTGGCAGAGTTGGCCGGAGCATTCGAACGTGGCGATGTCACCGTCGCCGATGTTCTTGCGTTGCCCAGTGACGCCGTCGCGGCAGCGTTGACGTCGGCGGGGCTGGATCCTCGGGGCTCTTCCGATTCTCCCTTGGACATGGCGGCCGTCCTCGCGGCAGTGGAATCGCTGCCACGTGAGGCCACGAAGAGACTGCTGGTGGAATTCCTCGCCGGAATGGTGGAGCCCTGAACTCGGCGATGAATACCGAAACCGCGATGAACACTGTCCAAAACTCGGACAAATGGCGCGAAAGATTCGCGAATCGGGCGTAAGTTTTCTGTCATCGGCTAACCATCTTTTGTCGGAGGGTTGATCAGTGACTGGTGCCGCGGCCAAGATTTTGACGGTGTTCGAGGAAGTGATCGGGGTTCCGCTTCCGGTTCGCGTGCGATGTTGGGACGGTTCGGAGGCAGGGCCACCGGACGCCGCCGCACAGGTTCACTTCCGGAATCGGCGTGCCCTACGGCGGGTCCTCTACTCTCCCAACGAATTAGGGCTGGCGAGGGCGTACGTTTCCGGCGATCTGGACGTAGACGGCGACATCTTCGCGCTCCTCGACGTCCCGGAACTGGTCACGCGGCTCGGTGAGTCACGTTTGTCGACGTTGCCGCTGCGCTCGATTGTTCGCGCCGCCGGTACTTTCGCCGGCTTGGGAGCGGTGGGTCCACCACCGTCACCCCCGGCGATCGAGATGCGTAGTAAGCGAGGCAAGCGGCACAGTAGATCACGCGATTCGGCGACTGTCTCCCATCACTACGACGTCGGGAATCGCTTCTACGAACTGCTCCTCGGGCCGAGCATGGTTTATTCGTGCGGATACTGGCCGGAAGGTGTCGAATCCCTCGAAGCTGCTCAGTACGCGAAGCTGGACTTGATTTGCCGCAAGCTCGATCTGAAGCCGGGAATGCGACTGCTCGACGTCGGCTGCGGTTGGGGATCGATGGCATTACACGCCGCCCAGAACTACGGCGTCGACGTCGTCGGAGTCTCGCTGAGCAACGAGCAGGTCGAATACGCCAAGGGGCGAGTTGCCGACGCGGGTTTGACCGATCGCATCGAGATTCGGGTGCAGGACTACCGCGACGTCGACGACGGCCCTTACGACGCGATTTCGAGCATCGGCATGTCCGAGCACGTGGGCCTGGTCAATTTGCCGGTGTACACGGCAAAACTCTACGACCTGCTCGTGCCGCAGGGTCGTCTGCTCAATCATGCCATCGCCGCGGTGAAGTCGTTGTCGGACAACGTCGATGACGGTCCCAGCTTCATCGACAGGTACATCTTCCCGGACGGTGAGATCCTTCCTTTGAGTAAAACCATTGATGCGCTGGAACTTTCGGGTTTCGAGACGCGTGACAGCGAAGCGTTGCGCGAGCATTACGCACTGACACTGCGCGCATGGGTCCAGAACCTTCGTGAGAACTGGGACGCATCGGTCTTACAGGTCGGTGCTCCCCGGGTGCGTACCTGGTTGCTGTATCTCGCTGCCAGTGCCCTGGGTTTCGAGGAGCCGCACAGGCTTACGATTCATCAGGTTCTGGCCGTGAAACCAGGGGATCGGGGGGCCAGCGGCATGGCCCGCTCGCGTGACAACTGGTATCGATCGATTGAAGTCCCGCAGATCGAAACCGGTCCGCGCGTCGACTGAGGCCTATACGTTGGATTTCCATGAGCACCCGGAAGGTTGTCCTCGCGGCACTGACGATTTCGGCCGTTGCGGTATCAGCGCTGTTGCCGACCTCGCTGTTGTTCACACCGATGTCGAACGCCGAACCTGTGAACGATTTCTACGATGCGATTCCGGGCGACGTCGGTGATCCGGGTTCGGTGATTCGGACGGAACCGCTGGCTCTGGCCGGTGCCGTCGGCGGAGTGCCTGGTGTGGGGACCCGGATCCTGTATTCGAGTACCGACACCCACGGATCCAAGGTTGCTGTGTCGGGCTCGTACCTGGAGCCGGCTGCCCCGTGGTCAGGAGCGGGCCCCCGCCCGACGGTGGTGATCGGTCCGGGTACGCAGGGCCAAGGTGATCAGTGCGCGCCGTCGAGGATGTTTCCCACTGCCGGTCAGCTCCGCCTGGCGGAACCCGGGAATCCGTCGAACTACGGTGCCGGTGTGGACAGTGTCGGTGTCAACTACGAGTCAGCTTTTGCTTTCGCTTTCCTCACCCAGGGCGTTCGTGTATTCGTCACCGACTACATCGGACTCGGAACACCCGGCGTCCATACCTACGTCAATCGCGCCGAGGAAGCCCATGCGATGTTGGACGGTGCACGCGCTGCCCGAGCCCTCGCGCAGGCAGGAGAGGACGATCCGATAGCGCTGTGGGGCCATTCGCAGGGCGGCGGCGCCACTGCCGCTGCAACCGAACTGGCACCCGAATACGCGCCTGAGTTGAATCTGGTCGGGAGTTACGCGAGCGCGCCCCCGGCAGACCTGGCAAGCGTTCTGCGTCATATCGACGGTACCGGCCTGATGGCCGCGATCGGTTACACGATCAACGGCGTCCTCGACCGCTATCCCGCCGCCCGAGAGCCGATCGAATCTCGACTCAACGACTACGGCCGGTCCGTGCTCGCCGACGTCGCCGGGCAATGCCTCATCGATTCCCGAACCAAGTACGGGAAGCAGTCGACGGCGTCGTGGACCACAGACGGACGACCACTCGCCGACGTGGTGGAATCGGTACCGGAGATCCAACAGGTGATCGAGGAACAACGCATCGGGTGGCGAACCCCGGCCTCGCCGATTCTGGTCAACGGAGCGCTCAACGACGATTTCATCCCGTACGAGCAAACCCGGCGCCTGGTTCAGGACTGGTGCGCGCGCGGGGCCGAGGCGACGTTGTTCACCGACACTTTGCCTGCGGTGAATCCGGGGAGCGGCAACAACCACCTCGCGCCGGCCGTAGCGGATTTCGGCGTCGGATTGCAGTACGTGCTGGACAGATTCAACGGCAAGCCGATAGTCGGTGCGTGCAACGCCTGAGTCGCCGTGTCACGTAACCACCGTCTCACTTCTAACAGTGGTTGACTGAGCCCGTGAACGATCGACCGCACGACCTTCCGATCAACCCGGTTCCACGGAGCGCCCTGGGTGCCGGGCCGGCGCTGAGAGTGTCGACGGGTCTGCTGCTCGGTGTGGCCGCCGGTGTCGTCACGGCGTTGGTCGGCTATCCCCGATTCGCGTTTCTGATCGGCTGGGATGTGGCGGCGATGGTGTTCACGGTGTGGACGTGGATTCTGGTCTGGCCCTTCGACGCGACGCTCACCGCAAGCCACGCAACGCGCGAAGAGCCGGCCCGAAACGTCGCGCACCTGCTGATTCTCGGTGCCGCCGTCGCGAGCCTGGTCGGTATCGCGTTCTTGCTCCTGGCGGCACCCGACGGACATCACTACCAAGTAGTGGCGGCATCGGTTGCAGTCGGCAGCGTCGTGATCTCGTGGCTGGCGGTCCACACGCTCTTCGCCCTCGGATATGCACGGCTGTACTACTCCGGCCCCGACGGCGGAATCGATTTCAATCAGGAAGAACCGCCGAGGTACAGCGATTTCGCCTACGTGGCGTACACGGTCGGGATGAGCTTCGCGATTTCCGACACCAACTTGAAGTCGTCGGACATGCGCGCGATGGCACTCGGCCACGCATTGCTGTCGTACCTGTTCGGTTCGGTGATCGTGGCGTCCGTCGTCAACTTGATTGCGGGCCTGTGATCTCTCGAGCCGTGTGACCGATCAAGCCGCTGCACGCCCGATGCTCGAGAGGAAGCCGGCGGCTCCGAAGAACAGGCCGGCGAACACTCGATTGGTGGTTCGCTGCTGTTTGGGGGAGCGCATCAAGGTGAGCACCCGGGCGGCCAGGCCGGTGTATCCGGTCATCACGATCACGTCGACTGCGCACATCGTGGCGGCGATGATCAGATACTGCGGCAGCAGCGGCGCCGACGGGTCCAGGAACTGCGGGAGCACTGCGAGCATGAAAACGACGGCCTTCGGATTGCTCGCGTTCACGAGAAATCCGCGAAGCATCATCATCGGACCGGAACTGCTCGCGGCTGCCTCGTCGGTCTCCACCTCGGTGGGCGCCGATCGCCACTGCCTGATCCCCAGGTAGACGAGGTATGCGACACCGAACCACTTGATCAAGGAAAAGGCCACGGTCGAACTGGCGAGAATTGCACCGACCCCCGCCGCGACAATTCCGATCTGCAGCAACAATCCCAACTGCAGCCCGAAGATGTTCCAGTATCCGCGTCGCAAGCCGTAGGCAAGTCCCGACGACATCGACGCAATGGCGCCGGCCCCCGGCGACAGGCTGATCACCCAACTTGCTCCGAAGAACGCCAACCAGACGTGCCAACTCATGTCGAAAGTCCTTTGATCGGGAAATACTCCCGACAACGAGCACGCACGGGATCAGAAAAGTGTAGACGGACAGTCCTGCTCACTGCTCGCGACAGTGCAATGATCGGGAGATGACGTCGTATCCCGTACTCGACCTGACACCCGACGAATTGCTGACCACAACGCGGACCGTTCGAAAGCGTCTGGATCTGACCCGTCCCGTGCCGTTGGACCTGGTGAAGGAATGCCTCCAGATCGCCCTGCAAGCGCCCTCCGGTTCGAATCGCCAGGGCTGGCAGTGGATGGTGGTGACCGATCCGGCACTGCGTGCAGCAGTCGGGCAGATCTACAAGGAAGTGACCGACGAGTACCTTGCCTCTCACGGTTCGGCGGCAAAACTCTTCGCCGATGATCCCGATCGCGCGCCGATCCAACAGCGCGTGGGCACCAGCGTCGCGTGGCTCGGTGAGCACATGGGTGAGGTGCCGGTCCTTCTCATTCCGTGTATCAAGGCGGGCAAGACGCTGCCGGAGGGGAACCAAGCCGGCCTGTGGGGTTCGCTACTCCCGGCTGCGTGGAGTTACGCGCTGGCCGCGCGGGCACGTGGGCTCGGTACGGCGTGGACGACATTGCATTTGCAGCGTGAAGCGGAAGTTGCCGAGCTGCTGGGTATTCCGGCCGGATTCCATCAGGCTGCGCTCATCCCGACGGCGTACTTCACCGGCGAGACGTTCAAACCCGCCGCCCGTGAACCGGTCGACAACGTGCTGCACGTGGACCGATGGTGAGCCTGATCTACTCGGCGATCTGCTCGATCGACGGGTATGTGGCTGATGAGCAAGGAAACTTCGACTGGGCGGTTCCCGACGCGCAGGTCCATGCGTTCGTCAACGAGCTCGAGAGGGGAGTCGGCACGTACCTGCTCGGGCGCCGGATGTACGAGACGATGATTCCCTGGGAAACAATGGCATCCGAGGATCTCGAGCGTTCTTCGGTGGCAGGAGGACTTTCGGCTCCGGACGAGTTTGCCGGTATCGAGGCGGCGACCGCCGAGTTCGCTCAGATCTGGCGTGGAATCGACAAGATCGTGTACTCCACGACGCTGAACGAGGTGTCGACCGCACGTACCAGGATTGTCCCGAGCTTCGATGAAGACTCCATCCGTTTGCTCGAGAGTGAAGCGGTACAAGATATCTCGATCGGTGGACCGACGGTTGCGGTTAGTGCTTTCGCGGCGGGTTTGGTCGATGAAGTCAGACTGTTCCTGTGTCCGGTCAGTATCGGTGGCGGATTGCGAGCTCTCCCGGAAAGCCGGCTTGATCTGCAACTGCTCGAGGAGAAAACCTTCGACGGCGGCGTCATCTATCTGCGATACGCCGTTCGCTAAGCAATCACCATCACTGCCGTGACGACGCCGAGTAGAGCGATGTAGGCGGCGGCATGGACTCGGTCCGGTATGGCACCGACGATTCGTCGGCTCAGCGCGATCGCCGGTAGGGAACCGGCGAGTAGTGCACAGACGGCCAGAAGGTCGACAGCGCCGACTCTGCCCGCCGACAGATCCGAGGCTGAACTGTGCCCTGATGAGACCGCATACACCGCAGTCGCGACGACGGCGACAGGCAAGCTCAACGGGTTGGCGCTCGCGGCGGCGTCGGCCATCGGAACTCCGCCGCGTCGCATCATCGGAACCGTCATGACGCTCCCGCCGACTCCGAGGAAACTTGCGACGGCACCGATGCCTATCCCGACAGCGCGGACGCCGTGACGGTCAAGATGTTCGCGAGGTTCAGGTGGTGTCAGAAACCCTTGTCGCAGAAGACTGTCCAGGATTGTCACCAGCAGGTAGAGCACAAACAGAATCCGGACGACGCCGTCGTCTACGTGGCCCGCCGCAACCGCTCCGAGCCCGGCTCCGAGTGCGACGGGGCCGATCAGAGGTCTGATGTACTCCGTCCGAAGCCGTCCTGACTTCCTGAATGCGACTGTGGCACCGAGTGAATTGACCACCATCACGGCCGCCGAGGATGCGACGGCGACATGCATCGGATCGATGACGTCCGGCCTCAGCGTCGATGCAGCGTAAACGACTGGGACAGTGACGAACCCGCCACCGAATCCGAAAAGAACGGTGGTGACTCCGGTCAGGGCGCCGAAAGCGAGAAGGATGAGGGAGTAGTGAAGCACTTGATGAACGGTAGCGATTTCTCCGTTGGCGCACATTCGAAGGTTCGCCACGCTCCATTGTAAATCGGACACGGACTCGGTAGGTTCCTCCGGTGCGCAACATCTCGATCAACGACGTCGATCACTCACCCCGCGGTGTTCTCGCAATCGGAACCGACTACCCACCCGGTCACGTGCTGGCGGCCCACGAACATCGGCGAGCCCAGTTTCTCTTCGCTGTGAACGGTGCGATGAACGTCGAAACCGAAGACGGTGAGTGGACGGTTCTGCCGTCCAATGCGGTCATGATTCCCGCCGGTGTCGCTCATGCCGTGACAATGGACGGCGTCAGCACGCGAAGCCTCTACATCGAATCGTCCGCAGCGCCGTGGTTCCCGGTCAGGTGCCGAGTCGTCGCAGTATCGTCGCTCCTGCGTGAGCTACTTGTCGCTGCAGTCGACGTGGATGTCGAGCTGAATGTGGAGGACGACTTCCCCGCACACGGACGCGGCGCCGCGGTACTTCAGCTGATCCTGCACGAACTTCGCGATCTTGCGCCCCTACCTGTGGAACTCCCGCTGCCTCGGCACCCGGGATTGCGGGCGTTGTGCGCGCAGTATCTCGCAGCCCCGTCGATCCATGACTCGCCCACGCGGTGGGCTGACCGACTCCACGTCAGTGAACGAACACTGCACCGCTTGCTGATCTCGGAAACGGGGATGAGCGCGTCGTCGTGGATGCAGCGTGCCTGCATTCTTCACGCGCTTCCGAAACTTTCTGCCGGGGCCAGTGTGACGGCCGTTGCGTCTGAACTCGGATACTCGACGCCGGCTGCCTTCGCGGCGATGTGCACCCGAGTCTCGGGTGCACCGCCCAGTAGCTATCGGGCGCGCGTCACGACACAGACACCGGGATGATGTCGGCGACGACGTCGTGGATGAGACCGTCACGGACTTCGAAGGTTTCACGAATCTCCACGGTCATGAGGCGAGTGCCGCCGATTCCCGCGTCCAGCAGGTAGGTGGTCGAGACGATGTCCCCGGCCTCCGACATCTCGAGGTCTCGGACGCCCTGGATAACGCGGTATTGGATGCCGTTTTCGAGGTCGGCGGACATCTGTGGTCCGGAGAACCCCGTCTTGAGTCCGGCTTCGACGCGGGTCGCATCCGGGGCGAAATGAACATCGGAGACGTCATGGGAGACGAGGGCGTCGATGTAGGCGCGTGCTTGCGCCTCGCGGGGTGAATCGGCCGGGTTCGGGGCTGCCGTCGCAGCGCCTCCGGCAACCAGGATCAGGACAGCGGTGGCAGCGGCAGTTCCGGCGATATTTCGCAGTGTTCGCATGGGACATCCTAACGACGAGGAGTGGAGGAATTTCGGAAAACGGCCCTCATCGAGTAGCCGTACAGCTGCGGGGAGGATCGACGAGCGAGCAGAAAGCCGGGGCCATGACGGGCACGTAGTCGGCCCCGACGCCGTTCTCGTGAATGATCCGGCGGTAGGCGTCGACGCCGTCGGTCGGGATTCGCGCCGCAGTGGGATCGCCGAGAACATCGACCGTGTAGAGGCCGAATCGAGGTCGGTACGAACCCCATTCGTAGTTGTCGGTGATGGACCAGTAGTTGTAGCCGATCACGTCGGCACCGTCTTCTCGGGCGCGTTCCATCCAATAGATGTGATCGCGTAAGTGATTCGCGCGTGTGTATCCGTCGGCACGCGGCGCTCCGTTGTCGGTGGGCATGCCGTTCTCGACGATGTAGAGGGGGAGTTCCGGGTACTTGCCCGAGTACCGCATCAATGCGTCGTACAGGCCTTCGGGCTGCGGCGTGACGTTGTAGAACTCGTCGAGTGCGGCGTACGCGGCAGTCGGATTGTTCAGGGCCACACCGTAGTAGTAGTCGATGCCGAGAAAGTCGAGCTTGTCGCGCACTCGATCCGTGAATACCGAATCGATCGCCTCGGACACGCCGGGAATGAAGGAGAAATTACTGCTTACACGGGCACCGGGATCGAGAACATGGATGCGGTCGTAGATCGCCCGGTGGACTCGGACCAATGAGTCGAACATCGACGGCGCCTGGGTGAGTGCGATTCCGCCGTAGGTCAATTCGCGCTGAACGTACACAGTCGGCTCGTTGATCGTGATCCACAGCGCCCCGATTCCGGAGTACCGCTCGACTACCTTCTCTGCGTTGACGAGCCAATCGGCTTCCGTCTTCGGATTTGTCCAGCCGCCTTGATCGACAACCCATCCCGGATACACCCAGTGGTCGAGCGTGATCATCGGAGTCATGCCCCGCGCGCGGATGTGAGCTACCACGTCGTCGTAGTAGGCGAATTCGGTCTCGTTCCAGCTCCCGGCGGCGGGCTGAACTCGCGCCCACTCGACGCCGAATCGGAAAACCTTCGATCCCAGATCGGCCGCCCGGTCGATGTCCTCGGCGTAGCGATGACGGAAGTCGACCGAGTCACCGATCTTGTCGTGGGTTCGTCCGGAATCGGAGTATCGAGACCAGTTGCTGTCCGGCGACGAACCTTCCGATTGGAATCCGGAGGTGGCAACGCCCCAGAGGAAGTCATCCGGTACCTCAGCCGAGGCGTGAGCGGGAAGGGTCAGCGCCCCGAGCAGGCACGTCAGTGCCATCAGCGCAGGCGCGATAGACCGTGACAGGGCTCCCATGCCTGGGAGACTAAGTCATACAAGTGTCCAGTCGCAGGCGTTTCGTCCGATCCGCCCGCGGCTGGACCGTGTCACTCAGTGACCCAGCCGCTCAGAAATTCCGCTCAGAAAACCATGGTCATCGATCCCGGGTTCCACGTCCCGGAGCGCTGAACGGTCGTTTCGTCGACCTGGGCAGGTACTGCACTCGGATCGATCGGTGTGTACTTCTCGATCGAACCCCAGTCGCGAGCCCAGTCGTTGTCGAGATACGACGGAATGGTCTGCGCGGTCAGGAGCAGATCGATCCACCCCAACGGTCCACCGCCGTAGTGGTCCTGCCAGGCACTGGTCACGAGCGCGCCGGAATGGTCGGGAAGGATCCGATACTCGGGGACCTCGGCGATACCGACCCGATGATCGAAGGGGCGTTGGCATGGGAATGCCAGTCCGACAGCCCAATCCAGCATGACGGGCGCCTGTGAACCGACGACGTCGTTGAGCTTCTGGGTCTTCGGAACCCGCGGCGGGGTGACGGCCACCCATTGGTCGGGCTTGCTGTCGTAGTCGCTGACGACCAGTCGAATGCTGTTGGCTTCGACGGGAATCTGATCCAACGGCACACGCAGGTTCCGCCATGACGGCGCCGGGCCGATGTCGAGGGGCGCGATCTTTCCGAGTGTTTCGACAGCGTCTGTTTCGGCATCGTCGACGCCACGCGCTGTGCCGTACTCGACCTCGACGTTCTGGCCGTAGGTGACGATTCCGTCCTTGTCGACGGACCGAACACGACCAGCCGCGGCAATCGAGATGATGTCGCCACGTGTGGCGTTCTCGCCCACGTCGGGGAGTTGGTACCAGTCACTGGTCAGAGTGCCGGGGGAGGGCTGACCGTAACTACCCATGACGGGTGTTGTCGCCGGGTCGAGACCGAACGGCAACGCGACCGAACTGCCGTTGACTCCGGTCTGTCCGGCGCCACCGCCGGTTCCGGCCGAGTTGCCGGCGGTGTCCTCGGAGGTGTCGACGGTGTTCGCGCCGCCGGTAGCCGTGGCTTCCTTGTCTGCTCGAAGGTCGGAGGCGACGCCATTCGGATCGAATCCCGTAGCCCCACCGGCGGACAGTCCTGTGGCGACGCTGCCCGAGAGGGGCGTCAGCATCGAGGCGTTCGGATCGGTCTCGAGCAGAACGTCGTTGGCGAGACCGCAGTGTTGGCCGAGAACGGCGTCGACGTTTGCACGGCCCACCGAATAGGCCGGGTACTGGGTGACCGCGCCCTTGGCCATGGACAGCACCTCGAAGAGGACCATGGCACCTGCGGCAACCGTCAGTGGCGAGATGGCAAGCAGTCGAGCGTGCTTCGCGGACGGTTCCTTCCCCGCGGTGTACGGCTCACGGAAGAAGTACCACGCGGCGACGCCGAGCATCAGCACCGTCAGCCCGAGGAGGACGGTGCTCGCGCCGAGTCCGCTGATGGACACAGGCTTGTCCCACCACGGAACGCTGTAGCTGGACACGTAGTAGTAGCTGTTGCTGCCGGTGAATGCCACCGCGAGGAGGAACAGGACGGCCGCCGCGAAGAGGGCACGATTGCGCGGCGAGCGCAGGAGTTTCGTTCCCACGGCGACGGCCGTCATCATCGCCAGAACGGCGGTGAGTCCGGCAAAGATTCCGAAGTGGTGCGTCCACTTGGTCGGCGAGAACATCAGCAGTGGCAGTGCGCCGATCGTCAGCCCCACGACGCGGCGTGACGGGCCGGCGGCCAAACCGGGAATCCGGCCCCCCTTGCGCAGCATCATCGCGGTGCAGACGCCAAGGCACAGAACCATGACGAACACACCGAATCTGCGAGTCAGGGAACCGTCGACGGAGATGTTGAAGAGGTACTGATAGCGGAGGTACTCGTCGAACCAGGGCTGATTCGGTGAGATCGAGTGGACGCGTTGCATCTCGATGACGGCGGCCAGACTTTGATCGCCGAACGCGGGGATGAGAATCGAGAGTCCGGCAGCTAGCAGTGGCCCGACAGCCGCGACGTAACCGGTGGTGCGCGCACGTTCGATGATGATGCGCATGATCGGGCGTATTCCGGCGATGAGTGCGGCAAAGCAGATGAGGCCGGAAGGGCCGGCAGTCAAGGTGAATCCGGCGATCAGGATCGCGACTGCGACCGGCAGAAGTCGTCTCGTCGCGACGGCGCGTTCGATCGAGCACCAGGTCAGCAGCACGCCGAGGGCAACGATCGGTTCGGGGCGCAGTCCGTTGTTGAACGGAAGCCAGAATGCGAGGAAGACAAGCGCGCCGGTCCAGAGGGCGAGTCGATTTCCGCGAATGGCGGCGCCCAGCCGAGGCGCAACCTCCCGGCTGATGACGAGCCAGGTGATGATGCCTGCCAACAGAGCAGGCAGACGGACCCAGGGGCTTGCGGTGCTGACGTGGGCCAGGAGTCCGAGGATGTTGTAATACGGCGTTCCGAACGGGGTTTCGGGGACCGCGAACCACCGGAAGTAGTTGGACATGTAGCCCGATTGCTCGGAGGCTCTTGCCATCGTGAACTGGTAGCCGTCGTCGGTGGTGGTAGCGCCGATGAAGTGCCACAGCACCAGCGTTCCGACGACGACGCCGTCGAGGACGGTGAACTTCCACCATCGGGCGGGCAGAAATTTGCGTGTGCCCCGGCCGTCGCGGTTGTCGAGGCGGTGCAGCGCGAAGAGGGACACGACAGCCGTGAGTGCACCGAGAATCATGGCGAGAGTCTTGATCACCGACGGGCTCGACGTGAAGCGTGAGTCCGCCTCGATCGAGACGTTCAAACCGGCTGCCGCCGAATCGAGGTCGCTGAAGACGCCGACTACCTGTGGCCGGCTGTCGCCCTCGATGACGCGCGGTTCGGAACCGGTGGCACTGAAGGTGGTTCGGGTCGGCTCGGCGGCGAGCGTGAGTGCGCATCCACTCGGCAGATCAGCGACGGGTGTCGAGAGCAACACTCGATCGCGCAGGACAACGTCGACCCGAGCGGGAGCGTCGGAGGATTCGGGGGAGACAGTGGCAACAAATCCGTAGCGGCGCGCATCGGCGGCACCCGGGGGAGCAGTCGAGACGAGCGTTCCTCCGGTGGCGGCCAACTCACTGATCGACGCGCACGGAATCGATGCCTCCATGCGCAACGGTGTGTACGAGACCAATGGCGCCTCGACGCTTGTCGTCGACTCGGCCTGCGGCCAGTTGACGGCGGCGGTGTCCTGTTCGATCGGCAGGAACGGTATCGAGCCGCACAAAACTATGCCGAGGATGGATGCGACAATCGCAACGATCCGTGCTCGGTTCGGTCCGCTGGATCGCTCGGGGGTCGGCAAGGCCGGAGGTGCGGTCGTGGCCACGTCACTGTCTGTCACGACTTTGGACCCTATCTGTGCGTGACGTGTTTGTTATAAAAGCGCGAGTAATGGGATGGTCGTGTTCCCGGTGTCATTCCTCGGGGTGGGGTTGTCGGCGATCGAGGCGGGGGTGCTGTGCACGAATTTCACGAGTCCATTCCGCTGAGCCCACTACTGCGGCGGTCGGCGGCCGCATTCTGCGTCGTCCTCGGAATTGTCCTGGTAATTGTCTGCGGGTTCGCGGCAATCGTGGATCGCGACTCGGCGGGCTACGTCGGCGCCGTGTTGTCCGCGGTCCTGTCCTTCGGGTTGGCCGCGTACATGTGGAAGGTGCGCGTGATCATCACCACAGACGTCGAACGAGTGTCGATCGCGCTGTCTCCGGGGCTGCGTCAGGTATTTCGGTGGGACGAAGTTGTGTCTGCCACTGCAGTACATATCGGGATGGGCTCCGGAATCGGTTATCGAATGACCGGCCCAGGTATGCGGGTAATTCTCGCATCTCCCGGCGACGGGGTCCGCTTTCGTCTGCATGACGGGCGTGAAATCTCGGTGGCAACACCTCGAAGGGACGAGCTGATCGAACTCGCCCGGCGGCGGGCGCCGGACCTGCAGTGAGCGTTGCAGGTGGACCGGTGAAAAATGGGGTGCGCCTATCCTGGATAATTGACGTCAGTTCTGTGTTTCAGGCGCGCTGTTCAGGGCCTGTGATGCCGGACCGGTTTGCTGCCGCTTGCACAGGCACCCCGTTTGCGTACGAGAGGAACTCTCATGCTTGCCCGCACCGACCTGCGTGGTCGTACCCCATCCACGGCCGAACTTCGCGCCGCGCTTCCCCGAGGTGGAGTGGATGTGGACGCGGTGCTGCATCAGGTTCGCCCGATGGTCGAAGCTGTTCGTGATCGCGGGGCAGAAGCCGCCCTCGAGTTCGGCGAGAAGTTCGACGGCGTTCGTCCGGCTTCGGTTCGTGTACCCGCAGCCGAGCTCGAGCGCGCACTTCGTGAACTCGACCCCGCAGTCAAGGAAGCACTCGAGGTTGCGATCGAGCGCACCCGCAAGGTGCACGCCGATCAGCGTCGCAAGGACACCGTCACCGAGGTCGTTCCGGGCGGCACGGTCACCGAGCGTTGGGTTCCGGTCGAGCGCGTCGGGCTGTACGTACCCGGCGGCAATGCCGTGTACCCGTCGAGCGTTGTCATGAACGTCGTGCCGGCTCAGACGGCCGGCGTCGGGTCGCTTGTTGTCGCCTCGCCGCCCCAAGCCGACTTCGGCGGATTGCCGCACCCGACCATTCTTGCCGCCGCAGCCATGCTCGGCGTCGACGAGGTGTGGGCCGTCGGCGGCGGGCAGGGCGTCGCCCTCCTTACCTACGGCGGAACCGACACCGATGGAACCGAGCTTGTCCCGGTCGACCTCATCACCGGTCCCGGCAACATCTATGTCACTGCCGCCAAGCGTCTGTGCCGCGGACTGGTCGGCATCGACGCGGAAGCCGGTCCCACCGAGATCGCGATCCTCGCCGACCACACCGCTGACCCGGTCCACGTTGCCGCCGATCTCATCAGCCAGGCCGAGCACGACGTGATGGCCGCCAGCGTTCTTGTCACGACCAGCGTCGACTTGGCCGACGCGGTCGACAAGGCTCTGGCTGCGCAGCTCGAGATCACCAAGCATCGCGAGCGCGTCACCACGGCGCTGACCGGCAGCCAGTCGGGCACGGTGCTCGTTTCTGATGTTTCCGCTGGTCTGCGCGTCGTCAATGCGTATGCGGCAGAGCACCTCGAGATCCAGACCGAGGATGCAACGGGGGTGGCAGCTCAGGTCACCAGCGCTGGTGCCGTGTTCGTCGGCCCGTGGGCGCCGGTCAGTCTCGGCGACTACTGCGCCGGCTCCAACCACGTTCTGCCGACGGCCGGGTGTGCACGCCACTCCTCCGGTCTGAGTGTGCAGACGTTCCTTCGTGGAATCCACGTGATCGACTACTCCGAGTCTGCACTGAAAGACGTTGCCGGACACGTCATCACGCTGGCCAATGCGGAGGACCTGCCGGCTCACGGCGAGGCTGTGCGTCTGCGATTCGAGGCTCTGCGATGAGTAGTGCTCCTGGAGAGTCGATTTCGGTCGACGCCCTTCCGATTCGCGAGAACCTGCGTGGAAAGTCGGCGTACGGCGCACCGCAGTTGACGGTTCCGGTTCAGCTCAACACGAACGAGAACCCGCATCCGCCGACCCAGGCGCTCATCGACGATGTGGCCGAATCCGTGCGCGAAGCCGCGAAGGAACTGCACCGCTACCCCGACCGTGACGCTGTCGCATTGCGGACGGATCTGGCGGCGTACCTGGCGAAGCAGACAGGTGTACCGGTCACCGTCGACAATCTGTGGGCGGCAAACGGATCGAACGAGATTCTGCAGCAACTTCTTCAGGCGTTCGCAGGTCCGGGACGTAGCGCGATGGGTTTTGTGCCTTCGTACTCGATGCACCCGATCATCGCCGACGGTACCGATACCGAGTGGGTCGAGGTCTTCCGTCGGGACGACTTCGCACTCGACGTGGATGCTGCCGTCACCGTGATTGCGGAACGTCGACCCGACGTCGTGTTCGTGACCAGCCCCAACAACCCGACCGGACACAGCGTCGGCATTGCGGAACTGCGACGCATCCTCGACGTGGCGCCGGGCATCGTGATCGTCGACGAGGCGTACGCGGAGTTCTCCGCTGCCCCCAGCGCGATGACGCTGATCGAGGAGTTCCCAGCCAAGCTGGTTGTGACCCGCACCATGAGCAAGGCTTTCGCGTTTGCCGGTGGCCGACTCGGCTACCTCGCCGCCGCTCCCGCGTTCATCGACGCACTGTTGTTGGTGCGCTTGCCGTATCACCTCTCGGTGGTCACGCAAGCGGCGGCACGTGCCGCCCTGCGTCACGCCGACGAGACCCTCGGCAGTGTGCACGCCTTGTCCGCCGAGCGCGATCGAGTGTCGAAGGCGCTGGCGGACAACGGTTTCCGAGTGATTCCCAGTGACGCGAACTTCATCTTGTTCGGTCAGTTCACCGACAGTGCACAGGCGTGGAAGGAATACCTCGACCGCGGGGTTCTCATCCGCGACATCGGCATCCCCGGATACCTGCGGGCCACCGTGGGACTCGAAGCCGAGAACGACGCGTTCATCAAGGCCAGTGACGAAATCGCAGGCACCCAGCTGGTCGACACGAATTCAGGAGAGACGGCATGAGCGATCGCATCGCGCGGATCGAACGAACAACTCGGGAATCAAGCATCGTCGTCGAACTGAATCTGGACGGGACCGGCATCGTCGACGTCTCCACCGGCGTTCCGTTCTTCGACCACATGCTCAACGCCCTGGGTACGCACGCCAGCTTCGATCTCGACGTCAAGGCGAAGGGTGACGTCGAGATCGACGCTCACCACACCGTCGAGGACACCGCGATCGTTTTCGGCCAGGCGCTCGGCCAGGCTCTCGGCGACAAGAAGGGCATCCGTCGTTTCGGCGACGCTTTCATCCCGATGGACGAAACGCTGGCGCACGCGTCGGTCGACGTCTCCGGTCGCCCGTACTGCGTGCACACCGGTGAGCCCGACTACATGGTGCATTCCGTCATCGGCGGGTACCCGGGCGTTCCGTATCACGCGGTGATCAACCGCCACGTGTTCGAGTCGATCGCATTGAATGCACGTATCGCACTGCACGTTCGGGTTCTGTACGGCCGCGATCAGCATCACATCACCGAAGCCGAGTACAAGGCCGTTGCGCGCGCTCTGCGTGAGGCGGTCGAGCCGGATCCGCGCGTGAGTGGCGTGCCGTCGACGAAGGGCACACTGTGAGCGTCCTCTTCACCTATCTGCTGTTCATCGGCGCGGGTATTGCCGTGGGCGGCGCCTACTCGATGTTCAAGGTCAACAAGCTTGCGTCGGGAATCCTTCTGGCGTTGGCGGTTCTGGCGGCGGTAGCGGGCGCACTGCGTCTGTGACGCGAAAAGTGACTGTGTCTGAGACGCAAGATCCTGCTCCATCGCCGGGGTTGCTTCGCACTCCGGGCATGATCGGTGTCCTGATCATGGCGGCAGCAGCTTTCGGTGGCTGGTCGTTGCTGTTGCCGGTGGTGCCGTTGCTGGCTGCGCAGTCCGGCGGATCGGATGCGCTTGCCGGATCGGTGACCGGTGTCTTCATGGCGGCCACGGTCTTGACGCAACTGCTCGTGCCTCGGTTGTTGCGGACGCAGGGCTACCGGCGCGTGCTGGCGGTCGGGTGTCTGCTCCTCGGTCCACCGTCGTTGGTGCTGTTGATCTCGGCCGACGCCGGCCCCGTCCTGGCGGTTTCCGCGGTGCGAGGAATCGGTTTCGGCATGCTGACGGTCGCAGGCAGCGCGCTCGTGGCCGAGTTGGCGCCCAAACGAATTCTGGGCCGTGCCACCGGTGCCCAGGGAATCGCGATCGCAGCGTCACAAATGGCGGGGCTTCCGCTGGGGCTTGCGATCATGGAACGGTGGTCGGCAACACCGGTGTTCGTTCTCGGTGCGCTGATCCCGGCGCTCGCGCTGGTGGCCATTGCCGGGTTGCCGAAGATCTTCGCCCAGCCGACCGGGGAATCCGTTCGACTGAGTGTGTTCGCCGTCTTGGTTCCGGTGCTCGCTCTGGCGTGTGTGTCCGCCTCGTTCGGCGGATTGTCGTCTCTACTGCCGATCGCAATCTCGGAGCGTGCGGCCGTTGCTGGAGTGGTGTTGGCGACCGCCAGTGGGTCGATGTTGGTCGGCCGGTACTCGGCGGGACTGATCGCCGATCGTCTCGGCAGTGGTCGGACACTCGCGCCGGCATTGGCGTCGTCGACCATCGGATTGGTGCTGTTCGCGATCAACGTCGACGGCGGGTCGACGCCGGTCTTGTTCTGCGCGGCGGTCCTTTTCGGGCTCGGGTTCGGGGCGGTGCAGAACGAATCCTTGGTCATGGCGTTTCAGGCTGCCGGCCCGAGGCAACTCGGATCCGCCAGCGCGATCTGGAACATCGGCTACGACGCCGGCACCGGAATCGGTGCACTGGCGTTGGGATTCGTGGCCACGACTGCCGGCTATGCGTGGGTCTTCGCGGTCTCCGCGGTAGTTGTCGCGCTCCTCCCGGCACTGGCCGCAGGCGGCAAAGTGATCGGCAGCAGGGTTGCCCGATAGAGTTGGGGCATGAGCGCTTCCACGATTGCTGTACTCGATTACGGCTCCGGCAACCTGCATTCGGCCACTCGCGCACTGGCGCGCACCGGGGCGCAGGTGGAGGTGACCAACGACATGAAGGTTGCACTGGCGGCCGACGGTCTCGTGGTGCCCGGCGTCGGCGCGTTCGCGGCCTGCATGGAAGGTCTGCGTGCAGTGCAGGGTGACCGAATCATCGGCAGACGCCTGGCCGGTGGCCGACCGGTGCTGGGCATCTGCGTCGGCATGCAGATTCTGTTCGACCGGGGAGTCGAATTCGGTGTCGAGGCGGAGGGCTGTGGCGAATGGCCCGGCACCGTCGAGAGGCTCCAAGCAGAGGTTTTGCCGCACATGGGCTGGAACACCGTGGAGGCGCCGGAGTCCAGCACCCTGTTCAAGGGCATAGACGCCGATACCCGCTTCTACTTCGTCCATTCCTACGGTGTGCAGAGTTGGGAGCTCGCGCCGTCCGAGCACATTGCACCCCCGAAGCTGACATGGGCCGATCACGGCGGAAAGTTCCTCGCTGCCGTCGAGAACGGTGCGTTGTCGGCAACGCAGTTCCACCCCGAGAAATCCGGTGACGCAGGCGCCGAGTTGCTGAGCAACTGGGTGCAGAGTTTGTGACCGGGGGATCCGGACCGAACCGCGGTGACGATTTCTCCCTCGCCCGTCTGGCGTTGTTCTCGCTCGGCGCCGCTGTGGCTGCGCTGGCGGTCGCAACCGTCGTCATCGTTGTTCTCAAACCATCGCCGGGCGTCGGCCTCGTGATCGGTCTCGTGGGGGTCGTCGCTGCGATTGCGGCAATGGGCGTCGTATCCAAGCGGATGACCCGAAAAGCGTTCGGTGACCCGGAAGACGGTTCGAGGTCCTGACCTACTAGGGTTACCGCACGTGAGCCTGGTCCTTTTGCCTGCTGTAGATGTCGTCAACGGTGAAGCTGTTCGCCTCGTGCAAGGAGAGGCGGGAAGTGAGACCGGTTACGGGTCGCCCCGCGACGCTGCTCTTGCGTGGCAGAACGACGGTGCCGAATGGGTGCATCTTGTCGACCTCGACGCTGCTTTCGGGCGTGGGTCCAACAGTGAACTGTTGGCCGGCGTCATCGGCGACCTGACGGTCAAGGTGGAACTGTCCGGTGGAATCCGCGACGACGCTTCCCTGGAAGCCGCACTGGCCACCGGCTGTGCTCGCGTGAATCTCGGTACTGCCGCTATCGAGGATCCCGAGTGGTGTGCGCGTGCATTGGCCAAGTACGGCGACAAGATCGCTGTCGGCCTCGATGTTCGTCTCGTCGACGGTCGGTACCGCACCCGTGGTCGCGGCTGGGTCACCGACGGCGGCGATCTGTGGGAGACCCTCGCGCGTCTGGACCGTGACGGCTGCACTCGTTACGTCGTCACCGACGTCTCCAAGGACGGCACACTCACCGGTCCCAATCTCGAACTTCTCAGCCAGGTCTGCGCGGTCACCGACGCGCACGTCGTCGCCTCCGGTGGTGTGTCGACCATCGAGGATCTACTCGCCATTTCCAGCCTGGTTGATCAGGGTGTCGAGGGCGCGATCGTGGGCAAGGCATTGTATGCCGGTCGCTTCACTCTCCCCGAAGCACTGGCAGCAGTTTCCGGATAGATTTTCCAGATGACTCCGACGCGTGACCTCGACGAACTTCTCGCGATTGCGGGTCGGCTTCTCGACGGCGTCCACGATCAGTTCGTCTCCGGTGTCGGCGCCCCGAGTGCGGTCCGCAAGGGCTGGGGTGATTTTGCCACCGAGGTCGATCTTGCGCTCGAGAAGCGGTTGACCGCGGAGTTGTTCGAGCAGACCGGCATCGAGGTGCACGGCGAGGAATTCGGCGGTCCCGACGTCGGTTCCGGGCTCGTCTGGGTTCTCGACCCCGTTGACGGTACTTTCAACTACTCGGCCGGATTGCCCACTGCCGGAACGTTGTTGGCGCTTCTCGACGACGGTGTCCCGGTGCTCGGATTGACCTGGCTTCCATTGATCGGTCACACGTACGCGACTCGCGCCGGCGGTCCGTTGTTGGTCAATGGAATCGCCGTACCGCCGCTGGAGCCAACCGATCTGGCGTCGTCGATCGTCGGCTTGGGTGCGCTCAACGTCAACAGTCGAGGGCGGATCCCCGGCAGTTTCCGTCTCGACCTCCTCGCCGAGATCAGCAAGGTGTCCTCGCGGATCCGGATACACGGTTCAACCGGAGTCGATCTGGCCTTCACCGCGGCCGGCATCCTGGGCGGTGCGATCGTCTACGGCCGCAACGCGTGGGACAACGCGGCCGGGGTCGCGCTCGTTCGCGGTGCGGGCGGGGTGGTCACCGACCTGGCCGGCCGCCCGTGGACCGTAGAATCGGAGTCGGTGCTCGCTGCCGCTCCGGGCATCCACGGTGAGATTCTCGATATCCTCAACGCGCTCGGTGATCCGCGCGCTTCGTCCTCAGGAGGACCACAGTCATGACCCTCGCAGTTCGTGTGATTCCGTGCCTCGACGTCGACGCCGGGCGAGTGGTCAAGGGTGTCAATTTCGAGAATCTTCGCGACGCCGGAGATCCGGTGGAACTCGCGGCAGCGTACGACGCTCAGGGCGCCGACGAACTGACCTTCCTGGACGTGACCGCCTCCACGTCGGATCGCGGCACGATGCTCGACGTCGTAAGTCGCACTGCCGAGCAGGTTTTCATTCCTCTGACCGTCGGCGGTGGAGTGCGCACGGTCGCGGATGTCGATCGTCTGCTGCGTGCCGGTGCCGACAAGGTCAGCGTGAACACCGCGGCGATTGCGCGCCCGGAACTGCTGAAGGAACTGAGTGAGCGTTTCGGCTCGCAGTGCATCGTCCTCTCGGTCGATGCCCGCACCGTTCCCCAGGGGCAGCCGGACACACCGTCGGGGTGGGAGGTCACGACGCACGGGGGCAAGCGCGGCACCGGGATCGACGCTGTCGAGTGGGCCGAGCGTGGTGCAGAGTTGGGAGTGGGGGAGATCCTGCTCAACTCGATGGATGCCGACGGCACCAAAGCGGGCTTCGACCTTCTGATGATCCGCGCTGTCCGGGCGGCAGTCCACGTACCGGTGATCGCCAGTGGCGGTGCCGGCCTGGTCGAGCACTTTGCCCCGGCTGTCGAAGCGGGCGCAGACGCAGTTCTCGCAGCAAGTGTCTTCCACTTCGGCGATCTGAGCATCCCGGAGGTCAAGGATGCGATGCGTGCCGAGGGAATCGTCGTTCGCTAGGCGTTCTCGGCGCGGATTCCGTCGAACATGAGGCGGCTGATGGCTTGGTTCAACGCCGTGCAGTCGACGGACGAACCGGCTCGCAATCCTTGAATCGCACTTGCCAGCATCATGCCGTTGACGGCGTGGGCAGTGTTGTCGACATCGAGGTCGGCGCGTAGATAGCCGCATTCGACTCCGTGGTGCAGGTACGCCGCGGTCAACGATGCCGACTGGTCGAGTAGATCGAGCATCCGGCCCGTCAGATCGGCGTCGACGCCCGTCGTCTCGAACAGCAGAACCCGCGGGATGCGGGGGTCGTCGAAGAAGATGCGGGGGAGCGCCTCGGCGATCCGTCCCACTTGGGCGCGGTACTCGTCCAGTGTGCTGGCGGCGTCGGGAGCATTCTCGGTGGCCAGTGCGCTGATGATCTTTGCGACGAGGTCGTCGATGACGTGATCGATGATGTCGCGCTTGTTCTCGAAGTACCGGTAGAAGGTCCCGTGGCCGATTCCGAGAGTTGTTGCGATGTCGGCAATTCCGGTTGCGTGATAGCCGCGCTGGGCGAAGCACTCGAATGATGCGTCGATGATCTCGCGGCGCAATTCCGCCTTTTTTCGTTCCGCTCTGGTCATGGCCTTCGTCACATCAGGAATGATACCGTTCTCAATAACGGAATGACGTGTCAGTTTCTGATGTGCAGTTTTTCTGATGTGCAGTTCACGAGAGGGATTCTCCGATGGCAGTGCAGTACGACGCAGTAGTAGTGGGGGCGGGCTTCGGCGGAATGGGTGCGGCCATTCAACTCAAGCGGCTGGGCCTGAACAACCTGGCGATCCTCGAGCGCGAGGACGATCTGGGTGGAACCTGGCACGTCAACCGCTATCCCGGTCTGGCTGTCGACATCGCGTCGGTCACCTACTCGTATTCGTTCGAGCCCAATCCGAACTGGTCCAGGCTTTTCGCACCGGGCGCGGAACTGAAGAAGTACGCCGACCACGTCGCGGACAAGTACGATCTGCGGAAGCACATGACGTTCGGTGCCGTGGTCAACGGAGCCCGCTGGGACGAGGATTCCTCGCACTGGGCCGTATCCGTCGAAGGCGCGCCGGACATCACTGCCAAGTACCTCCTGACTGCGACGGGTTTCCTCTCGCAACCGCATCGGCCCGACATCTCCGGTATCGACGACTTCGCCGGCAAGATCATCCACACCACGGCCTGGGACGATTCCTACGATCTGTCCGGCACCAAGACCGCAATCATCGGAACCGGCGCCACCGCTGTGCAGTTGATCCCCGAGGTGGCGCGTCAGGCCGCAGAGTTGACCGTCTACCAGCGCACGCCGATCTGGGTGGTTCCCAAGATCGACGTCCCCATTCCGAATGCAGTGCAGAAGCTGTTCTCGCGTATTCCGCTCACCCAGCGAATCGCGCGCGCTGTCAGTTCGTCGATCCTAGAAATGATCATGGTCAGCGCGGTCCTGCACTACAAGCAGGTCAAACTGTTGAACAAGGGTGCGGCGGCCGCATCACGTGCGTTTCTGCGGTCCCAGGTCAGCGACGCCAGCCTTCGCAAACAACTCACACCGGACTACGACTTCGGGTGCAAGCGTCCCACATTTTCCAACAGCTACTTCCGTACGTTCACCAAGGACAACGTGCATCTCGAAACGACGCCGATCGACCACATCGCTGCCGACGGAATCGTCACCGCCGACGGTCGCAAGACCGAGATCGACACCTTGGTGCTGGCAACGGGATTCAACCTCTGGGATGTGAATTTTCCAGCCATCGAGGTTATCGGTCGAGAGGGACGAAACCTCGGTAAGTGGTGGCGCGACAACCGTTTCCAGGCCTACGAAGGGGTCGCGGTTCCGTATTTCCCCAATTTCCTCACGCTCGCCAGTCCGTACTCGTACAGCGGGTTGTCCTACTTCACGACGATCGAATCCCAGATGCAGCACATGGATCGACTGTTCGGCGAGGTGAAACGGCGCGGCGCGGAAACATTCGAGGTCACCGAAACTGCCAACGCCGAGTTCCTCGACCGGATGACCGAGAACCTGGCGGACTCCGTCTTCTACGGCGGTAGTTGCCAGACTGCACGAAGCTATTACTTCAATCAGCACGGCGAGGCTGCGATTCTGCGGCCCACGTCTACACGGAATGCGTTCGTCGAAGCGAAACGCTTTCCGCTCGAGGACTATTCGATCATCTAGGCGGGCTTGTCCCGCGTTCGGCTATCTTGCCGAGCTGACTCCGGTCGGAACCGATATCACGGGATAACGGTTCTGCCGGTTCAGTCGGGAAGTGACCGAGATGTGCATCAGTCGGCTCACCGCGGAGGCAGCGCCTTTTCGCGGAGATCCGATCACGATGGTAAATGCGTCGTATTTGTCCGCGGTTGCGAGAATGACACCGGCCGGGTCTCCATAGGTGCAGTCGTACGTCCAGGTGTCGGCGTGCGAGGCAAGTGCCGAGGTTGTCTGCTCGCGTTGCGACACCATCTCGTCGTGCAGACGCGTTTCGAATTCTGGTGAGTCGGTTTCGACAGGTAGGTCCTCGGACGTGATGCAGTGAACGACGTGGAGGGCTGAATCCTCCTTGGCGGCAAGCGTCAGTGCGTAGCTGAGTACATTCTTGCTGGTAGCACCTGGGTCGATGCCGAGAACGACGTGGCGGGTTCGGACGCGATCGGTACTCAGGTTCGCGAGATGGCAGATGTACTCCGGGTGCGGACCGTCATGACGTTGATGGTTCATGTCGGATCTTCTTCCAGAGCGAGAGAAGCGAAGGAACTTCCATTCTAGGGCGGCCGTGCAGGGGAATTCCACGGAAGTCACAGGTGGAAGGTATAAACGTCATATGAGTCTTGATCCCGCAATCGCGGCGAAGCTGAAGCGAAACGACGCCGGACTGTTCAGCGCGGTTGCGCAGGAGAAGTCGACCGGTGATGTGCTGATGGTCGCGTGGATGGACGACGAAGCGCTCGCGCGAACACTGGAAACCCGTAAGGGGACGTACTATTCGCGCTCGCGGCAGCAGTACTGGGTCAAGGGTGAGACGTCGGGGCACACCCAGTACGTCCACGAGGTGCGACTCGACTGTGACGGCGATTCCGTCTTGCTGATCGTCGATCAGGAGGGCGCCGCGTGCCACACCGGCACTCACACGTGTTTCGACACCGACGTCCTGCTCGCTGCTGAGCAGTGACGCGAGATGGCCACTGACAAGACTCCACAACCGCTCGATTACTCGTTCACCGCTCCCATCGAGAAAGACGGTGCGTTCGCAACGTTCTTGGCCGTGCCCGGCTCGGCGGAAATTCTGGGAACCAGACGCGCTGTGAAGGTGGTCGGGACCCTCGATGGTGAGCATCCCTTCGAGGCGACGCTGATGCCCTCCGGTGACGGACCGCACTGGCTTCCGCTGCGCGTGGCGCTGTGCAAGGCGATCGGCAAGAGCGCCGCTGGAGAAGAGGTAGCGGTACATCTACAGCAGCGACTGAGCTGAAAGTTTCGCTCGAACCGAGGAGTCTCATGGTCGACAAAGCAGTTGATTCGTTGCAGTTGGTGGCGCGAGAACTGGGCCCGTTCGGCGGAGACGAGGGGAAAACGCGCATGCTGCGCATGTCGCGGACTCTCGCGGCACCAATAGGCACGGTCTGGGCGGCGATCACCGAGTTCGACCGCATTCGCCAATGGTTCATGCCGGTCGCGGGAGAAGCCATGATCGGCGGCCACTATCAGCTCGAGGGCAACGCCGGCGGCGAGATTTTGGCGTGCGAAGCTCCTCGAACTCTTCGCATCACCTGGGAATATGGCGGCGATGTGAGCTATGTGACTGTAAATCTCGCCGAAAAGGGCAGTGGTGCAACGCTGTTCGATTTCGAACATGCCGCGGACGTGGAGCCGGATCGGTGGGCCGAGTACGGTCCAGGTGCCGTCGGCGTCGGGTGGGACATGGGACTGCTCGGGCTGGCTCGACACGTGGAACTGGGGATCGCGACGCCACTCGAGACACCCGAGTGGTCGGCGAGCGACGAGGCCAAGGCATTCATCGCGGGAAGCAGTGAACTGTGGGCCGAAGCTGCGATCGCATCGGGCGACGACCCGGATGCGGCTGCAGCCGCCGCGGCTCGCACGACCGCTGCATACACCGGGTAGATCACCTCTACGAGGACTAACATCGGATTAGTCTGGTTGTTGCGGGACTTCCGCGCCACGAGCGGAGACGACGATGGTGTATCGGCTCATCGAAGTAGTAACGGTGTTCGTTCACTTCGGGTTTGTCCTCTATGTGGTGCTGGGTGGATTCGTGGCGTGGAAGTGGCGTCGTACCATCGGTTTCCACCTTCTTGCAGTCGTCTGGGGAGTCGGTTCGATAGCGGTCGGATACGACTGCCCGCTGACCAATCTCGAGAACTGGGCCCGCCGGATGGCCGGGATCGCGGAGTTGCCGTCCACCGGATTCATCTCGCACTACATCACCGGCGTGTTCTATCCGGCGAGTATCGAAGGCCTTGTACAGGCGCTCGCGGCGACAGTGGTTGTCGGATCCTGGGTAGGATACGTGCTGCTCGGACGGCATGCGAAGGGTGAGGTCAAAGCCTCTTCAGCGACCTGATTCCGTACAAACGATCCCAGCCGTTTCCGAATGGAAACGACTGGGAGGTGCTACCAGGATTTACGCGCGAGTCAGGGCTACCACCGGGATTGTGCGGATCCCAGCGGTCTTCTCCGCGTATTCGGCAAATCCCGGGTATCGACTGGCCTGCTCGTCGTAGATGCGGTCACGCTTCTCGCCGGTTACTTCGCTGACGGAGACCGGGTATGTTTCGGTGCCGATCTCGACCTCTGCCTGGTCGGTGGCAACGAGGTTGTAGTACCAGTCGGGATTGGTCGGGGCACCGGCCTTGGATGCAAAAACGTAGATGGTCTTCGGATCCTGCTCGTCTGCCAGATACATCATGGGACTCACGAAATCGCGTCCGGATTTGCGTCCTGTGTGGTGGACCAACACCATGGGCGCACCTTCGAAGGGGCCGCCTACCTTGCCCTCGTTCTCCCGAAATTCCGCAATGATTCCTGCGTTCCAATCGTCGGTACTCATCGTTGTCTCCCGGTCTGCGAGTGGCGAAGGGCTCTGCCGCCAAGCTTTGCACAACTGGTGAATCGACGAGAGGTCATCTTCGGCGTCCAGCATGATCTACTATCTACGTATGAACGCAGATAGTGGTGTTTGTCGCCGCAAGCTTCCCGATGATCAAGTCGACCTCGTCGTCGAGGTGTTCCGCATGCTGGCCGACGCAACCCGTGTGCAGGTCTTGTGGGCATTGGTCGACCGCGAGTGCTCGGTGAACGAACTGGCGGAACGCGTCGGCAAGCCGGCGCCCTCGGTGTCGCAGCACCTGGCGAAATTGCGCATGGCAAGGTTGGTACGAACCCGCCGCGATGGTACGACGGTGTTCTATCGCCTGGAGAACGACCATGTGCGCCAACTGGTTACGGACGCGGTCTTCAATGCGGAGCATGCCGGACCCGGATTGCCGGGGCATCACCGTAGTGAAGGTGAGCTTCGGGAGATACACCCGGAGCGCTCGGCGAACGTCGATCGGACCGATCAAGAAGAAGGTGCGTCGTGACGCACGAACCCAAGACGTCCCACGGCCACGGCCACGGCCACCGCCATGTCCACGGGCCGAAGGGATTTCGATCGGCAGTCCGCGAAGTGTTCTCGCCGCACAGTCACGACGCTGCCGACAGTGTCGACGACGCATTGGAATCGAGCGTAATCGGCATCCGGGCGGTCAAGATCAGTCTTGTTGCGCTCGGAGTCACCGCAGTTGCTCAGGTCGCGATCGTGGCGATCTCGGGTTCGGTGGCGCTGCTGGCGGACACCATTCACAACTTCTCCGACGCGCTCACGGCAGTCCCACTCTGGATTGCCTTCGCGCTCGGTCGGCGCGCTGCGACCAGGCGCTATACCTATGGTTTCGGGCGTGCGGAGGATTTGGCCGGACTGTTCGTGCTCGCCATGATCGCACTGTCGGCAGTGATCGCCGGTGTCGAGGCGGTGAGGCGATTGATCAACCCGGTCGAGATCGAGCACCTCGGTTGGGTAGCGGCGGCAGGTTTGATCGGTTTCATCGGAAACGAATTGGTGGCGTTGTATCGGATCAGGGTCGGCAGGCAAATCGGTTCAGCGGCCCTGGTGGCCGATGGATTGCATGCTCGGACCGACGGATTCACTTCGCTCGCAGTCCTTCTGGGGGCGGGGGGAGTTGCGCTGGGTTTCCCGTTGGCAGATCCGATCATCGGCCTTGTCATCACCGTTGCCATCGTGGCGGTGCTCAGGACTGCAGCGCGAGACGTCTTCCGGAGGTTGATGGACGGCGTCGAACCTGAGTTGGTGGACGACGCAGAGCATGCATTGATGCACGAACCTGGAGTCCTCGGTGTTCGTGATCTGAAGATGCGGTGGATCGGACACCGACTGCATGCCGATGCAGAACTCGACATCGATCCCCGGGCAACACTTGCCGAAGCTCATGCGATTGCACACAGCGCCGAGCATTCGCTCACTCACGCGGTGCCCAAACTCGCTACTGCCTTGGTGCATGCGTACCCGGCGCATGACGCGGCCAACTCCGAAGTCTGATACCGGCCGCCTTCCCGGTGATCTGTGCTTGATGTCAAGCGCAGGCGGCTTCCCAGGCGAAACCGTCTGGGTCTGTGAAGGTTTCAGACGCGCCGGCAACGGTCAGACGGTGTGATCCGGTGCCTTCCGGAGCAACCCCGGCATCCTTTGCCAAAGCGCGGCGACCATACAGTGCGAGTGTCACATTGTTTGCTGCACTGGTGAATTCGACGTACTTGCGACCGAAGCTCTTGGACACCTCGAGTCCGCGGTCGAGGTAGAACTGCTTGCTGGCCTTGACGTCTTCGGCGCCGAGTAGCAGCACGAGGCTGTCGATCGTGCGGGTGGCCGGCCCGTCGTTCTTCTTCGACGACGTGGCGATCTTCCAGATGGAACCGTCTGGAGCCTGGACGACTCCGCCGTATCCCCAGAGGGATTTCTTGACAGGCTTCAAGGCGGTGGCACCGGCTGCGAGTGCTGCGCCGACGAAGGCGTCGACGATGTTAGGTCGAGAGACGACGAGCGAAAGGGTGTACCCACGAAACCCTGTTGTCGGTTCGTTCGATTCGTGTAGCTGGATTCGATCTCCGACGCCGAGAGCGTTGTAGAAGGCTTCGGCTGCCGCGAGGTCGGGAACGTCGAGGATCACGGATTGCGCGGTGGTCATCTGGGCGCTCCCTGCTGATGTGTGGATCGACGACGTGTGGTCGGAAGTGGACTTCTGTGGTGTGTTCATGTTTTTCAACGTAATTGCGGGTCCCGTGGCTGTGCTTCTCGATTTCTGATCGGTTTGCTGAGACTGCTTGCAAGGTGCAGCACTCACGCAGGCCTTAGGTGGGCGATTTATCGTGAATATCCTGTTCAGCCCATGTTTTCTCGATAGGCTGGTGAGCGCTGATCGGACGTATCTCACGCCACCATGGAACGGGGAAACCAGTGATCACACTGCGAGGAAAGTCGTTAGCCGCAGCAGTAGTGGTGTCCATGACGATGGCGTTGGCCGCGTGTACCTCCGGTGAATCGGCGCCCGAGGTGGGCGGCAATTACGGCTCTGGCGGAACCGCCGTCGACTATCGGGAGCCGGTGAAACTGAGTAGCCGAGATGGTGTTCTCGAGGTGCGCTTGTCCGCTCATCAGGGAGTGATTCCGCTCGATACCGCTTCGGCGCCCGTGTCGAATTTTCTGCTCTTCGGGTACGAGGTCATCCGCGGTACGGCGTCGGACGGATCGACCTCGGCGAGTGACGTCTATCCGGCGCCGACTCTCCGCGTCAATCCCGGAGAGCGATTGATCATTCATTACGACAACGATTTGCAGGATCTCACGATCCAGGACTTCTACGATCCGGCATTCACACCGGCGGGCGGGGACGTGCCGATCTATCCGCCGGCGCTGACGTCGGCTCCGCTGAATCTGCACACGCACGGAGTGCACGTGAGTCCGGACGGCAATGCGGACAACGTGTTGCTCAACATTCCCGCCGGCCAGGGAAACGTGTACGACTACGCGATTCCGGGGACGATGCCGAACGGTCTGTACTGGTATCACAGTCACCGGCACACCCTCACCGCCCAGCAGACGTACATGGGCCTGGCCGGGCTACTGGAAATCGGCCGGCCGGACGGCAATCTGCCTGTCGTGACGGCAAACGACGTTCCGATTCGCGATATGGCACTGCAGTACAACTTCGTATTCGACCGCAAAGGAAAGGGCCTACAGCTCAACGACGCGAACTGGCCCCAATTCGTCAGTACGTTGACGCCACCCGCCGGTACGGAACTAGCCGACGGGACGTACCGTCCGAGCCTTGCTCCGGTGAATTTCTCGGACACCACCGAGGGCGCGCAGTATTTCACCAACTGGTATACCGGACCGTTGTCCCCGGCCAATCATCGTGGACAGAATCAATTCGTTCCAGGCAATCTGCAGAGCTTTGTGGGTGAATCGACGACTGTACCGGCCGATCCCTCACTGCCGGACAACCAACGCGATGTGCAGTACACCGTGAACGGTCAGTTCCAGCCGTCGCTGAAACTGAAGCCGGGGCAGACCGAGATCTGGGTGCTTGCCAACATCAGCGACTTTGCCTACATGCCGGTCACGTTGACGGAAACCGCAACCGGCGCCCATCCGAAGTTCGCCATCGTAGGGCAGGACGGAAACCCGTTCGACGAGGTCAGGCCACCCGTGGATGGGGACGGAACCAGGCTGGTGATTCCGCCGGCCTCGCGATACGCAATCGCAGTGACGATGCCGGAGTCCGGCGATCTGGTGCTGGAGATGCCACCGCTCGAAGGTGCAAAGCCGGTGAGCAATCCAGGCATTCTCTACACCAACAACGGTACCGACAATCCGCCCGCCGAACTCGGAACCGTCACCGTCGACCCGTCGGTGATCAGTTACGCGGACGGATTCTTCACGTTCCCGACTCAGCAGTTGATCCGTGCGACGCCAGACGAGGGTGAAGGAAAGACGACTCCATTCGAGTTCGGACAGAAGCTCGATACCTACACCTCGTTCGTGGATACCGCAGCGATGACGCCCGACGTGACCCGCAATCTCACAGTGTCCGGTGGGTTCGGAAACGAGAAGGCCAGCAACAGTGATCCGAAGGCCTTCACCTACGAATTCGCCGACAACACGTTCCCCAACATTCCGCTGATTCAACCGCGACTGAATTCCGTTGAGGAATGGAAGATCACGAACCTCAACAACGACGAACACCCGATGCATATTCACGTCAACGACTTCCAGGTAACGGAAGTTGTGGATCCCGTCGCAGGTACCACGACGGGCGTTCAGCCCTGGGGAATCGACAACGTGAACGTGCCGGCGCCGGTGACGGACGAGAACGAGAATGCGCTGGAACCAGCATCGGTGACGTTGCGGACGAAGTTCACCGAGTACACCGGAACCTTTGTCATCCATTGCCACCGACTCAACCACGAGGACAACGGTTTGATGGCTACCGTCAGCGTGATTCCCGAGGTATCGACGTATGCCGTCGCGGTACCTGGTTCGGCCGGCGTGCCCGCCAAGGTGCAGATATTCGATGCCAACGGCGACAAACTGATCACCGCTGTGACGCCCTTCCCGTCGTTCGAAGGCACCCCGAGTGTTGCGATGGCGGACGTGAACGGAGACATGGTGCTTGATCTGGTCGCTGGAACAGGGGCAGGCTCGGCTCCGGAAGTGGTGGCGTACAACGCAGTCGGCGGCGTGCCGTTCACCGACGAGTTGGCAAGATTCGCCCCCTTCGATGTGGGTTTTCGTGGCGGAGTGAACATCGGCGGCGTCGATATCGACGGAAACGCACTGGCGGACAACATCATCGTTGCCTCGGGCCCAGGGATGGAGTCGCAGGTCAAGATTTACTCCACCGACCTTCCGGCGGACAAGAGGTCCGCACCCGCAGAATTCGGTTCGTTCTCGCCGTACCCGGGATCGAGTAGCGGAGTCACGTTCGCAACCGGAATGGTTGACAGTCACTCCGGTCGAGCGAGCATCGTGACCGCACCGGGTCCGGGCGAGGAGTCGTTGATCAAGACGTTCCGCTACGACCTGTACGAACCGACTGCGGCTGCGGAGGGCGACTCCGATGAACACGCAGGTCATACGAATGGTCCTGTAACGACATCACAGTTCTTGGCATTCGGCCAGGGCTACCGCGACGGGGTGTCTCTGTCGACGGGTTGGGTGGCCGGCGCCGAGGGTGGCGCAAAGTCGATAGTGGCAGGCATGCTCGGAGGAGAAGGATCAATCCGCGTCTTTTCGAGTGGATCCAGGCTCGACGGTGCACCCGAGATGTACCTCGAGAGTCCAGATCACCATTCGACGGACGTGGCGTTTCGGGAGGTTGCAGCTTTCGACCCGTTCACCGCTCCAGGGTCGGGTGTGGGAGTGGCCACGACGAGCACGACTGCCGGCGCGGATCTCCTCGTCAGCGGCAGCAACGGAACGGGTGCCGAAGTTCGGAAATTCACTCTCGGTCGTGCAGATCCGTCTGCGACCACATTGACACCGACGCTTGTGGGAACGCTGCCGCCCTATCCCGTCGGCGGGGGAGCGCTGCCTCTCGGCGGTCGATGATCGATGTCGACAGTGAGGACTGATTACGAAGTCCGGATCTGAGCACGGAATCAGTTTTTCATCGATCTCGAACCGAGAGAACCCTCAATGAGGCTCTGGGACAAAGTTTGACGGCGCGTTGGGCATCAGTCTCGAGATCGGTGGGGATGTGCGGCTCACGTCGGCGATCGTGTGGGAGTGGATATCCCCATTCGTCACGCGTCAGCAGGGTCGGCAGCAACTCCGTGCACAGTCCTCGACCTTCACACGTAGTCCAATCGATGTGTAGGACTTTGGGCGTTCTTGCGCTCATGATGCCGCTCCCATCCGTGTGCCGACCTCGCAGGCTCCTGCAGCGTGCATTCGGAGATCGTGCTGGAAAACGCGAAGGGAACTCTTCACGAATCTCACTGTCCCGTCCGGATGTTTGCATGCCCCACGCCCTTCGATCAGATCCGCCAGATATCGGATCGACTCCTGGGTGTGGGCCGCCCCTGAGCGATAGGCAATATCGGACAACGCGCGTGCCATTCGGGGCATTCCGTTGATGCACGGTCCACACTGACGAGCGCTTTGATCGGCGAGATACTCAACGATGTCGGCTGAAGTCTTCAGACCACACCTTGCGTGACCCAGTACGTGAATGACTCCGGCGCCGGGCGAAGCACCGACCGTCGCCAAAGCCGTTGTTGTCATGTTTGTGGTCGGCAAGTCTTGCGCATCGACCTAACCTCCGTGAAACCCGCCGACGAGGACTGCTCTGATCGACGGAGTATCAGTACGTGAATACTGGGTCACCAACTGATCCAATGGAATTCCCATCGGGATCTCGACGACACCACTCACGGTCACATCACCTGACAGGGTGATCAAGGTGGTCCCCGACGCGCCGCCCAGCCCTCGCGTGCGAAACCACTCGGGTCCGTATCGGGCGATGAGTGCGATGTGTGCCAGTGTCTCGACATTGTGAACCACGGTGGGTCGACCGTCCAGCCCGGCCACGGTGCTGTGTACCGAACGGTCTCGAGGAATGGGTGCTCGGCCTTCGATCGTTCCGACTACCGCGGACGTTTCGCCGCTGATAAATGTCTTCGGTGAAGCCACGAGTGTGACCAAGGGCTCGGTCAGCCCGGCAGTCCTTCTTTGTTGCAACGCATTCCGTAGGAAGTGAAGCTGCTGGGATCCTGCGTACAGGTATGTTTCTCCGCTTCCGCACTCGTGTGCGACGAGTTGTAAGCCGTCGAGGACGAGGTGCGGCGCACGTTCGAGTAGTACTGCATCCTTGTCGCTGAGCGGTTCGCCTTCGCTGCCGTTTGCGATAACCACAACACGCCGTCCAGTTACGGAATCGAGTTTTCGCGCAGTGGAAAATGCCGCCCCACCTTTCCCGTGGAGACCCGCATCGGCGAGCTGTCGGCTCAAGGTACCCCGTGACGGGCGTGGGTTGTGGCCGTGGAGGGCCGTGTGGGCGGCTAGATCGGGTGAGCATGCGGCGAGAAGGCCGGCATCGGTAGATTCGGTTGTCACGTCATGTCCCTTCTCTGAGGCGCAGGGTCGAGAATTCGACGAAGTCTGTCCGGATTCGCCAGAGAACTGCTCCGGTCACCGCGACGGCTGATCCGATGGCGATGGCGAGAAACCATGTGTGTCCAGAGTCCGTTCCGTTTCCCAGTCCGTGCGCGAACGCGATCGGCCAGAGAGCGTACGCGCTCCAATGGACGAGTCGAAAAGTGCTGTTTCCTATGTGATTTCGCAGCAGTCCTGTCAAGGACACCGCGAACAGAACATCGAACGCAAGGGTGCCCAGTCCGAGCCAGAAGGCACGATAGTTGCCCAGGAAGGGGAAGGCGAAGTCGACGAGTTTCAGTTGTGCGTACGGATCGGCCAACAGTGCCAGCATGTGTACGACTACGAGGATCACCCCGATCAAGGCGGCGGCCCTGTGTACGTTCTGCACGCCGAATCGAGGTAGTCCCGGTAGAGCCCTACCGGACCGCGTGACGATTCCGAGAATCATCGACACAGTCAAGAACACGAGAGCGGTGATACCTGTCCCTCGACCCAATGCCCACAGTGCTTCGTCCACGACTAGGGTTGCCTTCTGCCGGTGCCGACAGCATCGTCCGTCGGCCATCCGTTCAGTAGGCGGACCGCACCTGCACGATCCACCAGTCGCGCCGGTAGCCCGGTGTTCAGGAGGTTCCGTGCACCTTCGAAACCTTGGACGATGCAGGCGGTGCTCGCGAGGTTTGCGGACACACAACTGTCCGCGCCGACGGTGACTGTCTGCCATGCGGCATCAACGCTGGTGCCGCTCCGCGGATCGACTATGTGGTGCACGTGTCTACCATTTTGCGACCATCGACGCTTCCTGGTGCTCGATGTAGCGATGGATGTCCCGCCTGGAATGGCGACCGTATCGGCCGGGGCGTCGTGGCCGTCTTGGACGAGAACGATCCACCCACCGTCCGGCGCCGGTCCGGCGGTAGCGATGTCTCCGCCGAGGCACACAAGCACTCCGCAGTCGAGTGACATGCTGACGGCGTGCGCACATTCGTCTGCTGCAAGTGCTTTTGCCGTTGCCCCGAGGTCGAGTTGGACGCCCGAGGGAACTGTGACCTTTTGTCCGTCGAGTTTGACCGAGGTCCACTGCGGAGTAGAGACGAACGATGTCTTGATCGGCACGTCCCTGCCTTCGATCTGCGCGAAATCGCGGTCGTATCCGAGCGCGACGAGCGCTGCGCCGATGGTCGGGTCGACGGCGCCGTCCGTGCACTCTGCGCCATCGAGTGCTGTCTGGATCAGCAGGGCAAGCGTGCTACTCACTTCGACCGGTAGGCCTGTCGACTTTTCGAGAGCTCGAATCTCTGAATCGTCACGAAATCGACTGCATGCCAATTCTATTTCGAGAAGGCGCTCGTCGATTATCGACCTGGCAGATGGAATCGCCTCGGGTTTTGTCACCACGACCGAGGCTTCGAGGCCCCACACCCTCCACATGGAACTCGCGACGATCGGGGAGGTGGTCACGATCCGGCCGATCGAGCGTGGGGAGTAGAACTTCCGCTCGAGGTCTTCGGTGCCGCCGCGGTTGAGGTAGTTTTCGATTGCGAGTTCGGAGTCGAACTGCCGCCAGGTGCACTGCTCGATTGCTTGGTTTCGTCTGTGGTCGCTGTGATTGCCGTGGCCTGCGTATCCGAATAGGCAAGTACTGTTCCGCCGACAACGCCCACGACTCCGAATGCCACGAGGGTCCCGGTGACGATTCGGGTGCGTCGAAATCCGTCTTCCGGTGTATCCATATGATGCCTGCTCTCGAAGATTCGATTGAGAACTCAACAATCGGCCGAGGTGCTTGTCCAGGGCTGCATGTCTGCTGTGAAGCTGCAGGGAATCGGTCGTGCCGTTGGAGAGTTCCGAGTTCCACGATCGCGCTGCAATCTTGGAGAGTTCTCAGAACGGACGTGGCAGGCTCGCAGGCATGGGCACGAAACCACGAATTCTCCTTGTCGAGGACGACCGGCAATTGGCTGGCATGCTCGCGGACCTCCTCGAGGAGGAAGGGCACGAGGTCGACGTGGCGCACGACGGACAAGTCGGTCTGCATCTGGCGTTGACTCGCACCTACGATGCTTTCGTCTTCGATCGTGGAGTACCGGTCATCGACGGCGTGGAATTGCTCAAAACGCTCCGGGCGAGGGATTGCTCAGTACCGTCGTTGATCCTCACTGCTCGCGGTTCCGTTGCCGATCGAGTGGAGGGACTCGATGCCGGTGCCGAGGACTACTTGGTCAAACCCTTCGAGATCCCCGAGTTGTTGGCTCGAATGCGTGCACTGTTGCGTCGCCGAACCTCCATAGTGCCCATCGTGGTCGGAAGGTGGGAAATCGATCGAGCGAACCGAACGGCTACCGACACCGAGTCCGGATCGGTGACCTCGTTGTCCGAACGCGAGAGCGAACTGCTCGGATTTCTGTGCGCATCGCCTGGGCAAGTCTTTTCTCGGACTCAGCTTCTGGGGCGTGTCTTCGGAAGTGCAGATACTCCAGGCACCGTTGACACTTATGTCCACTATCTCAGGCGGAAACTGGGCAGGAACGTCGTAGCCACCGTCCACGGACTCGGATACCGGCTCGGATCATGATTGACCGCAGCAAAAACAAGGACAGGCAGTCATCTGGGATCGGGTTCGGTGACGAGGTGCGCCTACGGCGAGCCGGACGTTCAGCTGCGGTCCAAGCCGCCATTGCTCTCGGTGCCGTGTTGCTGATCGTTGGAGCGGTGTCCTACGTGGGGTACGCGCGGGCACAGGATCGTCAGATTCGTTCTGCACTGACCGAGGTCGCAGCCACAGCAGACGATGCGGACGATCCTCCACCCGGTATGTCGCTGGCCTTTCGTTCCAATGGTGGCGTGGAGACCGTGAGCGTGCATGCCCCCACCGGGGCCGCAGAACTTTTGGATTCGCCTGCTGGGTATTCGGATTTCACCGATGGTGACAGTAACTTCAGGGCCCTCGTCTCAGACGGTGCGGAAGGTCGCGTTGTCGTGATCGCGGCACTCGAGCCCTATGAATCAGGAAGGCAACGATTACTTCTCGCACTCGGATTTGCCGAACTCACCGGAATTGCTGCATCTGTGGGCGTGGTGGTGTTGTTGTCCCGACGTGCGATTCAGCCGCTGACGCAGGCGCTCGAGCTGCAACGTCGTTTTGTCGCCGATGCGTCGCACGAACTACGTGCGCCGTTGACCGTACTGCACACCCGTGCACAACTTTTGGCTCGACGCGGAGACTCGCTCGAGTCTTCTGAGCTTGTTTCGCAGCTCAACGGGCTGGTGGACGACACTCGGGCCCTCGGCGAAGTCATCGAGGACCTGTTGATGGCCGCATCAATGGACGACAGCGGACAACCCCGGAATCGAGTGGACATGGCGGCAGTGTGTGAGAAGGTCCGTGACAGTGTGGCCGATCATGCTCAGAAATCTGGCATTGCTGTCGACGTGAGCAAGGCCGGGACTGGAGAGCCAATGGTCTTGGGTATCGAATCGGCTTTGCGCCGAGCGGTTCTCGCGCTTGTCGACAATGCACTTGCTCACGAGCGTCCAGGAGGGCACGTCCTTCTCCGCGTCGAGCGAGATCGCGACCACGTCAGAATCCGCGTGAGCGATACGGGAATCGGAATCGAACCTGAAGCGGTTCCGGTTCTGTTCGACCGATTCTCACATGGCCCGACTCAACCCGCCGGTAGCCGGCGATATGGCATCGGATTGTCCTTGGTTCGCGAGATCGCGCACGCGCACCGAGGGAAAGTCTTCGTCGAATCGACACCGGATGTCGGCTCGTCCTTCGAGATTGTGCTGCCGGTAGCTCGTTGACACCGAGCACGTTCGAGCAGGGTCCCCAGAACTCTCCAAGAAATTCTGCCTACGTTGATCGACATGGGCCTGACCACGATCGGCGGATTACCCGCTCACCCACTCCTCGTTCATTTCGTTGTCGTGTTGGTTCCGCTCTCGGCGGTTCTGGTTCTCTGCTCCGTTCTGTGGCCGAGTGCTCGGCGCAGGCTCGGGATCTTCCCACCGGCCATCGCCCTCGTCACGTTGATACTCGTACCGATCACCACCGATGCAGGTGAATGGCTCGAACATAATTCGCCTCACAGCGAGTTGATCGAGATTCACGCCGAACTCGGTGATCAACTTCTGATCTGGTCCATCGCGGTGTTCGTGTTCGCGGCGACATGGTGGGTCCTGCATACCAATAGATTCACCGAGTGGCGAAGCGCACGAACTTCACTGTCCGACAGTTCGACGCTGCTCCGAGTCGTGACAGTCGCGATGGCGGCGATCGCAGTTGTCGCGGCAGTGGGTTCGATGGTTCAGGTCTATCGCATCGGTGAGAGCGGAGCGAAGGCAGTCTGGCAGGAGCAGTCGTAGACATCCACCGAGTAAGTCCACGGCAGGAGCGCAGTGTGATGATTCGATTTCCCGGTGTCTATGCGCCTCAGAGCGATACCCGTCTTATTTCCGACGCAGTACGCGCCGAGAAGTTGGATGCGTCTTCTCAGGTTCTCGATCTGTGCTCCGGTAGTGGTGCGCTGAGTGTGTGTGCGGCCAAGGCCGGGGCGGGAACGGTTTTCGCCGTGGATATCTCACGACGTGCCGCGGTGTGCACCTGGATGAACGGGCGACTCCGCGGTCACAGAATCCACGCCCGTCACGGAGATCTCCTGACCCCGTTTCACGGTCGTCGATTCGACCTCGTCGTCTCGAACCCGCCTTATGTTCCTTCCGTGGACGACCGTGCGCCGCGCACCGGCCGTGCTCGTAGTTGGGACGGAGGCAACGACGGACGCCTGTTGCTCGATCGCATATGTGCGACGGCACCGGGTGTTCTGCAGAAGGAGGGCACGATATTGCTGATCCAGTCCGCACTCAGCGGCATCGATCGCACCGTCGAACTGCTCGCCGACAACGAACTCGAGGCATCGGTGGTCTCGAGGACCTCGATTCCTTTCGGTCCGGTCTTGCTGTCGCGCAGGCGATACCTGGAGTCGATCGGCGTCATCGACCCTGACCAGGTCACCGAGGAGATCGTCGTGATCCGAGCGAGACGATGACGCCGTTGACAGCCGCACAACGCTCGTTGTGGTTCGCTCAGTCCCTTGACCCGGCGTCGCCGTTTGTCATAGCTCAGTTCGTTGATCTGAACGGTGAACTGGACGCATCTCGGCTGGAATCATCGACAGTCGCCGCGCACCGGGAGTTCGGCGTTGCGGGCCTTCGTCTACGTGTGACGGATGGAGTGCCCGAATTGGATGAAGACCCTGATCTGACACTGGTCGGCGGAAGGCTGGATTTCCGTCGATACGACGATCCCGTCCGGGCAGCGAAGACGTGGATGAATCGAGAGTGGAGCACGGCAACTCTCGATCCGGATACTGCCCTCACCGTCGCAAATCTGTTGCAGGTCGGCCCTCATCGCTGGTTCTGGTACTACCGTGCGCATCACATCGCACTCGACGGTTACTCCGCTGCACTTCTGATGCGCCGCACCGCCGAGATCTATCTGTCCGCTGGTCCGGTGAGGCCGGATCAGGTCGACTCGGTTGTGGCGGATCGCGCGGCGGCGGTTGCCCGCCAGGAAAGCCGATACCGAGAATCACAACGCTGTGGCCGCGATCGAGAATTCTGGCACGAGAAACTCCGGTCAGTTCCTTCACTTCCGTCCTTGGGTACGAGTGTGATGGGCACTTCTTGGGGAAGTACGCTGCGAGCGAGTGGCACAGTGCCACTGTCCGATCTCTCGGCAGCAACCGTGATATCGGCGTTCGCGTCATACGTCGCACTGATGTGTGGTGTCGACGACCTGTGTTTGTCTCTGCCGGTATCCGGACGAGTGACTGCTGCGTCGAGATCGTTGCCGGGCGCGATGTCGAACGTGGTTCCTCTGGTACTTCACGGAGTGGGTGCATTGACCCCCTCCTCGGCGGTATGCGTTGTCGAAAGCGCACTGAGCGAGGCACTTCGGCACCAACGTTACCGCCGGGAGGACATGTCTGCTCTGACTGACGGTCGACGGCAGTCAAGAGTGCAAGCGTTCGGTCCGGTCGTCAATGTCATGTTGTTCGACAGGACCCTGACCTTGGGCGCGGTACGAGGTCACGTCGAGATACTCACGACCGGACCGGTCGACGATATCGCGCTAAACGTCTACCCCGGTTACACAGGGAACGTTCGCGTCGATCTCGAGGCCAACGGTGCGCTGTACAGCTCTGCCGAACTTTCTGCGCATCATGATCGATTCGTTCGGTTTCTCGAGGCATTCGTCGACACGCCGCCGGATCATCCTGCTCCGCCCCTGTGGACGGATGCCGAGCTGGGAGCCACGAGGCCGGCGCGTGGCGAGCCTTCGATCGAGCCCAGAAGTCTTGATTCTCTTCTGCGTTCCGCAGTGCACCGCGCTGTCGATTCGGTTGCCATCACCGACGGTGACAGATCGTGGACCTACGGGCACCTCGATCGGATGGCGGGACTCTGGAGTCGGCAGTTGAAGTCCGTCGATGTAGGCCCCGATGATGTTGTCGTCGTGGCGATCCCGCGATCCATCGAATCGGTCCTGGCAATGTGGGCTGTGGCGCGTGTAGGAGCCACATACGTACCGATCGTTCCGGCCCACCCCGCCGAACGGGTCGTGGACATGCTGGGTGTATGCAAACCGAAGATCGGGCTCACGACTTTCGGGCTGCGAAATTCGTTGCCGTACGCCCTCGAGTGGCTGTTTTTGGACCGTAACCCCGATGCTTTCGGGCCGTCCTTCGACGCCGAGCCCTCACATGCCGATCATCGGGCTTACATGATCTTCACCTCCGGCTCCACGGGCCGGCCCAAAGCGGTGTCGGTCACTCACCGTGGCCTGGCCAATTTGGCTACCGACATTCGCAAGAAATACGAGCTCGATTCACGCTCTGTCGTAATGCATTGTGCTTCAACCAGTTTTGACACGTCTGTCGTAGAGATGCTCGCTCCCGCTCTGTTCGGCGCCTCGTCGGTGATCTGCCCACCCGAGACCGTTGGTGGTTTCGAGCTGGAAGACCTCATCTGCCGTCATGCCGTGACACATCTACTCGTAACACCTTCGGCGCTCGCAACATTGGCTCCGGAACGGGTGCCCTGTTTGAAATTCCTGATAGTCGGTGGCGAGAAATTACCGCACGAACTGATGCGCCGGTGGGCGCCGTTCGTGCGTGTTCGAAGCGCGTACGGTCCTACCGAGGCGACATGCAGTGTCACCATCACCGACGTCTTGAACGTCGACGATCGTGTGACACTCGGGCGGCTCATGCACGGAGTCGAGGCGGTGGTACTCGACGCATCGCTCGAGCCGTTGTCCACCGGGGCCGCGGGGGAGCTCTACCTGTCGGGGCCTGGTTTGGCCAGAGGATACGAGGGTAGAGCGGGGGAGACGGCTGCGCGTTTCGTTGCGTCCACTCTTTCAGCGGGCCAGCGTATGTTCCGAAGCGGCGATCGGGTCCGATGGACAGACGACGCCCAACTCGAATTCCTCGGCCGCACAGACGATCAGGTGAAGGTGCGTGGGCGCCGAATCGAACTTGGTGAGATCGATTCCGTCCTGTACGGCCACCCGTCGGTCGAGTTCGCCACGACGTTGGTCCGCGATCTGGCCAACGGTTCGCCGGCGCTGGTGAGTTACGTGAAACTGCACTCGGGAATCCTGGACTCGGATGCGAGTATCGAACGCCTTCTGACACAGAAGTTGCCGGAATACATGGTCCCGATCGTCGTGATTCGCATCGACGCGGTTCCGCTCACCACGAACAAGAAAGTCGATCGGGGCGCGCTCCCCGCTCCCACCTTCGAGCGGAGAGAAGCGGTACGGGTCGCAACACCGATCGAGTCCCGCATCATCCGTACATTCGAGGAAGTGCTCACGGCCACCGAGATCGGCCACAGCGATTCGTTCTTCGATCTCGGGGGAGACTCATTGTCTGCAACTCGAGTGATCGGCCGCCTCAACGCTGATTTCGGCATAGACCTTGGTGTTCGTGATCTGTTCGACTCGCCGAGCGCCGCCGCGCTCGCGAGTTCCTTCGGCCAACACGTCGGACGGGTGCCACCAGTGGAACAGGCCGTCGACGCCTCGCCGCCACTGCTTTCACCCGCACAGGAATACATCGGTCGAGAAATCACCTCTCCTGCTCTGTACAACCTGCCCTTCACAATTCGCGTGCGTGGCGGACTCGACCACGACGCATTGGCTTCGGCGGTACATGACGTAATGGTCAGGCATGAAACACTTCGAACCGTATATCCGGATGTCGCGGGTTCGCCCAGCCCGCTAGTAGTGAATCCGGACCGGATTCCGCGCGGACTTACAGTGGTCGAAGGGAATTCGAGCGATGCAGAATCGATCGTTCACCAGACGCTCTCTCGGGGTTTCGATGTGCGTTCCGAGATCCCCATTCGCTTGATCGTGTGTGCATACGGTCGGGACGATCATCTGTTTGCGGCGGTTGTCCATCACATCGCGGCAGATGGATGGTCTCTCGCCATCCTCGCGCGCGACTTGTCCATCGCGTACGAGGCTCGCGCGCGGAACACGCACCCGACGTGGCCGGAGACCGCGGTGCGGTACTCGGACTACGCCATGTGGCGCACGGAAATTCTGGGAGCGCAGGAGGCGCCTAGCGACCTCGCTGTCGGTCAACTCGAACATTGGGCGACGGTTCTCGACGGGGCACCGAGCGAGATTTCTCTGCCACTCGACCACACTCGACCCTCGATGTGGACGTTCGGGGCCGGCCGAGTCGAATTCTTGCTTGATCCCGAGACTCATTGCGGGTTGACGACGTCTGCAAAGCGAGCCGAGACCGGGTTGTTCACTGTCGTTCACGCCGTCTTAGCGGCGACACTGAGTGCTCTGTCCGGTGACCACGACATCATCGTCGGTAGCCCGGTCGCAGGCCGCGGCCATCCGAAACTCGACGACCTCGTGGGCATGTTCGTGAACACACTCGTGCTTCGCACATACGTCGACGTTTCGGCGGACTTCGACTCTCTTGTAGCCGCGTGCCGCCGAGTAGAACTGTTGGCGCACGACCACAGTGATGTGCAGTTCGAGCGACTGGTCGACTATCTCGATCCTCCTCGTCATGCGTCGCTGCATCCGTTCTTCCAGGTGGCAATGTCGTTCGAGAACTTCCCTGCCGCAGTGCTCGAATCCGACGGGCTTACCTTCGAGGTCACGCCGCGGCCACTCGACATCGCCAAGTGTGACCTTCATTTTCACTTTGCCGAAGTGTTCGACGAAACCGGTGAACCCGCCGGGATCGAGGCGGCACTCGTCTACTCCGTCGATCTCTTCGATGCAGCTACCGCCACCCTCTTCGCCAAGACCCTGTCCGCAACCGCAGATGCTCTCGTGAGGAGTCCGGATGCGCCGCTGCTCGCGCTGGACACGAGATCGTGACGGTGAGTGTGCGTTTCGATCAGACCGCCTGCCGATCGGTCGTCGGGTACCTGTCCGATTATCGGGGGACGCGAGAGAGTTTGTCACCGCGCCGCCATATGCCCGCGATCGAGAGAGTTGCTGTGATCTCACGCGTGGGATCGCCCTCGACCAGAAGCAGGTCAGCCTGAAGACCTGGTGCTATACGACCCCGGTCTGTGAGACCAAACCGCCGGGCGGGCGATGACGTCGCCGCGCGCAGCGCTTGCACCGGCGACAGACCTGCCCGGACGAGAAGCTCGAGTTCGCCGTGCATGCTTACGCCGTGCGCGGTGCCGACCACTCCGATGCCGGCAGCATCAGTGCCTGCCAAGATGTCCACTCCAGCTTCGTGCATCCGCCGGGTCGCTTCAATTGCATGGTCGACAGATCCAGGAGAACCGAGATGCCAGCATTGGCATAGATTTTCGCGCCACGAAGCGGGGATCAGTGGACGGGCTCTGTCGTCGTTGGCGAGGTGAGTGCCGTCGATGTCGCTGGCGAGGGAACCAACCGTGCTGAGTGTCGGAGTGATGAAGACCCCAGCATCGAGTGCCTGGGCAATGATCTCGTCTGTGGGCGGTCGATCGAAGAAGATGTGTACGAGCCCGTCGACTCCGGCGCGAAGAGCCTGCTCCGCTCCGGCCAGTGACGTGACGTGCGCAACCGCCATCTTGCCGTGGTCATGTGCCGCGTCGACGATTGCCCGTGCCACGTCCTCGCCGAGGGTGGGGGAATCGTGCCCGAGCGAAGTGCCGTCATCGATGAGAAGTTTGATGTAATCCGCGCCCTCCGCCACGCGGGCGGCGACAAATGGGAAGGCGTCCTGGAGGGAATTCACCACCGGGTACTGCTCATCGAAGTAGGTCCCGATCATCATCGATGGATGCCCGCCGAGCACAGTGGCACCGACGGATGCGGACCGCACGTCAGCGAGGTCATTGCGCTCGGCGGCATCGCGCCGCTGCGAGTCCATCCATTCCGGACAGGAGAACATATCGAGTTCCGTTGTCACGCCGAACAACAGGGCGTTCTCCAATGATGGCGGCTGCGCGTGTGTGTGGCTGTCGATCAGTCCGGGGAGCAGAGTCTTGCCCCGCCCGTCGATGACGTCGATGTCGGCAGTCGAGTCGAACTGCGTCGCGACGGACTCGATGAATCCGCCCTTGATGTGGACCGTCGAATGCTCGACGACGTCCTCTCCGTCGAAGACTCTTACATCCCTGATTGCGAATCCTGTGTCTGTCATTGTCCTGCCATCCATGGTCACAGCATTTACGTTGATGTAAGATATTGAACACCAATGTAAATTGATGTGTCAAGGGACACACCTGAGAATTGCGTCCGGCAGTCGCCGGGAGGTGGCGGCCCCAATCTGGGCGGATGCCACAGCACGCCGAACAACCACGTGCCGCAACGAACATGAATAGAAAGCAGGATGCGATGAACGGGAATCAACGAGCCGCGCTCGTCACTGGCGGGTCTGCAGGAATCGGGCTGGCTATCGCGGAAGCGCTCGCTGACGAGGGCTACAACCTGACAATCGTCGCCCGGGACCAGGGCAAACTCGCCGACGCTGCGACTCACCTGCGCACGCGTGGCGTCGAGGTCCTGCCGGTGTCCGGGAATCTGGCCCACAGCGCCGACTGCGAGGCCGTAGTGACCTCGCACGTCGAGCGGTACGGCCGCACCGACGTCCTGATCAACAATGCCGGCCTGGGACTGAGCGGAAACATCGCCGACATGGCGACACCGAAGCTCGACCTCCATCTGAATCTGAACCTTCGGTCCGCCTATCTGCTGATGCAAAGCTGTATTCCGACACTGCAGGTGGCGGGAGCCGAACACGGTAAGGCCTTGATCGTCAACGTGAGCTCGATCTTCGGCAAGTTGCCGCGGGCAGGAGTGGCCGCGTATTCGATGACCAAGGCGGCGATGATCGCCCTGAGCCAATCGGCGCACGGCGAGCTCAGCCGCCTTGGCATCCAGGTCACCGCCATCTGCCCGGGATTGGTCGAGACACCCGGATCCACGTGGATGGACAAGGAGCCAAGTGCCATGCTGTCGCCCTCGGACGTCGCCGAAGCGGTGCGATTCCTTTTGCGCACCTCGCCGCGGTGCGCGGTTCCCGAAATAACACTGACCACCCCCGGGCCGGACGTCCACTATGTCGACCTTCCGTGGACCTGACCGGCTCTAGCTGCCAAACGGCTCCTGGACCGTCAGCCCTACGCAGGGTTGACGGTCCAGGAGCGAAATCCACCGGGCCGGACATTTGCACGTTGCAATTGCCCATCTTGCGCCTTCAGGGTAAAAGTCCTGCGGGATGACAGATTTCAGTTTGTTTCGAAGAGTGCGGCTGCGCCCATTCCGCCGCCGACGCACATCGAGATCACGACATACCGAACACCTCGGCGCCTCCCTTCGACGAGAGCGTGGCCGACCAGGCGGGCGCCGGTCATCCCGTACGGATGACCGATCGAGATTGCGCCGCCGTTGACATTGAATCGGTCGGGGTTGATACCGAGATGATCGCGGCAGTAGACGGCTTGGGAGGCGAACGCTTCGTTGAGTTCCCACAGCCCGATGTCGTCGACAGTGAGGTTGTGCTGCGCGAGTAGTTTCGGGATCGCGAAGATCGGTCCAATTCCCATTTCGTCCGGTCCGCACCCTGCCACGGCCATGCCGCGGTACACGCCGAGCGGTTCGAGACCGCGTCGCTCGGCCTCCTTCGCCTCCATCAGGACCGACGCCGAGGCGCCGTCCGAGAGCTGCGAAGCATTGCCCGCGGTCACAGTAGACGTGGTTGTCACTTCGCCGTCGAGGAGGACCGGCCGGAGGGCGGCGAGTCCGGCGGCAGTGGTGGAGGGGCGGTTCCCTTCATCGGCGATCAGTTGTACGGGCGCGATTCCGTCTTCGGTGGTTTTGACGCTGTCGATGGGAACGATTTCGGCGTCGAAGCGGCCCGCGGCCTGCGCTGCGGCGGTCCGCTGCTGGGACAGCAGCGCGAACTCGTCTTGCCGGTCTCTGCTGACCTTGTACCGTTCGGCCACGATTTCTGCTGTGTGCAGCATCGGCAGGTAGGTGCTCGGTAGGTTGTCTACGAGCCAAGGATCTGTTGCGCGATAACGGTTTTGGTGTTCGTTCTGGACCAGGGAGATCGACTCGACGCCGCCGCCGATCGCGATGTGCATGCCGTCGCCGACGATCTGTTTGGCGGCAGTGGCGATGGCCATCAGCCCTGAGGCGCACTGGCGATCGATGGTCATCCCTGGCACGGAGGTTGGGAGCCCGGCGCGCAACGCGGCCTGGCGGGCGATATTGGTTCCGGATGGGCCCTCCTGCATGGCGCAGCCGAGTACGACGTCCTCGATCTCCCGGCCGTTGATTCCGGCTCGTTGCACGGCGTGGGCGATCGCGTGTGCGGCCAGGTGCTGAGGTTGTGTCTTGTTGTGGGCGCCTCGGTATGCCTTGCCGATCGGCGTTCGGGCTGTCGAGACGAGGACGGCTTCCCTCATGGTGTGCTCGTTTCTGGGTGAAGTTTCTCGGTGTGGGGTTTATCCGGCGAGGTTGGTGGGCGCGACACCGCGTTCTTGGTTTGTGAGTCCAGTTGGGTTGGAAGTTGTTGCCGTGTCACCACTGGTGCGCGGTACGAGCAGTGTCAGTGCCGCGCCGACGACGGCAGGCACGGCGAAAGCGAACAGTTGCCAGGTGGTATTGGCGCCGAGTGAGACGAAGAGGCCACCGTAGGTGGGGCCGACGATGGCACCGATCCGCCCGACCCCCAGTGCCATACCGAGCCCGGTTGCGCGGCAGGAGGCGGGGTAGAAGGTGCCGATGTAGGTGTTGAGCAGGATTTGAGTACCCGTGGTACCGAGTCCGGCGAGCAATACCAGCAGATAGACGACTGCGAGGGGTGGAGTGGTGGCGATGGCCAGCAGGGACAGTGCGGCGCTGAGGAAGAAGGCGGCGGTCACGGGTTTGATGCCGTACCGGTCGGCGAGCATCGCGCCGACGAGCGCTCCTACCGCACCGCCGACGTTCAAGACAAGCAGAAAGGACAATGCGGCCCCCAGTGGGTAACCGGCGGATTTCATGAGCGCAGGAAGCCAGGTTGCGACACCGAACAGTACGAGAAGGCAGACCAGAGTCATTGCCCAGAACAGCAAGGTCGCCAGGGTGCGTTCGTTGCCGAAGAGTGCGCGCAGTCCGCGTTCGTGTGTGGGGATGCAAGCCGGTTCGGGCGCGGGGGCGGCGGGGAGGTCGAGGCCGTATCGGTCGGCAATTGCTGCAGCAGCGTCGTGCTGGCCCCGGGCGGCGAGGTACGCGGGTGATTCTGGGAGATACCGGAGCATCATGGGTAGGAAGACGAGTGCTGGCACCATTCCGGCCAGGAACATTGCGCGGAACCCGTACTCGGGCACGAGCCAGAGCGAGAGCACTCCGGCAAAAATCCCGCCGATGCTGGTGCCGACGAACCCGAGCGCCACCGACCGGGCCCGGGCTCCCGGGGTGGCGAACTCGATCAACGTCGCTGCCGCGGTGGGCATGAGTACGCCGGCACCGAGACCCACGAGGAGGCGCCCGGCCCCGAAGATCGCGGGGGTCGGTGCGATGGCGCACAGGCCTGTCGCTGCGGAGAAGACGAGGACGGCGGCGAGGATGGTGCGTCGCCGTCCCCATCGGTCGGCGACGGCCGCGGCGAGCAGGGCGCCGACCAGCATGCCGACGCCGACGAGTGAGCCGAGCATTCCTACGTCGGTGGCGTCCAGATCCCAGGGGGCATAATTCAGCAGTGACGGAACCACAGTTCCGTACATCAGAAGGTCGTAGCCTTCGAGGATCAGTGCCATGAGGCAGAGCCCGACGACGGGCGCTGAGGGTGGGATACGAACAGACATTGTTGTCTCCGCTCGGAGAGGAGTGGCCCCGCCTGGCCCCGCAGAATGCAGGCTTGGCGGGGCCACCGGGGAACTGGGGATTGTCTAGGCGGAACCGAGTCGCCAGCCAGGCACCGATATGGGCTGCGGCAAGGCTGGCGCCGGTGGGGGCGCCGTCGTGGATCGGGCCGCCGAAGTGGGTACCGGCGACGCGGACGTGGGTTTTGTCCGTTGATCCGAGGGCGTCGACCATGGTTGTGGCGTCCTCGGGGAAGCAGGCTTGGTCGCCGGTGAGTTCGACGAACAGGGACGGTGCGGTGAGAGCAGGGGCACAGCGGAGGAAGTCGGCGTTGCTGCTCAGTCCCGACCAGGTGGACAACCAGGCGTCGGGGGTGGCCAAGCGTCCAAAGCCGACGAGTCCGTAGTTGGTCAGGTCCGGCCGTCGGCCGAGGAGCGAGCCGTAGGGGCGCTCGTTCGAGCTCAGAGACAAGTCCGTGAATCGCAGATCAGCATCGGTGCGATACACGGTCAACACTCGGGGTGCGAGCGCAGCGCGGCGTTCGGCTGGATCGGAAGTGCTTGTGTACCGCTCACGCGCATCTGCGGCTTCGTCGATGCGTTCGCGGGCAATCGCGTCGAGGCGGGCGATGCGCTCCCGCTGCGCTGATCGGTAGCGAATCACGAACCCGGGCGAGTACGAGGAACTGTGCGGAGGTTCGGCGAATCCGTTGGCGGGATCGAACGGATTCAACTCGGAATCGGTTGCCAGTGGATCTGTTTCGTCGATGACCGAAGGGTCGATCAACCGCAACAGCAGTGCTCCCTGCCCAGGGTGCGGGGCCATGAACACTGCCGCGTCGGGCAGCGGCATCTGCGCTCCCGCCAGGTCGATGGGCCGGCCGGCGGGCGTGTGGGTCAGGCGCTCAGCGGCCGGTAAACCAGCTTGCTGGTGGTAGAACGCGAAGAGAGTGCCGCCACCGGAATGCCCGAGGGTGACGACGTGATCGAACCCTTTCTCCCGCAGGAACACTTGCCCCGCTGCGGCATCGAGAAGGGCCTGTTCATGCACCAAAGCGATGTCGTTGTTGACCGACCGGGTGCCCTGCGTCCATACCGCGTATCCGCGTGCGAGCAACTCGGGGACGAGCACATGGTGGGTCAGGTCTTGCCGGGGGTGCATCAACGTGACCACGGTGCGCGCTCCGGGCACGACCCGCAGGACACCGCTGACCTTAGCCCCGTCCGCAGTGTTGAGCTCGTGCAGTGAGACCACTGTGGTCTCGGGCGCTTGGGCGGCGTCGATGTAACGGCCGGCACCAAGTCGCGATGTCTGCTCAGTCATTGCGGCTCGATTCGCATTGCGTCTTTGTCCCACTGGGTGATTCGAGACCGATGCAGTCCGGCAACGCTGCTGTACCACACTGCGTGACGTGCTTCGGTCGCCCGTCGGTCGATCACGATGGGGGAGTCGGAGACAATTCGGTAGTACGGTCCAACGCGATCAATCGTCACCGCCGGGTCATGTCCCGCGACTGCGGCGACCGGAGCGTTCTCGGGAACGTCGAGGATGAACATCGTGGTCATCAGATGCTTGACCTTTCCTTCTCGTCCTGTTCTCGCTGCCAGGCCTCGGCTCGTTCGACGATCAGCTCGGCCTTTCGAGTCAGTAGGGCTGACATGCTCGGTTCGGGGCCGGACACGACATCGACGAGAGCGTCGATGGTGAGGTTCGCGTCGAGATCCTCCTGCGGGGTCACCGGGCGAAGGGCACGAGTGATCTCGATCATGTAGCCGTTGGGATCGTGGGTGTAGATCGACTCGATCGTCTCGTGCTGGATTTGCATCTCGACCGGCCAGTCGCTGCCGTCGAGACGCCGCCGATATTCCAACAGATCTTTCTCGTTGTCGACGTGGATCGCGAGGTGTCGCGATCGGATGAAGAAGATCGGCACGTCTGCGGCGAAGCGGGAGTACGAATCGCCTTGCGGGCCACCTTCGAACGGCTCCAGGCCGAAGTAATAGAAGAATGCAAGCCGATCGTCGTTTCCGATGTCGAAGAAGAAGTGGATGAAGTCCGGGTGTTTCTCCGGACCCCACCCTGCGGCGCAGATGGAATGCACCACCGGAAACCCGAGCACGTCCCGGTAGAACTTGACGGTAGCGGCGGGATCAAAGGTCGGGTAGGCGACGTGATCGACGCCTTTGACGGTGTGCTGCAGTGTGGGCATGGTGAACTCTCCCCAGGGTTTCGGGCTAGCTGTGGGTGGTTGCTGGCGAGTCGGCGCGAAGCAGACTCCCCGCGCCGGGAAGGTCGACGGGAAGGTCGAGCCCACGCAGCAGGCTGTAAGCACCAGCGGTCGCGGCCGAGAGAACGGGCAGTCCGAACTCGTCTTCGGCTGACTGGACAAGGTCGAGAGACGGCATCTGCACACAGGCAGAGATCACCATCGCATCGGCTCCGGTGAGGTCCAGGGATCGGGCAGCCTCCATGACTCGTTCGCCGGGGATGCAGCCGACCTCGGCGTTGTCCGCCACCTCGAGTGCACGCCAGTCCGTGACCTGGATACCTTCGGCCTCGATGTAGGCGACTACCTGCTCGGCGAGCGGACGCATGTACGGGGTGACCAGGACTATTCGCTTCGCGTGGATCGCGCGTAGCGCTTCGACGAGGGTGCCCGCGCTGGAGCGAACGATCGCATCCGAACCGCCGGTTGCCAGTTGCTCGGCGACGAGTCCTTCCACTCGCTGGTGCTCGCCTGGACCCACTGACATCAGGGCGACCAAGCATGCGTAGAGGATGCCGTCGACGCCCGCGTCACCGAGTTCGAGGATGCATCGTTCACGTTGAGCGTTCATCGCCCGCAACTGTTCCGGTGATACGGACTGCATCCGCATCCGGCTCGAGTGGAACGAGAACTCGGCGTCGGTATGTCGGCCGAGCAGGGCCGGCATTTCCGTCTCGACCGTCACATTCGAACTCGGAACGACGAGTCCGATTCTGTGAATGCCCATGGGGTAGCCCTTCTGATCTGGAATTTCCGGGCGACATGTGATGGTCCGCCCGACTAACGTAGATTTACGTTGATGACAATTATTCGACGTTAGTGACGATTCGTCAAGCCCTGTCGGGCCTCGAGCGCGATTGCGAATGCGTGCGCTCCGCTGGCTTCGACGTGCGAGCGAGTGAAGGAGGGTGATCTGAATGGCCCACATGAGCAAGAACATTCGAGTGGAATGGGTCGACGTGGACGGTGGTGGCGCGGCGCATCACTCGATGGCGTCAATATGGGCTGAACGCGTGGAGCATTCCTTGCTCAGGGAGTTGCAATTGCCGCCGGATCGTTTTCCTCGTCGCCGGGTCGAAGTCGACTTTCATCGCGCCCTTAGGTTCGGGGATTGTTTCACTCTGTCGTTGGAGATTGCGCAGGTCGGCGCGACCTCGGTGGTGTATCTATGGTTCGCACGGATGTGCGGCGAGGTCTATTTCTCCGGTCGTACGGTCACGGTTTTCGTGGATGACGAGGGTCGCTCGCGAACGGTTCCTGACGCTCTTCGGTCGAAGGTCGGTTCGCCGCTTACCTGACCAGCGCGCCCGGCATCTGTGTGGTCGTGCTGGCATGTTCACCTTTCGTGTCGATTCTCACATTTGACTATTGACTTGTTGTCGCGGACGTCGAATAATCGACATAGACGTAAGCAGTGTTCGAGATGACCTCGCACTCCGTCGCATTCCCAAGTACGAAGGAGCACAGCGGCAATGGCATATGTAATCGGAGTGGACGTCGGTGGAACCTTCACCGACGCAGTGCTCGACGACGATGCGGGTACGATTGTGGCGGCCAAAGCCCCATCGACACCCCCGGACTATTCGCAGGGTGTCCTCGACGTCCTCGAGGCACTTGCTGAGCAGTTGGGCTGCCCGCTCGAAGAGATGCTGGCAAACACCCATCACATCGCGCACGGCACGACGTCGTCGCTCAATGCGCTCGTCATGGGAAACGTGCCACCAGTCGGATTCCTCACGACGAAGGGCCACCGCGACTCCATCTACATCATGAACGTTGAGGGGCGGTATCTCGGCGGTTCGCCCGAACAGCTCCAGAATGTGATGGGCCAGACGAAGTCTCACGGTCTCGTCCCGAAGAAGCATGCACTCGAAGTGACCGAACGGCTCGATCGTGACGGCAATGTCGTCGTCGCCCTCGACGAGGAGTCTGCCCGCGAGTCCATCCGCACACTCCTCGCAGATGGTGTGTCGGGGATTGCGGTCTCACTGCTGTGGTCTTTCCGCAATCCCGCTCACGAACAGCGCATTCGAGAACTCGTCCACGAGATCGACCCGACGATGTTCGTCTCCCTGTCGAGCGAGGTGAGCCCGCGCATCCGAGAGTTCGCGCGCAACGCGACCACCATCATGAGCACCCAGATCGGGCCAGGGCTCCGCGATTACCTCGGCGAATTGGAATCGAAGCTGCGCGAACGCAAACTGGCCGGCCCCCTGCTGGTGATGCAAAGCAACGGCGGTGCTGTCGCAGCGGCCGAGGCACCGAAGAATGCGATCAGCACGGTCGGTTCAGTCTTGACCGGTGGCGTGGTCGGCGCGGTTTCCCTCGGCAAGCAACTCGGCCATCGCAACATTATCGCCACTGACGTGGGTGGAACCACTTTCCTGGTCGGCCTCGTCGTCGACGGTGAGCCCGTCCGGGCGAGCACCACGATCATCAACCACCACCCGATCAACGTTCCCACTCTGGAGGTCCATGCGATCGGCTCCGGAGGCGGTGCCATCGCTTGGGTGGATGCCGGCGGCAATCTGCAGATCGGTCCCCACAGTGCTCAGTCGGTACCGGGCCCGGCCTGCTACGGCCAGGGCGGCACCGATCCGACCAACACCGACGCCAACCTGGTGCTCGGAATCCTTCCTGAACGAGGCCTGCTCGGCGGCCGCAAACCGCTCGACAAGAACCTCGCTCGGGAAGCGATCCGCTCGAAGATCGCAGAGCCCCTGGGTCTTTCAATCGAGGACGCGGCTGCAGCCATCTATGCGGTCCAGAACGCCCAAACCGGTGACCTGTTGCGCAAGACCGTGGTCGAGGCGGGGCACGACCCCCGTGACTTCGTTCTCTATGCCTTCGGCGGTGCCGGTCCAGCACACTGCGCCGCTTACGCCGCCGAGGTCGGGGTCAAAGAAGTCATCATCCCGCTCGGTCAAGTTGCCTCTGCTTTCTCGGCGTACGGTCTGGCCTCGTCGAACATCGTGCTCGCTGCCGAACTATCGGACCCGGCAGCGATGCCACTCGACCCAGCCCGGGCCGAGCGCAATTTCGCCCAGCTCGAGAGCCAGGTGCTCGAGCAACTCAATCGCCAGGGTTTGAACTTCACCGGAGTGGAAGTCGAACGCGAAATCGACATGCGCTACGCGATGCAGCTCGCTGAGGTGGCAACCCCGGTGCCTGAGGGAAGCCTCGATGCAGCAGGGATCCAGCGGGCCTCGGATCTGTTCGAACAGCGGTACGCCGAACTCTACGGAAATGACAGCGGCTTCCGGGAGGCGGGCATACAAGCCATCACCTACCGCGTTCGTGCCACTGGAATCCTGCCGTTCTCACCGGCACTTCCTGACCTAAAATCTGCAGACTCCGCCGATTCCACCCACGCGCGGATCGGTTCCCGCAAGGTCTGCCTCGACGGCAAGCTTGGCTTCGTCGACACCGACGTCTACGACTACAGCAAACTGCTCGCGGGACACGTCCTGTCCGGTCCCGCGATCGTCGAGGTTCCCACGACCACCGTCGTCGTCCCCCCGGGCACCACAGGCACCGTCGACCGCCTCGGCAACCTGAACATTCTTCCGAACTAGGAGCTCCGCAATGACCATGCAAATCCCAGGCTCCGAGGTGTTCTCGAGCCGACCGATCGACCCGGACGAACTCGCGCGCACACTTCCCCCGAAGCTGGAAGTTCATAGCGTCACCCAAGAGCAGATCGATAACTTGGACCCGTTGACCTACGAGGTGATCAGGCACCGGCTGTGGTCGGTCACCGACGAAATGGGCGAAGCGCTCAAGCGCATGTCCGGATCGCCGATCGTCACCGACGCCAACGACTTCGACTTTGCGATCAGCGACGAAATCGGCCAGGAAGTTCAGGTCGGCCTGTACAACACCATGCTCGTCGGTGCCGTAGATCTGGCCATCTACTGGACTCTGAAGCACCGCTCGACAAACCCAGGTATCGCAGAGGGCGACATGTTCTTGTGCAACGACCCCTGGGTCGGCGGCGGACTGCATCAGAGTGATGTGATCGTCTACCAACCGATCTTCCACGAGGGCAAGCTGTTTGCCTGGACCAGTGCGATCTGTCACGAACCCGACCTCGGTGGGTCCGGCCTCGGGTCGTTCGATCCCTCAGCCAAGGATGTCTTCTCCGAATCGCTTCCGACACCACCGATCAAGGTCGTTCGCGACTACGAACTGCAACGCGACGTCTCCGACGCCTGGGTGCGGCGCTCCCGGGTGCCGATGCTCGTCGGACTGGACCTGCGGGCGAAAATCGGCGCCAACACCGTCGGTCGTAACCGGCTGCTCTCCGTGATCGAACAGTACGGTGCTGACACGGTCAAGGCCGTGATGAAGCGGATGATGGCCGACGCCGAGGGCCGCCTGCGCGGAAAGCTCACTTCGCTCCCTGACGGGACCTGGAAGGCCACGGGATACCAGGACCAGTCCCAGATCGGCGACCGCGGAATCCACAAGATCACCGTGGCCATGACCAAGACAGCTGACCATCTCACCTTCGATTTCACCGGCACAGACCCACAGACCGGTGTGATCAACTGTACCTACGCCGGTATGCGCGGCGGTGTCATGCTCGCACTGCTGCCCATTCTCGCCGGCGACATCCCGTGGTCCGCGGGCGGTCTGATGCGCTGCTTCGACTTGGTCTCCGAAGAGGGCACGATCAACAACGCCACCTTCCCTGCTGCCGTCAGCCGTGGACCGATCGGGCCGGCCTGGCTCACAGGAACTCTGATCGCCGAATGTCTGTCCCAGATGCTGGATCGTTCTGTCGATCTCGGTAAGAGTGTGCAGGCGGCCTGCTGCGGAACCTGGGACACAGCTGTGATCGCCGGCCTCGACGAACGCCCCGAACAATCGGTTCCTTTCCTCAACATCATGATGGAACCCATGGCAGGCGGATACGGAGCTCGGCCTACCGCCGACGGCATGGACACCGGTGGGCTGTTCTGCATCCCGATGGGTCGCATCCCCGACACCGAGATGACCGAATTCCTCTACCCACTGCTCACGTTGTGGCGCCGCGAGGAACCGGACTCCGGTGGACCAGGACGTCACCGCGGCGGCGTCAGCGCCTCCATCGCCATCACCCCATACGGCACCAGCCTGCCGATGGGCCTGGTGCTTGCCTCTGCGGGCAAGGCCGTCGCCCAGAACAACGGCCTCGCAGGCGGCTACCCAGGCAACACCGGCGTCGAGGTACTCGCCCGCAATACCGACATCGTCGAGCAGTTTGCAGCCGGCAGCATTCCCGGCATCTTGGACGATCTCGGAGGAGGCCGCGAACTCGGGGCCTGCTATGCGGAGAGTTATCTCGCTCCCGGTGAGGTGCTGTACATGCACTGGCAGGGCGGCGGCGGCTACGGTGACCCGCTCCTACGTGACCCGGCGGCTGTGGCAGCGGACTACCGCGAGGGCAAAGTCACGGCATCCGGAGCCGAAACCGTGTACGGCGTCGTCCTCGGCGACGGTGAACTCGACGCGGAACAGACCTCGCTCCGGCGCGAGGAGATGCGCACTGAGCGGCGTGAGCGCTCCGGTGGCACGCCCGCCGATGCCCCTACACTCGAGTTGGCTGGGGCTCGTCGACTCGACGACAACCTCGTCGAGGTCACGATCGGAGACACCCGCGCGATCGGCTGCGCCCAGTGCGGACGTCTACTCGGCGACGACAAGAACAACACCACCCTTGAACTCGCCCGATTCGAGGGCCCGTCGTCGACCGCCGGCCCACAGGTCACCTCCGACCCCACTGAGTATGTCGATGCCCCGGTGGTTTTCCGGCAGCTGTGCTGCCCCGGCTGCTGGACCGCCATCTACTCCGGAATCGTTCCCGCCGATCATCCCGATCATTCGCTCGACCTGGCGCGTCTTCTGCCTGCGGTGGCGGATCGGTGATGTTCCGGACCATCATGAACACGATTTATAGAGGAGAAGAACGGTGACATTCTCGGATTGGGGCGGACGCCTCGTTCCGTTCCCGGAGGAACGTGCACGTCGCTACCGCGACAGCGGCGCATGGAGTTCCGATCCCACGGGGCGGCGACTGCATCAGATTGCTACCCGCTTCCCGGACCGACCGGCCGTGATCGCCGCCGAAGGGCAGATGAGTTTCGCTGAACTGGACCGCCGTACGGACCAGATCGCCGCCGCGCTGATACGACTCGGCCTTCGCCGACTCGATCCGGTCATCTTCCAACTCACCAACCGCCTGGAGACGGTCCTCGCGTGGTATGGCTGCATCAAGGCGGGGCTGGTACCGGTGGCAACGCTGGCGGCGCACCGCATGCACGAGATCGGGCACGTCAGTCGCAAGGTCGGCGCTGTGGCGCACCTCGTCGAGGCTGGTCTGCCCTCCTTCGATCTCGTCGAGTTCGCCCGCGAACACGCTGCCGGACATCCCACGATGCGGCACATCATCAGCGTCGGCGATGTTGCGAGCAACGATCGGGACGAGGTGACTCGACTCGAAGATCTCGGCCTCGACATCGATCCGCACACGGCGCATGCAGTCGTCGAGCAGATCGCAATACAGACCGATCCGAGTGACGTGGCTGCGTTCCAGCTCTCCGGTGGAACCACTGGAGTTCCCAAGGTCATCCCACGAATTCACGCCGAATACTGGAACAACGCGATGCTGTACGCAGACAGCCTCGGATGGGACGAGAACAGTCGGGTCGCACATTTGATCCCGATCATCCACAATGCCGGCATCTCGTGCGGGTTGCACGCGGCGCACTCGGTCGGAGCGTGCTTGATTCTCGCGACGGCCGATGCTTCGGTTGCGTTCGATCTGATGACACGGTCCGGTGCTACCGAGGTACTGATCGGGCACGGTCACTACCAAGCCGTCATGACACCGGAGTTCGATCTAGCAGCGGTGTCTCTGAAGCGGATCATCCTTTCGGGGGCCAAGGTTCCGCATGAGCTCTTCGAGCGCGTCGACGACGGCGCTGAGCGGTGGGCAGGCCAGCTGTTCGGCATGGCCGAGGGCTTGTTCACAGTTACCCCTCTCGATGCGCCCGCACAAGCTCGACTGACGACGGTGGGTTCGCCGATCTCCTCCGATGACGAGGTACGCATCCTCGAACCGGGATCCGAGACAGAACTCAGGGATGGGGAGGTCGGAGAATTGTGCTGCCGAGGCCCCTACACGATTCCCGGATACTTCGACGCTCCGGATCACAACCGGGATGCCTTCACCTCCGACGGTTTCTACCGAACCGGAGATCTCGGCACGATCGCCGAGATCGAGGGCGCGCGTTACCTGTCCATCGAGGGCCGGATCAAAGATCTGATCAACAGGGGTGGGGAGAAGATCAACGCCGAAGAACTCGAGCTGCTCCTGTTGGAACATCCTGGCATCGCCAACGTCGCTGTCGTCGCCATGCCGGACGCCCGACTCGGCGAAAGAACGTGTGCGTACGTTGTCGCGACACGCGGTGATGTGTTGGCGCTCAAAGATGTCCAGGAACACTTGGCCCAGCTGGGGGTCGCTAAATTCAAGTGGCCCGAAAGGCTCGAGTGGGTGTCGTCCTTCCCTCAGACGAATGTGGGCAAGATCGACAAGAAGCGTTTGAGGGCCGAGATTGCGGCGAAATTGGTCGATGAATCGGATTCCCGGCCGATCGGGGTTTAGCAAGACACCGGAAGAATCACGGCTGTGAGACGTCGTTGGCGTCTCACAGCCTCTTTCCGGAATCTCGACCTTTGCTCGACTACCTACTGGTTCAAAGTTGTTTTTCTGCAATGTCATTGGCTGGACTGGAGCAATGCACTCAGGTTGTTGTGGACGGAATCGGTGCCGGTGTCGTACTCATCACGTCCTCACCTGGCCGGAGTGGTGAGTCCAGTGCGAAGAACCTGAATTTCTTGACTTTTGACGTCCATGTTGAATAATCTACGTACAGGTCAATTTGTGTTCCGCGTTGATGTTTCGCGGACGGACCGAGGCTAAAAGTTGCCGGTTTGACCATCTGACGTTGGCGACGAATAATCAACGAGTGCGTCACAAAGAGTGGAGTTGGATATGAATCTGGAACGAGTGGCAGTACTAGGTGGCGGACCAGGTGGCCTCTACGCCGCGAGGCTGGTCAAACGCAGTCATCCAGACGCCGATGTGACTGTCTACGAGCAGAGCCGCCCGGATCAGACGTTCGGGTTCGGCGTCGGCTTGGCGTCGCGCACTCAACGGAACTTGCGTGAGGCCGACCCTGCATCGCTCGAAGCCATTGTCGGGGCCGCGCACCCTCACGAGATGTCAATGCAGGTCGGCGACAAAATGGCTACGCTGGCGCACGGTGAACTCCTTGCCGTCGCGCGCACCACCCTGCTCGCGGTACTTCAGCAACAAGCGCAAAATGCCGGTGTGCGAATGCATTTCGGCGAACGGCGCGAAGCCGCAGAACTCGATGTGGACCTCGTCATCGCAGCAGACGGAATCAACAGCGCAACACGCACACAGATGGCCGACACCTTCGGCCCTCGCGTAAGTACCGGGGCCGGCCTTTACTTGTGGTGTGGAACCGAGTTTGCACTCCCTCGCGCAATCTTTGTTCCGGTCACCACTGAACACGGCACCTTCGTCGCTCACGCTTACCCGTACGCCGGGGACCGCAGCACTTTCCTCGTCGAAACCGACGAGGAAACATGGCGGCGAGCCGGATTCGATGTCTCCACCGACCGGACAGCTCCCGCTGACAGTGACGGCTTCGCCCTGGAATATTTGCAGCGTGCGTTCGCGGACACCCTCCAAGGCCACCGACTGATCGGGAACAGAACCCGGTGGACACGCTTTCGTACCATTTCGTGCGAGCGCTGGCACAGCGGCAAGACTGTCCTGCTTGGCGACGCGGCCCATACAGCCCACTACTCCATCGGATCAGGCACCAAACTTGCCATGGAGGACGCCATCGCCCTCGACCATGCACTCATCGCCGCACAGACTGTCGAGGACGCCCTCGTGGCGTACGAAAAGGTGCGGCGGCCCGCTGTCGAATATCTCCAGGAGATCGCGCGGCGCAGCGAACTCTGGTGGGAGTCGTTCCCGGAGCGGATGAACCTGCCACTCGAGCAGCTGATGATCGCCTACATGACCCGCGCCGGGAAAGTCAGCGTCGGCCGCTTTCACGACTCCGCCCCCACACTGGTTCAAAAGGGGCTTGCGAGCTACGGCAACGTACCTGTCGGCGCGGTACCCCCGACGGATATCGAGGACTGGATCCTTGCGCAATCCCTCGATCATGACCAAGACCGGTTCGAGGACCGTGTCGCGACTTCGGAGCTGCGTGACGCTCGCTCCACCGCAGTGATCAACATTGATTTCGACTCCGCGTGGGGCGTCGAAGCCGCTGACATCGTGGAAACCGCACCCATTGCCCGGGCGCTCTGGTTGACAGGACCTCCGTCGCGGGCTGCCGTCCTCTCCCGACTCGACCTTGCCGAACGGCTTCGCGGTCGTACGGGGTCCCTGCTCGTAGTCGAAGCACCGTCGTCATGCCGCGAGGACATTGCCGCCGGCCTGGCCAGTGCGCGCATCGACCTCGCCTTCTTCGATGAACCCGAATCGATTCCTGCTGATCCGGAGCTCTCCTCGTTCGGGGCCTCGGCGTGAGCGTAAACATCCTCCTCGGCCGGGCTATTCTTCGGGCATGACAAGCGAGGAAGCCGCGGCCAGGCGCCGTTCCCGGGGACGGGGCAAGTTGACCACGACAGATCAGGATGCCATCGAGGGCGCGGCAACCCGCAGCAACCCGCGTCGGGAACTCGTGGAGAAGCAAATAATGGAGCAGGCCACCCGCCTGTTCGCTGAGAAAGGCTTTGCGAGTACGACACTGCAGGACATTGCGGACGCGACCGGCCTGACCCGGCCGGCGCTCTATCATTACGTGGCCAACAAGGACGAACTCCTCTCCCGCCTCGTGAGTGAAAGCACAGAGACACCCGCGGCTCTTCTGCACGAGATCAATGACCGCCCCGACTTGGGCCCTACCGAAAAACTGCGCCAAATGGCAACAGCCATCGCCCTGCACCAGGCGCAAGGGCCGGACAGATTCCGATTGATCATCCGATCGGAAGCTGAACTCCCCGAGGACATCGCAACCACGTACCACCACAGCCGCCGACATGTGCTCAAGGAATTCATCCGCGTCATCGAGGAAGGAATTCGCGCCGGCGAGATGCGCCCCGTCGACCCCCGTACTGCGGCGCTCGGCGTTATCGGCATGATCAACTGGATCGCCTGGTGGCACCAACCAGGCGACCTCGAGAACGACCGTGCTGTCGCAAACCAACTCGCCGACATGGCATTACATTCGCTCATCCAGGAGAATCCGCATACCGAAACTTCCGAAGGTCCCGCCAGGGCGATTGCCTTGCTTCGCCAGGACCTCAACTATCTGGAGCGGTTACTCGACGAATCTACGGAGTTGGGCTGAGCACTCTGGATTTGTCCTGGCTCGGCCTCTGGGTGAGAGCGGGAAGTGCGAATACCGCTCGACATCGCCAAGGATGACGTTTCATTCTCACTTCGCAAGTGTTCGACGAAACCGGTGAACCCGCCGGGATCGACGCGGTGACGTCACCCTGCGGTGTGTTCCGGAGTGCAGACATGCTTGTGGATCTCCCGCGAGAGTTCCGCGACGGTCTCGGTCAGTGCCGTGTTCGCCTCGATCAACTGTCGGAGTTGATTGGTGTTGTCGAGAGTGTGAACCGCGACTTCACTACTGATGGCATCCGCCCGTTTCGCCGAGATCAACAGAATTGCTCCCTGCATGCCGGCAAGCATCGACAAAAATAGATTCAGCAGAATGAACGGGTAGGGATCGAAACCGGTATTGCCGTTGAACCCTGCCCAGATTCCCATGATCGCGACGAACACGAAGACGAACGGCCACGACCCCATACCGTTGCGGACCACATCGGCCGCACGTTCTCCGCGGGTCAGCTCCGAACCCGTGCGGACTGCGGGATGCAGATGCCACCGATTCTTGTTTCCGAGTCTCATGGTTCTGCGTCTCATGGTTCACCGTCTCATGGTTCACCATTGTGCGCTTGCCGCTTGTCGTATTCAGTTCAGGTCGACTATCCTCGGTATTCTTTCGGCTACGAGCGCTGTCGCCCCGCAGAGTACCCACCGTCGACGACAAATTCTGTGCCGGTGGAGTACGTCGCTTCGCTGACGATGAAGCGCACTGTCGATGCTATCTCGTTCGGACTTCCGAGACGCGGGATAGGCTGATCGGAAACGAAGGGCAAACCGCCGAAATCATTTGTCGCTGAGCCTTGTATCGGTCCGGGATGAACGGAACAAACTCGCACGTTGTTACCGCACAGGTCGAGGGCCGCCGCCTTGGTAAGTCCTCTAAGGCCCCATTCGCTGGCAACGTAAGCACCCATTCCCTGGTATCCGGTCAGGCCCGCTGCGGAGGAGATGTTCACGATTGCACCTCCGCCCGCGGTTGTCAGGGACTTTGCAGCACAGTGTATTCCGAGCCATGCTCCGTACAGGTTGGTATTCAGAACATGTTTGAACTGCGTGGGGCGTTGTAGTTGCACGCTTCCCGGCTCGATGATTCCGGCATTGTTGACGAGGACGGACAGATGTCCGTAAGTTGACTCGGCTGTGTCGATGGCGGATTCCCAACTCTCCGGTTGTGTCACGTCGAGACGCTGGAACGCCACGCGGTCACCGAGTTTCGATGCTGTAGCGTTTCCTTCTCCTTCGAGGAGGTCGCCGATGAGGACTCCGAACCCTTCTTCGGACAGGGCTTTGGCGATGGCCGCACCAACCTGGCCCGCTCCTCCGGAAATGAGAGCACTTCTTCCGTCGTGGTCGGTTATGCGTAGCCCCTCAGTTGAAGTTGTCGGCCTTGCTGTCGAGATAGCTGATGATGCGTTGCCGCGCCAGTCGTTCGCTGAGTTCAGGTCGGGCTTGCGGTGTTGTCCAGGACAGATCGTCGAGGCAGCCCATCATGACGATGTTGATGCATTCCGCCGAGATGAGTCCCTTGAACTCCGCGTCGAGTCGATTGACCGTGGCGGAGTATTGGTTGCGGTCCGACGGCGAGTTCGGTGGCGATTGGGGTTCGAGGTGCGTTGTCACTTGTTCTGGTCCTTCTGGCGGGTGGGGGACGAAACGATCAGCAACGGGCAGGACACTGTGTGCATGAGACGGCGACTCGTGGAGCCGAGTAACATCGATGAGAATCCGCCCCGTCCTCGCCGACCCACGAGGACGAGTTGCGCTGATTTCGATTCGATTTCCAATTGCCTTGCAGGATTGTCACGTACGACGACACATCGAACGGCGACGTCGGGGTACTCCTCCCGCCACCCCGCAAGCCTTTCCGCCAAGACCGCATGCTCGGCGGTTGAGATCGTGTCCCAGTCCAGCGATACACCGTCAGGGTCGGAGCGAAACACGGTTGTAAGGTCGGAGTCGCTCCAGGCATGGACTGCAGTGAGCTCCACTCCGTGGAGTGAAGCGGTCTCGAACGCTTCGGCAATCGCGGGTTCGCTGTTCTCTGTCCCGTCGATACCCACCACTATCGGGCCGCTCATCTGCGGCTGTTTCGACTTCGGGACGTTTCGGATGACTGCTACAGGCACGTTCGAATGGAGAACCACTGCCGCGCTGACGGAGCCGAGTATCGCGTCGGCGAATTGATTGAGCCCGTGTGATCCGACGACAAGCATCGCTGCCGTGCGGGATTCGTCAAGGAGTGCTTCTACACCGTTTCCGAATCTCAGCTTGTCGACGATCTGTAATTCTCTGTCTCCCAGCGTCGCTGCGGACAGCAGCGCCTCGGAACGAGCTGTGGAGAGTCGTTCGCGACCAACAGTTCGTTGGTCTGGAAACCGTGGTGCACCGAGTTTGACAGCACCGCCGAAAGTGTCTGCTTCGACAGGCATCACGGACAGTAAGTGGAGCGGTCGAGTGCGAAGTACGGCTTCTCGGGCCGCCCATCGAACTGCGGAAAGCGCCGGTGCCGACCCGTCGACACCCACCACGATTGGTGCTCCGCGGTTCATGATGTCTCCTCTGATTCGAAATGCCGTGTGGTGCGAGCTGTCCCGAGGATCGACTCAGCCCAGGAGCGAACCGAAGCCCAATCCCGGAAGTCGCCTTCAGGCGCGTGAACGACTCGTACGGCTACTCGTTCACCGAACCCCAATCCTTCGCGGTCGAGTTTGCCTGCGAAGGATTTGTGTTCGACTGCACCGGTTTTCTCCATCAAGGTGGCAATGTCGGACGGAACACCGGTCGTGGATTCGCCCGAACCGATCGGTCCCGAGGAGAACAGCCAAACCTGGCGAAGCCGCAATGCATCCGAGAAGCGTTTGGTGAATTCCTCTGCGTCCTTCATCCAGTGCCCCATATAGATCGCGCTCCCGAGAACTATCGTGTCGTACTCGGTGAGTTCGAGAACGTCGTCGGGGTGACGGCGGTCTGCATCCATTCCGCTCTCTCGCAGGGATTTTGCGAGAAAATCTGCGATTTCACTTGTCGAACCGTGGCGGCTTGCGGCCGTGACCAGTGTTTTCATCCAGTGCTCCGCTCGGGAATCAACACGGTGATTGCTCACATGCACTCGCCGTGCTCGGGTGATCGTGATTCGAATTGTGCCGGGGTCAGGGCTTCCTGGTCAGGGCCGCGAGGTGCACGAAAAAGGGTCTTTCGGCCTTCTGATCCGTGTGCCGCCGACACCTGTGATGGTGGTTGTTGTGGGCTAGCGTCGACGGCAGAGATCGACTCGACTCGACCGGTACGACTGCTCAGGAGGCCCGGCAATGAATCAACCGAAAATTGCGCGTTTGGTGAGCGAGACGGGGGATACGGTGACGGTCTCAGGGGGAGAGGGCGCAGTCAGGTCCTTCCCGGTCGGGGTATGGATGCTGACAGATGGTCAGCGGGTAGTGATCGTGGGTGAAGGTGGACCACTGTCGACGGCGACAGTCGACGGCAGCGCCCTGGTCGCTGCGGTCCATGCGCGATGGCCCGGCGCTGTCGTCCTCGAGAGGATGCCTGTCACGGGCAGCGCTGCTGACCCGAGAGCGTATTCGGCCAGGTATGTCGAGGTTCGCGATGACGGCTCCCACGGCGAGCCTGCGTATGCGGATCTGTCCGACGCCGGATTCGCCCTGGGGTCGATCGACGCCTCGTGACAGCCCTAGCTGTTCGGACTCCCTAGCTGTTCGGACTCCCTGGCTGTTCGGACTCCACGGTGACCGACGAGCCTGCAGCAAAGGTGTAGCTGGTGTCGTCGATCGAAAGTGCGATCGGTGGGACATCTTTCGTCTCCGATGTCACAGTCACAGCCGAATGGGTGCACTGGATTCGAAGACGGTGGCCACGGTAATAGATCGTGAAGGCAAGTTCACGCAGCTCGACGGGTAATTGCGGATGCAGCCACAGAATATCGTCCCGAAAATCGAGCCCTGTGTAGCAGCGTTCGAGAATATCGATCGCGCCCGCCATCGCTCCGAGATGGATTCCTTCCCTGGTATTTCCGCTCCGAGCGTCGGACAGATCCGCGGCCAGTGCATCGCGGAGCATGGCCCACGACTGTGATCGGTTGCCTCGCACAAGGACCCAGGTGTGGGAAATTCGGCTCAGTGTCGAACCGTGCGTCGTACGCTCGAGGTAGTAATCGATCATCTCCGGGATCACGGAGGGATCGAACTCGTACCCCAATCGCGTGATCAACTCAGTCAGTTCCTCAGCGGTGAATACGTAGAGCAACATGAGGATGTCTGCCTGTTTCGAGGCCTTGTAGTGGATCGGTGAGTCTCCCTCTGCCTCGAGTATGAGATCCAGGCGGCCGATGTCCCCGTATCGTGACCGGTAGTCGGCCCAATCCAGCTCGGTCAACGCGCCGAAACCCTCGAATTGACTGATCAGGCCGTTGTCGAGGAAAGTCAGGCGCAGTCGCCTGCTCAGTCGGTCCCACGACACCAACTCCTCGTCGGTCACATCGAGGCGCCCAGGGAAGTATCGGTTGTCATTCCGGAGTACCCGAACCGCCTCGACCGCACGTATGAGCGACCATTCCGTCATGACGTTCACGTATGCGTTGTTGTCGATCCCGGTGCCGGGGCGGTCGGGATAGCCGTCATGGAATTCATCTGGGCCCATGACACCGCGGATATCGTATCTGTCGCTGCTCGCGTCGTATTCGGACTTTGCCATCCAAAATCGCGCATTCTCGATGAGTAGATCGACCCCGTGATTACCGAGAAATTCCAGATCGGTTGTCGTTTGCCAATATCGCCAGACATTGTGGGCGATTGCGAGGTTGACGTGGTACTGGCGACGAGAGTGATCGGGCATCCAGCGGGCAGACCTCGGGTTGAAGAGGAAGGGCGGTGTTTCTTCTCGACCGTCGCTGCCGCTTTGCCAAGGAAAGAGAGCGCCGTGCAGGTTCAACCCTCGGGCGTTTCGGCGCGCCCGGGCCAACCGCCGGCACCGATAGAGCAGCAACGACGATGTCAACTCCGGAAGCCGACGCGTCAGGATTGGCACAACGAACAATTCATCCCAGAAGACGTGACCGCGGTATGCCTCGCCATGGAGTCCTCGAGCGGGAACTCCGACGTCGAGATCTGTCGTGTGGGTCGACAGTGTCTGAAGTACGTGAAGGAGTAATACATTCGTCGCCAGAGCGGTGGAGTCTTCCGTAGTGAGTGTTATGCCGAATTGGTTCCAGAGCCAGTCCCAAGCGGCGCAGTGGCGTCGAAACAGTGCGCCGTGATTCTCTGCTTCCTGGACTCGTTGCCACGCGGCGGACTTTGGATCGAGTGTGGACTTATCGCGGGAGGTGAAGAGTGCCGACGTCTTCTCGACGGTGACGGGTTTGGCGACCGTGATTCGGCAGCGGATGACCTGCACGATTCCAGTGTGGTCTGTGTTCACGCGGCGGTTGTGTTGCGTGGTTGATCCGTCGACGTCGGTCAGGCGGAGACGCTCGGCTTGGGTGATGCGGATGTGGGAGCTAGTGGTTTGGACCGTTGCGGAAATGCATTGGTCGCCGACGGTATCCAAAGCGAGGACTTCGAGATGTTTTTTGGTCAGTTTCGAATAGTCCGGAACATTGTTGTTGACGACGTCGGTGGTGATCCCGGATGCGATGTCGATCGATCCATCCCAGTTTTCGGCTGCGACGGTCATGGTGATCGCGGCTACGTGTGGATCGTCCATCGATACGATCCGGCGTTGTCGAATTCGAGTGACGCGACCGCGCGTATCGCGGAATACACTTTCTCTGGAACAGATTCCATGCTCGAGATCAACTGCTTCGTGGTGGTGCGTGACAAGCGCTGATGGGGATTGGAGCAGTTCTCCGTCAGGACCTGTGACGGTAAATGTCGTCCAGTCCGGCAGATTGACCACGCTTTCGTCCTCGCGTACGTGTCCGTCCACATCCGAGGTGAGTCGGTTGTAACACCCCGCGACATAGGTGCCGGGATAGTGGAGGCCGTCATCGTGGGACTCAGACAACGCGCCTCGCGTGGCAAAGTAGCCATTTCCCACGGTCGACATGGTCTCGCGAAGGCCAGTGGCGCTCGGATCTATCCCGCGATATTCGAGTGTGGAGTTCGGCTCATTTCCTGATATACAGAGTCGGCATCCAGGGTCGTGGTTATCGCCTTCGCGCGTTGTGGCCGTGACGAAGTGGAAGTTGACCTCGCCGATGGCGGTGACGGCGAGGTCGGCGCCGTTCTCGGTGAGAGATTCGAGATTTTCGCTTGGGCCAAGACCGATTCGCAGACCGAATCCACCGGATCGGGCGGCGCGGATTCCAGCGATCGAGTCTTCGACGACGACGCATTCGGCTGGCGGGATCGACAGTCTTCGTGCGGTTTCCAGATAGGTGTCTGGATCCGGCTTGCCGTCCAACCCGAGTAGTGCAATGTCGGCGCCGTCGAGTCGGATGTCGAAATAGTCAGATACACAGGCATTCTCGAGTACTCGTCGCGCGTTTTTACTTGCCGACACCACAGCAGTGAGTACGCCGGCGGCGCGTAGTTGCTGAATCCACCTCACGGTCGGGACGATCACCCCGACTCCTTCTCGTTCGAGTTCCGCGAGGAAGAATCGGTTTTTGCGTTCGAGGAGATTGTTGACGGTAGTGGCATCGGGAGGATCGTCGGGATGCCCCAGGGGAAGTTCGATTTTCCGCGATTCGAGGTATGACCGGAGGCCTTTCTGTCTTTCTTTGCCGTCGATGAATTCTCGATAGTCCTCGTCGTCGAGTTCCACATCGCCGACGTCGCCGTGCGCGCTCAATTCGTGAAACAGACGCCCCCAGGCGGCTCGATGGGTATGTCGGGTGTCGGTCACGACACCGTCCATGTCGAACAAGACAGCGCGAAAGACGCGTCTACGAATGACCACCGACGCGTGTTCGGAGGTCGCCGCGCGCCAGATAGTCATGGCACCAGCACTGCTGCGCCAGTGACTCGATCTGCCGCCAAGTCTTCCAGTGCCCGATTCGCTCCGCTGAGTGGATAGGGCATGGTGCTGACGCGGAGGTGATGATTGTCTGCGAATTCGAGAAACTCCTGTGCATCTCGCCTGGTATTCGAAGTCACCGAGCGAACCTCGCGTTCGTAGAACAGGTGCTTCTGGTAGTTCAGTACAGGCACATCCGTGAGGTGTATTCCGGCGATCGACAGGACGCCGGCTCGGTCCAGTGCTTCGAGGGCAGTGGGAACGAGATCACCGACTGGCGCGAAAAGGATTGCCGAATCGAGCAGTTCCGGTGGATGGTCGTATGCACCTTGCACCGATGCGGCTCCGAGATCGTGGGCCAGTTCGCGCGCGGATCTGCTGCGCGTCATCACATGCACCTGTGCGCCTCGAGCAAGTGCGACCTGCGTCGCAAGGTGTGCACTTGCGCCGAAACCGTAAACTCCCAGCCGCCCACCTTCCGGCAGGTCGGCACGCTCGAGCGCACGGAATCCGATGATTCCCGCACAGAGTAGCGGAGCGAGTTCGTTGTCCGTATACCCAGACGGGAGTTTGAGTGCGAATCCTTCTGATATAGAAGTATATTCGGCAAATCCACCGTTGACATCCCAGCCGGTATAGGTGGAGTTCGGGCACAGGTTCTCAGCGCCGCGTAGGCAGTAGCGACACACACCGCACGTCGAGTGAAGCCACGGAATCCCCACACGGTTACCGGGCTTGAAGGCGTCGACAGCCGTCCCGACCGCCTCGACGAGCCCGACAACTTCGTGACCCGGTACGACATTGCGTCGGTGAACCGGAAGGTCGCCTACGGCGACGTGGAGGTCGGTGCGGCACACTCCGCACGCGAGAACACGAACAAGTAGTTCATTCGCGCCGATTTCCGGGCGGGGGACCAGTCGCCTTACAAGAGGATGCGTCCCGAGCGAACCGGGGGAGTCGACATGCCACGACATCATCCACTCGTCGGAGGGCGTGCGGGGTGCCATCTCGATCATCGATGGCTGTTGACGACCAACACCGGACAGTGCGCGTCGTGGAGGACCTCTCGACAGGTGCTCCCGAGAAGCATGCCGCTGAATCCGCCGCGGCCGCGGCGTCCCAGAACTACCAACTGTGCCCGCTCGGTGTGGTGGACGAGATTTTGACCTGGCTTGTCCTTGACTACGACAGTATTTACTGGAACATCGGGGTAACGATCACCGAATCCGGCCAGGCTCTCGGCGAGCAGTGCGCGTTCGGTGTCTTGGCGGGCTCGCCAATCGACCTCCCGAAACTTCGAGAAGACAACGTCGAGAACTACGTCCGACCAGGCATGGACGGCGACCAACTCGACGCCACGTAGTGACGCTTCCTCGAAGGCAGTTGCGATGGCTGGTTCGCTGTGGACGCTGCCGTCGACCCCGACTACTACAGGGCGAACGGAGACGTCCTCGTCGCCGCCGAGTCCTCGGACGACGGCGACCGGGCACAGTGAATGCACTGCCAGCGACGAACTCACCGAACCCAGGAGACCTCCGGTGTATTCACCGTGTCCGCGGCTTCCGACGACGATGACCCGGGCAGTCTTGGAGATTTCACGGAGCACCGGTATGGGTGGATCCGAAGCCAATTCGACGTCGATCTGGACTGTTCGTTCGCCGATCGCTTGTTTCGCCAGTTCGGTGGCCTCGGCAAGTCGTTTTTTGGCGGCTGCTTCTTGTTCGTCGAAATAGAAGGCCGGCATCCCGATGGGTACGCCATAGGTGGTGGGAGTGAACATCGTCGTCAGCAGGAGTAAGGGTGCAGCTCGGAGGGCGGATTCGTGAGCGCCCCACCACACTGCGTCCCGTGACTGCGAAGATCCGTCATACCCGACAACAACGGGTGGATTGATTTTCACAACTGATCTCCTTCTCGTCGGAACGGATGTCAACTGGCCGTGACCGAATCCTTCGTGAACGAGGCTGCCGATGGCAGAGGAGAAAGTCATTTTCGGTGTCACCAGTCGGATTGGGCCGACCTTCACAGGGCCGGCGTTGCGGTGACCATTGGCACTTATGCAGAGCGGACGACCCTGAGACGCTACTACTGAGAGCGGCACGTACGACTTCGGGCCGCTGAGATCGGAGGAGACATGAACCTCACCAAACCGGATTCGAGTGTCGTACAGCTCGCCGTCGATCTCGCGTGTCGGGCGCCGTCCTTGCACAACAGCCAACCGTGGCGGTGGACGTACGCCGACGGGCGGTTACAGCTGTTCGGCGATCACCGTAGACTTCTCCGGGCAGCTGACCCGACCGGACGGCAACTGCATATCAGTTGCGGCGCCGCACTCGATCACCTCCGAGTGGGCCTGCTGGGGCTACGTTGGAGTGCCGACATTCACTACGAAGACCGCGGAGTCTCCCCGAATCTATTTGCCACGGTAGAGTTTCGACACGATGCGCGGCCGCGCTCGCACGACTTCGACATGCTCGCCGCGATACGTCGGCGGCGCACCGACCGCCGCGCTTTCGGGATGTTCGACGCAATCGACGAGCTGACCGACTGTGTGGCGGAAGTAGGTCGCAAACTCGACGTCGGCGTAACGGTAATGGACTCGGATCAACGAGCCGGTCTGCTTCGCGCAACCGAAGCGTCGGCCGCTGCTCGCCGATATGATTCCGAGTATCAAGCGGAGTTGCATTGGTGGGCTGGGCATTCCATGTCCTCGGGTGGAATTCCGGAGACTTCGCTTGTTTCCGGTGGTGGCAGCGTCCCCATCGCCCGGACCTTTCCCACGCGCCGTAATGCCGCGACGGGGGACCAAGGCGCAATCGACGAATCGACGGTATTGGCAATTGGCACAACCACTGACACCCGGCGCGACTGGCTGCGGTGTGGTCAGGTGCTCTCGTCGATACTGCTCGAAGCGACGGTTCGGGGCGCGGCGACTTGTTCACTGTCACACATGACCGAAGTGCCTGGCAGTCGTGCTCTGCTCAACCAGTTGGTGCCGGAAGTCGGCGTTCCTCAGATGCTGGTTCGTATCGGGCGCGCGCCTGGCGGCACTCCGCCCGTCATGACCACTCGTAGGTCGATGTCCGAGGTCCTTACCGTGACGTGACGAACTTGTCGGGAAACACCCTTTAGGTGCAGTGACGTCCGCGTTCGCTGATTCGTTCGTCGGGCTATGGGTAGTCGTTGAGTGCGTGCTGCGTGAGGTGAGGACGGATGATCACATGACCGACGTATTTCTGGTGGACGATCACGAGGTTGTGCGCCGTGGCCTCGTGGAGTTACTCGAGGGAGACCCGGGGCTGAGGGTAGTAGGGGAGGCGTCGAATTATGCCCACGCGATGGCACGAATACCTGCTCTGAAACCAGACGTGGCTGTTCTCGATGTTCGGCTTCCGGATGGAAACGGGATCGAACTGTGTCGCGAGTTGTTGTCGAAGTTGCCTGCATTGCGATGCCTCATCCTCACCTCGTTCGAAGACGATCAGGCGATGCTCGATGCGATTCTGGCCGGTGCCAGTGGCTACGTGGTCAAGGACATCAAGGGACTGGACTTGGCCAGGGCGGTGCGAGATGTCGGCGCGGGGAAATCGTTGCTCGACAACAGAGCTGCTGCGGCGTTGATGGCGAAATTGCGTACCGATGCGGCTGACAAGAACGGCCCATTCGAGGAACTGAGCCAGCAGGAGCGCGTATTGCTGGGATTACTTGGTGAAGGCCTGACGAATCGACAGATTGCGGCGCGAATGTTTTTGGCGGAGAAGACCGTGAAGAATTACGTTTCCCGTTTGTTGAGCAAACTTGGCGTGGAGCGTAGAACTCAAGCGGCGATACTGGCAACGAAGATGCACGAGCACCTTCCGCAGCCATGACTCACTCCGAGCCGGGTTCTGAAGCTCATGCCGGAATGGTACCGAACGACTTCGGCGTGCCGTCCGGCGAAGGCATTCATGTCGACGGACTTCTCGAAGCTCTACTGGCGGTCTCGGCAGGACTCGACTTGGATACGACTCTGCGTACGATCGTCAAATCCGCTATCGCGTTGGTCGATGCCAAGTTCGGTGCGCTCGGAGTGGTCGGCGACAGTGAGGAACTGAAGCAATTCGTCTACGAAGGAATCGACGAGACCGGGCGGGAACTGATCGGTGACCTTCCCCGCGGACGCGGTGTGCTCGGCGCCCTGATCTCTGATCCGAAGCCGCTGCGGTTGGATGATCTGTCAAAACATGAGGCCTCCGTGGGTTTCCCTGACCATCATCCGCCGATGAAAACCTTTCTCGGCGTACCGATACAGACTCGTGGCCAGGTGTTCGGCAATCTCTACCTCACCGAGAAGACGAACGGGCGAGCTTTCACCGCGCACGACGAGATGATCGTTCTCGCGCTCGCATCGGCCGCCAGCATCGCGATCGACAACTCCCAGCTGTACGCCCTGACTAAAATGAAACAAGAATGGCTGCTCGCGACCGGCGAGGTAACGACAGCATTGTTGGCCGGCGCCGATGCGCTCGGGGTTCTCCAACTGATCGCAGACAAGTCGTTGTCACTCACTTCATCTGACTGCGCATTTCTGGCGGTACCTCCGGATCCTGAGCTGACGGGAGTAGCGACCGCCGAGTTGGTGGTCACTGTCGCGAGCGGGCTTGATTCCGAAACCTTGGTCGGACACGGAATTCCGTTGGACTTCTCCACATCGGGCGCGGTCTACCGGAACAAATTTCCGATTGTGACGGAGTCATTGGAATTCGATCCGGGGTTCGGTGAGGGACATGAATACGGACCTGCGATCGTGCTGCCACTTCGAGACGGACAACAGGTTCGAGGAGTCCTGGCGGTATTGAAATTGCGTGGGGCGGAGCAATACGGAGCGGATCAGTTGGCGTCCATGTCGGCCTTTGCCGATCAAGGGGCTGTTGCGCTGCGGCTGGCAGACAATCAACGGCGAATGGCAGAACTCGACATACTTGCTGACCGTGATCGGATCGCGCGTGATCTTCACGATCACGTGATTCAGCGAATCTTTGCTGTCGGATTGTCTGTTCAAGGCACGCTCCAGCGGACGCGGGCTCCTGAAGTACATCAAAGGCTCAGTGGGACCATCGACGACTTGCAGGACATCATTCAGGACATTCGCCGTGCCATCTTCGACTTGCATGCGACCGAGGACGGCGCCCCTTCACTTCGGAGTCGCCTGAACCAAGTTGTCGCCGAGACGAGCGCTGACACCGATCTGCGGGTGACGGTCCAAGTAAGGGGCCCACTGTCTGTCGTCGATCCGTCTCTGGGGGAGCAAGCTGAGGCGGTGGTGCGAGAGGCGCTCAGCAATGTGGTCCGACACGCGCAGGCGTCCACCGTAGCGATCGTCATAGATGTGCACGATTCATTGACCGTCACGATCGCCGATGACGGAATCGGCTTGCCACCAGGTGCACATCGGCGCGGGCTGAAGAATCTGTGCGAGCGAGCATTCGCCTTGGGTGGGACCTTTGACGCACAGTCCCCTGATGGCGGCGGTACAACTCTCGTCTGGTCGGTTCCCCTTCCGGATGGGAACGAGTGACGATGACCAAGATTCTGATCGCGTACGCGAGTGCCAAAGGATCGACGCGAGGTGTAGCCGGAAGGATCGCGGAACGGTGTGGTGCTGCAGGATTCGACGTGAAGATGTTTCCTGCGGTCGAGAGCCCAGGGCACGAATGGTTCGACGCTGTGATCTTGGGAAGCGCCATTCACGACATGGATTGGTTGCCCTCCGCCGCAGTCGTTGTCGATCGACGGAGGGTGGAAGTGAAGACTCAACCGGTGTGGGCCTTCTCGGTCGCGACATGGGGCGAGACATCGACGCTTCTGTCTACGCGACTGACTCGTCGAATCAGAAAGTCGGCGACTGAACCGAGGACGGTGACAAAACTTCGCAAATCCGCGGACATGCGAGACCATCGCCGGTTCGCTGGTGCGTTGACACGTGGAGACTGGCCCCTGGTCGGGCGCATTGTCTTCAAGATCATGGGCGGTCGATACTCGGATGCTCGAGACTGGGCCGACATCGATGCGTGGGCGGACAAGATCACGGAACAACTCCGTGGCGGTGAATTCAAGTACTCCGCACGAACCGAGGATGCCTCACGAGAGTTCGATGATTGACACAAGTTGATTGACAAAGGGCCGTAGCGAACAGTGCGGGGCGAGGCGCACGATCAACAGAGACGTTTGCCGCTCGTCCGACAGCAGACGACTTCGACGAGAGTGATCTAACCATGGTGCGCTACGTGAGCGCGGATTCCGAGACGATCAGCAACGCTGTCCGTTGGGCCTGCGCGGCGCCGTCTGTTCACAACGTCCAACCGTGGGCGTGGCGACTGCGGCGCGGTGAACTTGAACTCCGCGTCGATCGGCTGCGCTCGATCCCGGTGGAGGATCCTGCCGGCAGGCAACTGATCATCAGCTGTGGCGCCGCCTTGCATCATTTGCGAGTTACATTGGAACACAACCTCATCGAGCCAATCGTCGCGACGTTTCCCGACCGTGGGCAACCCGACCTGCTCGCGGTGATCACCTTCAGAGGGCGAGCGCGCGCGATGAGTGCCGACGCGGGCCTCTTCGCATCGTTGGAACGCCGCCGCTCCGACCGACGGCCATTCGATGCACCCCCCGTCGGGTCGCTGGTCGGCCTTACGCGGCACGCCTCGGTGTTCGGGGCGTCGGCGATCAGTTTGTCACCGCAGTTCGGGGACATGCTCGCCCGAGCGGCCACACTGGCCGCGGAGGAGCATCAGAGCGATCCGGCGTACTGGAACGAGTTGGAGAGTTGGATACGCTCGGCTCCGACCGCAGACGGTGTTCCGCGCAGTGCGTTGCCGGATGCATTGTCGATTCACGAGTCTGCGTCTGCACGAGCGTTTCCTTCGGGCCAACTGAGGATCGGGCATGGAGTGAGGGACGATGCAGCATTGATACTGCTCAGTACGGTTTCGGACACGCCGATCGACTGGCTGAACGTAGGTCAGGCGATGTCCTCACTGCTGTTACATGCCACCGCGTCGCACCTGGCAACCTGCCCTCTGACACATTTGACCGAAGTGGAATCAAGTCGGGAAATCGTTCGAGATGTTGCTTCGAGATCCGGCGAGACACTTCAGAATCCACAGGTGATGATTCGTGTCGGGTTGGAGAGAGAACCGTCCGACGCGGTGATCGATGCCGCAGGGAGCGAAACACGTATCGAGGATCATCGACCAGGGGGCACAGGCCGTCGTCCACTCGAAGAGGTGCTCACCGTGTCGAGTTGACACCTTTACCCACACTCACTGACCGGCGCCAGACATCTACGGCCGACTCGGCGCTGACGTCGATGGATGTGTCGGTATCGATCGCGGTCGATTCGGGCCAAGGGTCGTGGCCTTGCGCGATGGCGGCTGCAGTAGCCGTCGTGGCGTCGGAAAGCGTATTCGTGCGCGTTGCTATTCGTTGAGCGGCGACAGGTAGCGGTGTGCTGGTCGACAGGCTGATCAACGTCGACGCTGTTGAGGTGCATAACAGTTCGGCTTCCCTGCGGTGTCGAGACCGAGCCCATGTTGCATCGAGTACGACCGACTCACCCATCGAGAGATGATCGTGGGCACGATCGAGCATTTCGCTGTAGACGGTGTGAACCGAGTCGGGCGAATACAGTCCCGATTGATAGGCGTCGGCGGAGCCGCGGAGTGCGCCGGCATCGACGAGTTCGCGCCGCACGCGGTCGCTGGAGATGACTGTAGCGCCGGTGTGTGCGGCAAGAGCGAGGGATAATGTCGTTTTACCAGTTCCCGGAAAGCCGCCCACCAGGCATAGTCGAACTTCGCCGTTGCACAGGTGGTTCTCGGCAAGGTCAAGGTGCCGTTCGAGCGCGGCCTGACTATTCGAATCGCCTTGCTGCAGACGCAGAGCGTCGACCTTGGCACGAACCGTGGCGCGATAGGCGATGTAATGGTCGATCAACGAAATCGGCGGCTGGTCATTCGATTTCGTGACGATCGAGGCAAGGAACTCGCTCGCAAGATCCTCATAGCCGAGGAACTCCAGGTCCATGGCGAGGAAACAGCTGTCGTCGAGAATATCGACAAATCTGAGTTGGTCGTCGAAGTCGAGGCAGTCGAGAATCTTGGGTCCGTCGGGCAGTACGAAAATGTCGTCCGCGAGAAGGTCTCCGTGGCCGTCCACGATGCAACCTTCGGCGATTCTCGAATCGAACAGGGACCGACGCCCACACAGGTATCTCGTAGACATCGACTCGAGGTGATCGAGTCGGCAGGGCGGGAGGAGACCCGAACACAATTGGCGCAATTCGGCAAGATTCGATACCCATCGGTGTCCGACGCCTGTTGATGTTCCTTGTTCGGATATTCGCACGCTCCTGGCTGCTCGCCTGTGAAAGTCCGACACTGCCGCTGCGATCTCGTCCAATGCGTGTGCGACATCCTGATTCGTCGCAGCCAATGCGGACAGTCTTCGCTCATCGGGCATACGCACCATCACCAGAATCGGCTCGCTCGACTGGTCGACCGGGTCGACCACGTGTGACACTCCGCGGTAGACACCCTCGCAGATCCTTTGGTTCAACGTGAGTTCACGTTGCAGAGCGTCCTCTCGTCGTGAAGGTTCGCTGAAGTCGAGGAATGGCGTGGAGATGGCCTTTTTGATCTTGTACGCGCGGTCACCTACAAGTACGACGACCCCGGTAGTCGTTTCCTTTACGTCGAGATACGAAGCATGAATGCTCATCTGATCTCCCCTCGTACTGCAGCGGTTCCCACGCGGAGACGCTCCATTCCCTCGATCCTTCAAGTCTGGACGAAACAGCGGTCAGTCGTCGCGGGGCATTGCGGTGTCATAGTCGGGCATTACGGCACTAGTGGTCACGGCGCGGCAATGACGACGCTGGAATCATGTCGCTGATCCGAGACCTGTTCCAGCGCTTGACAACGAAAGCCGAGTCCCTTCTCCTGATCGTGACTGTGTCTGCGCTCGCCGGTGGCGTTCTCGCCTGGTCGCTCGATCAGCGCGCCGTTGCCGACGGGATGTGGGCCTTGGGGACAATTGCGGCGTTGCTGCCGGCAGGTTGGTGGGTTGTCGACGGGTTGCGCAGGGGACGGGCGGGCGTCGATGTCATTGCAGTTCTGTCGCTGCTCGGAACGATTTGGGTAGGGGAGTATCTGGCCGGTGCGTTGATTGCAGTCATGCTGGCGACCGGGCGAACCCTCGATGCGGCGGCCAATCGTCGAGCGGCGCGAGATCTTCGTTCCCTTCGTGAACATGTTCCGAGGACCGCGCAACGCGAAGAGTGCGGCCAACTTCGGACGGTGGCAGTCGACGAGATCGAGCCAGGCGACAGAATCTTCCTCAGCTCCGGGGACGTCGTACCCACGGACGGATGGATTGTCGGCGAACCGGCAGTCTTCGACGAATCCGCTCTGACGGGTGAATCGAAAGTGGTGGAGCGCTCGATCGGCGACCCGGTTCGCAGTGGTGTGGTGAATGCGGGTGGTGGTTGTCGAATCGAGTCGAGTCGGACGGCGAGATCGAGCACGTACGCGGCGGTGGTTTCGCTTGCCCAGGAAGCGGCCGCCGACAGCGCGCCGATCGTGCGTGTGGCCGACCGCGTGGCGGCGTGGTTCATACCCGTGACACTGCTCGTGAGTGGCTTTGCGTGGATGTCGAGTGGCTCTGCCACACGTGCAGTTGCCGTACTAGTCGTCGCGACCCCGTGTCCGCTTTTGCTGGCTGCACCCGTTGCTATCGTTTCCGGTCTCTCACGGGCATCGCGGATCGGTGTGATCGTCAGGTCCGGCGGTGCACTGGAGAGGCTCGGAAATGTCAAGACTCTCGTTATCGACAAGACGGGGACTTTGACCACAGGGAAACCCACACAATCGGATATCGTCTGCGGAGAGGATGTCGACAGCTCTTCAATTCTCCGCCTGGCTGCATCCGCAGACCAAGTGTCCTCACATATCTTGGCGGAGTCCATCGTTCGAAGTGCGCGAGCGCAGGGTTTGTCGCTCAGTACACCCGAATCGGTGACCGAACGGCCAGGGTATGGAGTGACCGCAACGGTCGACGGTCATGTCGTCGAAGTCGGCAGAATCACCGGTACGATCGACCGCCCCGGCTGGGCCGCATCAGTGGAGAATCGCGCGAGGCTCGACGGAGCGGTCGTGGTGTGGGTGCGGATCGACGATCAACTCAGCGGGGCACTACTGCTGATCGATCCGATTCGCAACGACGCACCTTGGACGATACGGCGCTTGCGATCGGCCGGTATCGGCAAGATCGTGATGCTGACTGGCGACCGTCCGGAACCTGCAGTCGAGGTCGGATGTGTCCTCGGACTGGACGCGGTTCATGCGGACCAGGAACCTGCCGACAAGGTCGTGCGAGTACGCGAAGAATCCGAGCGCGCGGTGACCGTCATGGTGGGAGACGGAATAAACGACGCGCCGGCGCTGGCCGCAGCATCGGTCGGTATTGCCATGGGTGCACGAGGTGCGACGGCATCGTCCGAAGCGGCTGACATCGTCCTGACGACCGACCGGTTGTCTCGGGTAGCCGATGCAATGGATATTGCTCGGCGATCTCGTCGAATTGCTGTGCAGAGTGCCACTGTCGGTACCGGGCTTTCTGTGGTCGCGATGGCTTTTGCAGCGTTCGGATTGCTGGCTCCGGCGGTGGGTGCCTTGTGTCAGGAGGTGATAGATGTTGCAGTGATACTGAACGCGTTACGTGCGCTTGGGCACGGACGGTCGAGTGTGCCGAAGCTCGAACCTGAGTTGGAGCGGATGCTTCGCGGATTCTCCACGGAGCATCGTCGTATGCGCGCAGATCTCGATTTGATTCGTGTCGCTGCGGATGCTCTCTCGGGTGACGACCGTGTGTTGGCAATGCGGCGACTTCATCAGACCAATCGGTTTCTCCAGGAGGTAGTTCTTCCGCACGAGCGGGCCGAGGGGGCGAAACTGTATCCAGCACTAGAGCGTTCGTTGGGTGGTGCGGATTCCATCTCGGCGGTGGCCGACGCTCACTCAGAGATCGAGAGACTCTGCCGACGGGTCGAGAATCATGTCAGGGCCGCGGACACGCTGGGAGCGGTGGACGATGCTCAGGTCGGAGACCTTCTCGCGTGTCTCTACGGTCTCTATGCGGTGCTGAAGTTGCATTTCCGACAGGAAGAGGAGAGCTATTTCGTCCTCGCAGATCGATCGGAGAGGGAAGGGGGTAGCAGTTGATCTGCGTCGCAGATGAATCCAGTCGCAGATGAATCCACTTGGACTTTTGTTACGTCATGCGTGTGGTGGGAAGGCCCCCGACCACTCTGCATCCCAGGTGCGACCATTGCGCCAACTGATCAGTGTTCTTGCGGCAGTGAGTATTCCGTGCACAGCAAGAATGCTCGCACAATACAACGTGATCGCAGCAGCGATTCCGTCGACAGCCGTGCTCGACGTCTGAGGGGGAGGCGGAACCTGATCGCCTGTTGCATTCGTCCACACGGCGATCGTGTTACCAGGACGTGCGCTGAAGTGAGCAACCAATGGTTCGGTGCGTGCAGTTCCGTTCATGGTCCATGCCACGACCTTGCGCGCGGCTCCCATGTCTTTCGTCCCGGGAACCGGGTCGGGACTCACCGTGCCACTCCACTGGCTGTCGACGTGCTGTTGCTGTTCGATTCTCGCTCTGCCGGACGCGTAGACGGACGTGCCGACTGCTGCTGCGACAGGTATTGCAAGAGTCCCGATTGCGACTGCGGCGATGACCAAGGAGGACCAGGTTCGATCCGACGGACGCATGAGTCGGTTCGAAGACCAGGGAGCTTGGTTCCACCAGCGACTGGGCCGTGCCGTCGTGTGAATCAGATCTTTACGCATGGTGCGGGCCTCCTGGACCGGTCTGGAGTGGAGGCATCACGGTCGGCTGGCGCTGAGGGCGCTTGCGTTGAAAGTTGTCTCTTTCATGGCGTTTTCCTTCGCACCATGACTGGAGAGATCCTCCGCAGATGCGTTTTCCCGATGAAGAAACGAACCGAGTTCGCCGATTGCGCTCATCAGGGGTGCGGGGAAGACCACGGTGGTGTTTTTCTCGACGCCGAGCTCTGCGATGATCTTTGCCCGCTTCTCTCGTTCGGCCTCTGCTTCACGCGCCATGGCTCGCTTCATGCTTTCCGGAAGCTGAATGTCCTTGAGCTCTACCAGCGTTACCTCGACACCCCAGTCGAGTGTCGTGGTATCGAGTATCTGACGGATGCTGGTGTTGATCACGGCCGTTTCCGACAGAACCTCGTCGAGGGAATGCTGACCTACCACGTTTCGGAGAGTGGTTTGCGCGATCTGGTCGATGGCAGAGTTGACGCTCTCGATGGTCACCACGGATTTCTCCGCGTCGATGACGCGAAAATATGCGACGGCCGCGATATCGACGCTGACGTTGTCGCGGGTGATAATTCCCTGCGACTGGATCGGCATCGTGACGATACGCATCGAGACCTTGGTCATCCGGTCGACCGCGGGAAAGATGCGTGTCAGACCGGGATTGCGTACCGCGATGATCCGCCCCAACCGGAAATGAACACCGCGCTCGTACTGTGTGACGATTCGTATTGCCATTGCGAAAATCAGGAACAGGATTGTCGCAACCACGACGACGATGGTGGCGCTCACGGTGATTCTCGATTCGGTGCGGGGCAGGGTGCCAGACGAGCACCGTCGTGTTGGCGGGCGGACCTGCAGGCATGCCGGTCTTCGTCCAGCTTTGCGTCGCGGTGTCGATTGCATCCATGGCCGAAGGTCACTAGTTGCACGGCAGACGGACACTGTTTCGATCAGTGAGGTCATACGGCCCGAGTTGACTACCGAGTGCCCTGGTATCGCGTTCTCGGACGGTGAAACCTCGAACGAAGCAGTTGAACTTGGTTCTTGGTTCGTGAGGAGGTGTGCGTGTGTCCGAAGCGGTCGCTGATTCGGAATCAGATGCGGTGAATCCGCGTGAATCCTTGGAACGAATGTTTCGAGATCTCAGGTCAGATCGGCAAGGTCTCTCGGCCAGAGAGGCCGAACGTCGGTCACTCGTTCACGGTTCCAACGAACTGCAGCGTCGGCCTGGGCGTGAGTGGCCTGGCGAGATACTCCGGCAGTTGACTCATCCCCTCGCGTTGCTGTTGTGGGTTGCCGCTGGACTTGCTGTTGTCAGTGGAGCCTCTCCGCTGGCCGTGGCAATCGTTCTGGTGATTCTCGTCAATGCGGTGTTTGCGTTCGTTCAGGAGTTACATGCCGAACAAGCGGTGGAGGCGCTCTCTGCATTTCTCCCGGCAACGGCGATGGTGGTCCGTGACCGCGCCGAGCAAGTGGTGGATGCACGGACCTTGGTTCCAGGTGATGTGATCGTTCTCGACGAAGGCGGCCGGGTATCGGCGGACGCGCGACTGATATCGGGCTCGGTGCAGGTAGATCTGTCCACACTGACCGGAGAGTCGGTTCCGGTCACTGTTTCTGCGGATTCGACAAGTAACGCAGGAGCTTTGGTTTCGGCCCGAGACATCGCCTTCAGTGGAACGGATGTGCTCGGCGGCAAAGCCATGGGATTGGTCTTCGCCACTGGTATGCGTACCGAGATCGGACGGATTGCTGCCCTTTCCCAGCGCGGGGGTCGTGACGAGAGTCCACTCGAGAAACAAGTGAAGAAGGTTGCCTGGCTGATCGCCTGTGTAGCGGTGGTGATGGGCGCGGCATTCATCCCCCTCGGTAGCCTGATCGCGGGACTGTCCTGGGGAGATTCGATCAACTTCGCAATCGGACTCCTGGTTGCCAACGTTCCCGAAGGGCTCCTTCCGATCATCACGTTGGCGCTGGCAGTCGGAGTACGCACCCTTGCTAAACGAGGTGCGTTGGTCAAAAGGATCTCGGCAGTGGAAACGCTCGGTTCCACCAGCGTGATCTGTACGGACAAGACCGGGACGCTGACACAGAACCGCATGCGAGTAACCAGGATATGGATGCCGAGCGACGTTCTGACCTTCGATGCAGACGATGCGGCCACCGATCCATGGCCCGAGGGGACCGTGCCGCGTCGTCTGGCACACGCGATCACATCCTGTTGTACTGCAGTGCTCAGGGAGGGGCCAGGGGACGGCGACGAGTGCGACTCGGGGGATCCCACCGAGGTGGCATTGTTGAGGGCGGCGGAACACATCGGGGAGCCGCGAAACGTGGCCATCCAAGCACATCACACTATTTTTCCGTTCGATCCCGAGCTTCGCAGGATGTCGACGGTAGACCGAGTCGGTGATCGATTTCGGATCCAGGCGAAGGGGGCGCCGGAAGAGATTCTGTCTTTGTGCGTCCGCATCGTCGGCTCTGGGGCGTCCGAGCATGGTCTCGAGTCCTCGGAGCGCTCTGAAGTGGCAGCGGTGGTCCACAGGTGGGCACGTGAAGGATTGCGACTGATCGCCGTGGCAGAACGATCGGCCACCGCCGAGGAGGTTGAACAACTCTCTCGTCGAGATGTCGAGTGCGACATGACATTGCTGGGGATCGTGGCGATGATCGATCCTCCGCGACCAGAAGTCCGTGCGGCGGTGGCAAAATGTCATACGGCCGGAATACGCATCATCGTGGTCACGGGCGATCACGGACTCACTGCACGCGGAATCGCGGAGAGTGTGGGAATCGGCAATGCGGGCTTACAAGTAGTAACCGGATCTGAACTCGAAGGTATGTCGGAGAAGGATCTCGACAGGCTCCTTTACACCGACAACGAGATCATCTTCGCTCGTAGTTCACCTGAAGAGAAGCTTCGGATCACGGATGCACTACGCGCCGGTGGCTATGTGGTCGCGATGACCGGCGACGGCGTCAATGATGCTCCAGCTCTGCGACGGTCGGACATCGGAGTGGCGATGGGGCGCTCGGGCACCGACGTCGCTCGGGAGGCTGCCACGATGGTTCTCACCGACGACAATTTCGCCACAATCGTCGACGCGGTCCAAGCTGGGCGCAGGGTCTACGACAATGTCCGTAAATTCATCGTCTACATTTTCGCTCACGCGACACCGGAAGTGGTGCCCTTTCTCGTCTATGCGCTCTCCGGTGGTCAGATTCCACTTCCATTGACCGTAATGCAAATACTGGCAATCGATTTGGGTACCGAGACATTGCCGGCGTTGGCTCTCGGTCGGGAACGGGAGGAGCCTGGTTTGATGGATCGGGCGCCGCGAAAGGCTTCACAAAATGTCGTGGACAAGGCGATGCTGGTCCGATCGTGGGGCATCCTGGGGGGCGTGTCGGCTGCAGCAGTCATGGTGTTGTTCATGACAACTCTCGTGTCCGGAGGCTGGACATTCGGGGCTGACGTGTCGTCAGGTGCGCTCGAGCACACCTGGAAGCTGGCGACGACAATGAGTTTCCTCGGGATCGTTTCGTGTCAGATCGGTACCGCCGTCGCTTCTCGCACTGAGCGAGCGTCCTTGCGGAAGATCGGGCTGTTCTCGAACCGTTTGTTGCTCTGGGGGATTGCGTTCGAGGTTGTCTTTGCCGCTGTTGTGGTGACGGTTCCGACGGCGCAGCGCCTATTCGGCACAGTCTCGCCCACGTGGTATCAGGTTCTGTGGTTACTGCCCTTGCCGGTCTTGGTGTGGGGATGCGACGAATTCTGGCGGTGGACGCGACGTCGCTGATCGGCGGCTTACAACGTGCGGGCGATGGCTTCCGCTTTGGCGCCCAATGCAGCCAGCCTGAGGTCGGCGAACGGAGTTAGGGGGCCGCCCATTCTGTTCGTGACGAAAGCGACGGACAAACGAGTTTCGGGATCGGCGAACGCGCCTGATCCGCCGAGGCCGTAGTGCCCGAAGGCCTGCAGCGACCGAGTGCGGCTGGTGACGAACGCCGAGTGATAGCCGAGTCTCCAGTTCATGTGGATTCCGAGTACGTAATCGCGCGCAGTGGTCTGCACTTCGCTGATCTGTTCCAGGGTGTCTTCGCTCAGAAACCTGATTCCACCCACAATTCCCTCGTTGGCAAGTGCTGCGTACATACGAGCAAGGGCACGCGCGCTGAACACGCCGTTCCAGCCGGGCATCACGTAGTCATGGATCGCGGGATTGCGGACGAGTTCGTCGAAACCTGCCGGCATGCCGGCATCCGCGATATTTCTGAGCGCCGGTATCCGGGCCAAAGCGAACGAAGCGGTATCCCACGGCATTTTGAACTGATTGATGTGGGGGAACAACCTCGCGATCCGATGCCGTTCGTCTTCGGGGACCTGGAACCAGAATTCTGGAATACCAAGAGGTTCCGCGATCTCGGTGCGGACGAGGTCTGTAAATGATGAGCCGGTGGCGCGAGTTGTGAGTTCGGCGACGAGAGATCCGAATGTGACTGCGTGGTATCCGGGTGCGCCCTGTCGACGACGGGTGAAAACTGAACGGATGTCGTCGGACGAAAATTAACCACCTTGCGTGAGTGTTGTGGGGTGAT
>NZ_JBXAFO010000010.1:0-25797 GCF_058793255.1 Rhodococcus sp. MPR-R1B
GTGAAGAAGATCTTGCTCCCGGCAACCGGCGCGATGGCCGCCAACCGCTCGGCCAACACCTGCGTGGTTTCGGGAACAAAATCACCGAAGTTGGAGAAATGAGCGATCTTCGACAACTGAGCCGCTACCGCATCCGCGATCTCCGTGCGCCCGTGCCCGACATTGGTGAACCACAGGCCCGCCGTCGCATCCAGATACCGAGTGCCCTCGCGGTCCCAGATGTACGCGCCCTCACCGCGTGAGACGACAAACGCGCCGTTCTTCTCCACAGCGCCCATGTCCGCGAACCCGTGCCACAATGCCGAAGCCATCATTGTCCCCTTCGAATACAAACGATGCTGGTGTGCAAACGATGTGCTGCGACTATATCGACACCAGGAATCCGCGCACGACGGCGCTCGCCCGGCACCGGCTTTCACGGGCGCACCCGTAATCTGTCGACCATGACTTTTGCCGACAATCTTGCAGCACTGCCCGCCATCGATCATCTGGCCGCCATCGAGGTACTCGACGCCGACGGAAACGTCATCGACACCGTGGAGAACAAGCCCGGAAAGTCCGGCTCGGTCAAGGTGTACAACCATCTCGCTCAGGTCTACGGCGCGCTGACACCCGAAGCCGCCTCGGCAGGATTGACGATCTTCGCCGAGCACACCGAGGACGCCCGGGCGAACCCCGGTAAGCATCCGAACGTGGACCGCCTCGAGCAGGTGCTCGCCTCCGGCAATCCCCTAGGACTTCGCAGCGTTCCGTCCGCGTAGCCCGGCTCCCAGCCGTCCGACGGCATTGACTGCCAACGCCATCAGGGCCATCGCGATGCCCAGTACGACGAATCCGATGAACAGGGCCAGATAGCCCTGGTGGCGCGGATCCATGAACGGGTAGGGATACCAGTCGACGATCGAGCCTCGGATCAACGTGTACACGCCGTACACGACCGGGAACAGCAACCACTGCAGTGAACGTGCTTCGGAGATCCTGTGCCTCGAGGCGAAGAACACCCAGTCGAGCAGCATGACCAACGGAAGAATCCGATGCAGCGCCGAGTTGATCCAGGCATCGTTCAAATTGACGTCGATATCTGCCAGGAGGACGGCGTAGATGATGCCGGTGATCACCATGTACAGCGTCACCGCCCCGCGGATCGACTGCCACGCCTGCGATTGTGGATCTCGAATTGCACCGACCAGCAACACGATCACCGCAAGAATGTTGCTCTCGATGGTGAAGTAGCTCAGATAGTTCGACAGAGACAGCTCAGCCGCGTCACGGATCGGGATCCACAGCAAAGCGGCAAGTCCGAACACAGCAAACAACAGTCTCAGGGCTCGCACGGCGATCGGCGTCGACAAGGCAGGCACCGATGACTCATTTGCGGTATTTGTCGTCACTGGTCGATATTTGCACATCAGCACGATCTGCGAGCGGTAGTTGTGAACGCGTTCGATAGGCTGTCATCAGCATGTCTACAACACCACCGGCCCCGCTCTCCCCCAAGCGGAGTGACCTGAAGAGCGCGCTGGCGCAGGTCTCACTCCGCGACGAGAGTCGACTCCGTCGCAAACTCGACCGTGCCCGCACACCAGACGCTTTGGTGGCGCTGGCCGAGGAAATCGAAACGGCGCGCACGCGGTTGGCCGCACGCTCCGCCAATGTTCCCGCAGTCTCGTATCCGGAAGCTCTGCCCGTCAGTCAGCGCAAGGACGACATCGCGACCGCGATCTCGGAGAATCAGGTTGTCATCGTCGCCGGCGAGACCGGCTCGGGTAAGACAACCCAGATCCCGAAGATCTGTCTCGAACTCGGACGTGGCGTCCGCGGTTTGATCGGACACACACAGCCGCGCCGGTTGGCAGCACGCACCGTTGCCGAACGTATCGCCGAAGAACTCGACACCGAACTCGGCGACGCCGTCGGATACACCGTGCGGTTCACCGACCAGGTCTCGGACCGCACCTACGTCAAGCTCATGACCGACGGCATTCTCCTCGCCGAAATTCAGCGCGACCGTATGCTCCGACGCTACGACACGCTGATCATCGACGAAGCGCACGAACGCAGTCTCAACATCGACTTCATCCTCGGTTACCTGGCTCAGCTGCTCCCCCGCCGACCCGATCTCAAGGTCATCATCACGTCGGCGACCATCGATCCCGAGCGCTTCGCCAAGCACTTCGCTGTCGACGGTAAGCCCGCGCCGATCGTCGAGGTATCCGGGCGAACATTCCCTGTCGAAATGCGTTACCGGCCACTGACCGTCGAATCCGGCGACATCACCTTCGACCGCGATCCCGTCGACGCGGTCTGCGAGGCGGTCGACGAGCTGAGCGCGGAGGGCGAAGGCGACATCTTGGTCTTCCTCTCCGGCGAACGCGAAATTCGCGACACCGCAGAGGCTTTACGCGATCGGCGTCTTCGCAACACCGAAATCGTCCCGCTGTACGCGCGGCTGTCTGCTGCCGAGCAACACAAAGTGTTCTCGCCGCACACCGGCCGACGCGTCGTCCTTGCCACCAACGTGGCCGAGACCTCGCTGACCGTTCCCGGCATTCGGTACGTCGTCGATCCGGGAACCGCGCGCATTTCGCGATATTCGGTGCGCACCAAGGTTCAGCGGTTGCCGATCGAGCCCATTTCGCAGGCGTCAGCTCGTCAGCGTTCCGGGCGTTGCGGCCGCGTCGCCGAAGGAATCTGCATCCGCCTGTATTCCGAGGAGGACTTCGAGTCACGGCCGGCATTCACCGAACCGGAGATCCTGCGAACCAACCTCGCATCCGTGATCTTGCAGATGACGGCCCTCGGCCTGGGCGACATCGCGGCATTCCCCTTCGTCGAACCGCCGGACCAGCGCGCCGTGAAGGACGGAATCGGACTCCTCGAGGAACTCGGCGCCATCGCGCGAGGTTCCGAGGCCAGCCACCCCGAACTGACGCCGGTCGGCCGCGAGCTGGCCCAGATTCCGGTGGATCCGCGGATGGCACGGATGCTGGTGGAAGCCAAGAACAACGGTTGCCTTCACGAAACCCTTGTCATCGTCGCGGCGTTGTCCATCCAGGACGTTCGCGAGCGGCCCGCCGAGTTCCAGCAAGCCGCCGACGAAAAGCACGCCCGCTTCAACGTCGAGAACTCCGACTTCCTGGCCTACCTGAAACTGTGGGACTACTTACGCGAACAACGTAACGATCTGTCCTCCAACCAGTTTCGCAAGATGTGCCGGAACGAGTTCCTGCACTGGCTCCGCATCCGCGAATGGCAGGATCTGCACGGGCAACTCCGGCAGATCACCCGCGGTCTCGGCTGGACAGTGGGAGAGACACCGGCAAGCGAGAACGCGATCCATCAGTCGCTCCTTGCCGGGTTGCTCTCGCATATCGGGCTACGCGAGGGCGAGAAGCGGGACTACCTCGGCGCCAGGGGCAGCCACTTCGCGATCTTCCCCGGATCGGGACTGTTCAAGAAGCCACCACGCTGGGTCATGGCCGCCGAACTCGTGGAAACGTCGAGGCTGTGGGCGCGCATGTCCGCGCGTATCGAACCCGAGTGGGCTGAAAAGCTCGCCCCGCACCTGGTGAAACGGACCTATTCCGAACCGCACTGGTCCTCCAAGCGCGGCTCGGCGATGGCATACGAGCGGGTCACTCTCTACGGAGTTCCTCTGGTAACCGGCCGCGCAGTGACGTACTCACGAATCGATCCCGAGGCCTCTCGCGATCTCTTCATCCGCCATGCGCTCGTGCAGGGCGAATGGCAGACGAACCACAAGTTCTTCCACGAAAACCGTGCACTCCTCGACAACGTCGAAGAACTCGAGAACCGCGCGCGCCGACGCGACATCCTCGTCGACGACGAAACTCTCTACGAGTTCTACGACGAACGTATCGGCCAGGAAGCCGTATCCGCCAAGCATTTCGACCAGTGGTGGAAGACCGAGCGGCGCAAGAATCCGAGTCTGCTGACTTTCACACCGGAAACGGTGGTCAACTCCGACGCAGCTGCAGTACTGGGCGGCGAGTACCCGGACGCCTGGCGCCAAGGCGACATGCAGTTTCCACTCACTTACCAATTCGAGCCGGGAAAGGACGACGACGGCGTCAGCGCGCACATCCCGGTCGGCCTGCTCGCGCAACTTCAGCCGGTCGGCTTCGACTGGTTGGTCCCCGGTATGCGCGTCGATCTGGTTACTGCTCTGATCAAGACGTTGCCCAAGAACATCCGACGCGCTGTCGTGCCCGCACCCGACTACGCCGCCGCAGCGTTGGCAGCAGTCAAACCTCGATCCGAGCCGTTGATGACCGCAATGGCCCGCGAACTCTCGCACTTGGGCGGGATCCAGATCGACGCCAAGGACTTCGATCCCGCCGCGCTGCCCGACCATCTTCGGATGACGTTTGTCGTCGAGGACGAATCGGGCAAGGTTCTCGCGAAGGGCAAGGATCTGGCGCAGCTACGACGCACACTCGCCCCGCGCGTGCAGAAGGAAGTGGCCAAGGCGGCAACCGGAACCGAACGGACAGCGGCAACCGTCTGGACATCCGAAACCCTGGGCGCATTGGAAGAGACCATCACTCGCTCCATCGGCGGACAGCAGGTGACCGGCTACCCAGCTCTGGTGCCGGAGAACGGCGGAGTTGCCGTTCGTGTCCTGAGTACGCCGGCGGCGCAGGCGCAGGCGATGAGGGAAGGTACGCGGGCGCTTCTCCTCGCGGCCGTTCCCACCCAACTCAAGGCAGTGACCGCCGGCTTGTCGAACACTCAGCGTCTGGCTCTCGGCCAGAATCCGGACGGCGGCTTGGAGGCCCTCGTCGAAGATTGCCGGGTGGCAGCTGCCAACGAAGTGATTGCGGCCCACGGTGGACCGGTACGCACGCCTGAAGCGTTCGATGCCCTGGTGAAGATCGCACGCTCCGAACTGGCCGGACGCGTTTCCGCGATCCTGCGCATGATTGTTCCGATCCTCGAACAAGCACACCAACTGAGCGTCGTGCTGGACCGCTCGCGCGGCGAGGCAGCCGACGACGTCCGAGAACAGTTGACCTCACTGCTGTTTCCGGGATTTGTCGCCGAACTGGGATCGGCCCGCCTACGCGATTTACCGCGGTATCTTGCCGCAGCAAAATTCCGTCTCGAAGCTCTGCCCGCAAGTGCACAACGAGATCAGCAGGCTATGGATGTCCTCGACCGGGTGTACGCAGCGTACGACCAGTTGGTGAGTTCGCTTCCCGAAGAGCGTCGCACTGCTCGAGATGTCGACGCGATCAGTTGGATGATCGAGGAACTGCGCGTGAGCCTGTTTGCGCAGTCCCTCGGTACACCCACACCGATTTCCGAAAAGCGAGTCCTGAAAGCTATCGAAGCGATCAAGCGTTGATGTTCGGCGAGAATTGCGGGATCAGTAGATTGTCTGAATGTTGACGTTGGTGAGGAAACCGCCAAAGGTGGCAACAGTGTTGGCGAACCCGAGGGTTACCAGGCTGTTCACGACTCCGAGAACTGCAACTAAGTTCATAACGCCTCCGTGAAGATCCGAGATGCGGACGAACGTACCTGGTAGACACTAAGCGAATAACGTGCCCGATTTGTTCGATTGTTCGCTTTGTGTTCTCAGCGTTACCTAAGACCGCTCTGTGCTCTCAGCGTTATCTGAGGCGAAGGCCTCAGTCGACGGAAACGGTCTCGGCGCCGGGAGCCTTCTCGGCGGCACGGGTCTCTGCATGCTCGCGCATGTCGGTGATCTCACGTTCGAAATCCGCAGCCGAGCTGAAGGACTTGTACACCGATGCGAATCGCAGGTAGGCGACTTCGTCGAGATTTCGAAGCGGATCGAGGATCGCGAGCCCTACCTCGTTACTGGGAATTTCGGCAGAACCCGAAGCTCGAACGGCATCTTCGACCTGTTGGGCGAGCAAATTCAGCGAATCGTTGTCCACTTGGCGGCCCTGGCATGCGCGACGCACACCTTTGACAACCTTTTCTCGGCTGAAAGGCTCCGTGACGCCGCTGCGCTTCACGACCGAGAGAACTGCCGTCTCGACCGTGGTGAATCGGCGGCCACACTCGGGGCACGAACGGCGCCGCCTGATCGCCTGGCCCTCGTCGGCCTCGCGCGAATCGACCACTCGGGAATCAGGGTGCCGGCAGAACGGGCAATGCATCGGGGTTCCTTCGTTGTCGCCGAAATGGCCGCAACTCAGATTCGCTACCGACTGCAAATCCTCCGACGATTTACAGAGCAGATCCACGTACTCAACGCGACCACCCGAGGTGGTGGGACTGTCAAGTGGACAGCTTACTCGCTGTGAACGGACTGCTCTCACGCTCGGTACGCCCCCGCCTGGTACGGGGTAGGTCAGCGCCCCGAGGCCGGCACGATCAGCGTTTGTCCCACTGACAGTCCGGAACTCGACATCGCATTGAGATCCATGATCTGCTCGATCACCGAACCGACAGCCTGGCCAGGTGCAACCTTGGCAGCAATATCACTGAGGGATTCACCCGCGGCAACGCGAACCACTTCGGTCGCGCCGTTTGTCGCAGCTACGTCACCACTCGACAAAGCGCCGATCCCCACCAACGCCAACACTGCGAATGCGGTGAATACGGCGCCCAGGAAAACCGTCTTCCAACCGACATCCTCGGCGGCCACTTCATGTTCGACCCGTGACACACCGACCCTGTTTCGGTGCGCGAAACTTCCTCCGTACGGGCGTGACGAATCGTGCTCGCTGTCCCACCGGCGAGGAGATTCGCGCAATGAACGCGAACCTGAAACCGCGCCCACCGCCGGAACCCGGCGAACGACGGCCGCCTGCGGTTCGTTGTCGACATCCCTGGCCACGCCATGCATTTCGGCCGCTCCGCGCCGTTCGAAGGACACAGCGTCTGCATCGGGCCCATAGAACGAGGGGTGGTACTTCAGTGCCGACGTACCGTCGAAACCAAACGCGTCGAAACCAATCGCGTCGTCGAAAACCCTGTTGCTTTTCAGTGCTGCGTTACCCATCGTGACCTCCGCTGGTCGACACCGATCGATGTGTTCGATCATGCGTTCGATGGAACGCATGTTCGAATTTCTACCACGCCTGGCCGACAATGTCTCTACTTGGAGCGACACGAATCGAACAGATGTTTGAAACCGCGAGCAAATCCGGCTAGATTCGTGTCAGACCACACAGCGGGAATTGCGAAAGCCTCCGTGTTTGTCGACAGCTCGAATGTTGGCAGGAGGCACCGACAGGTTTCTGCGCGACTTGCACCAGGCACTTTTGCAGGCAGTTTTCAGACACGACTTGTTCAGACACGACTTCTTCAGACACGACTTCTTCAGACACGGAGGCAACAGGCCATGAAGGACGATCGCTCCAGCACAGCCGCGGAGGCAGGAGCTTCTGCAGTTCCGTCTCCGTCGAGCGAGACGCTCACCGAGCGTCAGCGGCGCGTTCTCGAAGTGATCCGCGATTCGGTGACGGAGCGCGGGTATCCGCCGAGCATTCGCGAAATCGGGGATGCGGTGGGGCTTACCTCCACGTCGTCGGTCGCGCATCAACTGCGAACGTTGGAGCGCAAGGGCTTCCTTCGACGCGATCCCAATCGCCCTCGTGCAGTCGATGTTCGGGGTCTCGACGAGGTTGCGGCCGATACCGCCATCGCGTCGGTGTCGAAGCATTCCGGCGAGTACAACAGTGCCGACCCGCTGCCAGAGCCGGCGTTCGTCCCCATCCTGGGCCGCATCGCTGCCGGCGGACCGATCCTCGCCGAGGAAGCTGTGGAGGATGTGTTTCCACTCCCCCGCGAGCTCGTCGGCCAAGGTTCGCTCTTCATGCTCAAGGTTGTCGGTGAGTCGATGATCGATGCAGCGATCTGCGATGGCGACTGGGTTGTCGTCCGTCAGCAGAACGTCGCCGAGAACGGTGACATCGTGGCCGCAATGATCGACGGCGAAGCCACCGTGAAGACGTTCAAGCGTACGAAGAAGGAGGTGTGGCTGATGCCGCACAACGACCTCTTCGAGCCGATTCCCGGCAACAACGCCGTCATCTTGGGCAAGGTTGTCACGGTCATGCGGAAGATCTGAGTTCGCTCGCACCCTCGATCACAAAACTCTGGGCCCCGGCATCAGCCGGGGCCCAGAGTCTTTTCGTGACGATCAGCGGTCCATCACCCGAATCAGAGATTCAGCGAACGTCCGATGATCTCCTTCATGATCTCGGTTGTGCCACCGTAGATGGTCTGCACACGAGAGTCCATGTACGCCTTGGCAACCGGGTATTCCTTCATGTAGCCGTAGCCTCCGTGCAGCTGGAGGCAGCGGTCGATGAGCTTGACCTGAGCTTCGGTGGTCCACCACTTCGCCATCGCAGCTTCCTGCACGGTCAGCTTCTCGGCATTGAGCTGCTCGATGAACTTGTCCACCAGGATGCGCACTGCCGTGGTCTCCGTTGCCAATTCGGCCAGTACGAATCGGGTGTTCTGGAAGCTGCCGATCGACTTGCCGAATGCCTTGCGGTCACGGCAGTACTGGATCGTGCTCTCGAGAACCGATTCCATTGCGGCGGCAGCAACGACGGCGATCGAGAGTCGTTCCTGGGGAAGGTTCTTCATCAAGTAGAAGAAGCCCATTCCCTCTTCGCCCAGCAGGTTGGCAGCGGGAACGCGTACGTCGGTGAAGCTGAGTTCGGCGGTGTCCTGAGCCTTCATGCCGATCTTGTCGAGATTGCGTCCTCGCTCGAAGCCGGGCATGTCCCGCTCGACCACGAGGAGGCTGAAGCCCTGAGCACCCTTGTCCGGGTCGGTGCACGCGACAACGATGATGATGTCGGCGTTGATTCCGTTGGTGATGAAGGTCTTCGAACCGTTGAGTACCCAGTGGTCCCCGTCGCGAACTGCTTTCGTCTTGATGCCCTGCAGGTCGCTACCGGTACCCGGTTCGGTCATCGCGATCGCCGAGATCAGCTCACCCGACGCGAATCCGGGTAGCCAACGCTGCTTCTGCTCCTCGTTGGTCAACTCCAGGAGGTACGGCGCCACCACGTCGTTGTGCAGCGTGAAGCCGATACCACTGAAGCCACCCTTGGTGGTTTCCTCGGTGATGATCGCGTTGTAGCGGAAATCCTTGACACCGCCGCCGCCGAATTCCTCAGGTACCGCGGTTCCCAGGAATCCCTGCTTTCCGGCCTCGACCCAGACGTCACGATCGACGATGTTCTGCTCTTCCCACTTCTCGTGGTTCGGTGCCACGTGCTGTGCCAAGAACTTCTGGTACGACTCCCGGAAGAGTTCATGTTCCGGTTCGAACAGGGTGCGCTCCACGCCGACTCCTTGCAATTCGATATACGGCACTTCAGTGATGTACCCGGTGGGGACGATGTACCCGGTCGGGATGTTTTCGCTGAGACTGGGCACGCCGAAGTTCGCGGGCCCACGTCACTGCCTCCGACGGTAGAACCTGTTGCGATACCCGTCGATGACCCGAACGATCACGATTCGTGACTGTAGCGGTTATCTGTTACTCGAAGTACGGAATTTGGCTAGGTATCGCATGATCGGGTAGGCGACCAGGATGCCGATCGACCCCCAAGCGATGCCGCCCAGCTCGACCGAACCAATGGTCAGCGTCAGGTTCCCGATGCCGGCAACCAGTGCGGCAGCGGCGACGGTCAGGTTGACCGGATCGGTGAAGTCCACCTTCGCTTCCATCCAGATGCGCACACCGAGAATGCCGATGAGTCCGTAGAGAACCATCGTCGCACCGCCGATGACGCCGTTCGGAACCGTGAAGACCAGTGCACCGAATTTGGGCGAAAATGCCAGGATCACGGCGGTGGCGGCCGCTACCCAGTACGCCGCGGTCGAGTACACACGCGTCGCTGCCATGACCCCGATGTTCTCGGCATACGTGGTGGTTCCGGATCCGCCGCCGGCGCCCGCCAAGGTCGTGGCGAGACCGTCTGCAAACAGCGCATTGCCGGCCAGATCATCGAGGGACTTACCCGTCATGGCGGACACCGCCTTGACATGTCCGACGTTCTCGGCGACCAGAACGATCACCACGGGCAGCGCGAGCACGATCACCGACCAGTCGAACGACGGTCCGTGCAGACTCGGCAGCCCGAACCAGTCGGCTTCGCGCAGAGCGGACACTCGTTCACTGTCGAGACCACCGAGGACCGCGGCGAAGACCCAGCCGATCACTACGCCGACCAGAATGCCCAACCGGCCGAGCAGCCCGGGACCGACGACCGTGACCAGCAGGATCGAAACGAGCGTCACCGTGGCGATCAGCGGCTGCGATTCGAAGGAGCCGACCGCCGTCGGAGCGAGGTTGAGACCGATCAGCGCGACGACAGCGCCTGTCACTACCGGCGGCATGACGGCGTCGATGACCCGGCTGCCGATCAGACGTACGGCGACGCCGATCAACATCAACACGATGCCGACGGCCATGACGGCACCGAGCTGCGCGGCCGGGCCCGATCCTGCCGACGCTGTCAGCGGGGCGATGAACGCGAAGGACGAACCGAGATAGCTCGGGATCCGGCCCCGGGTGATGAGCAGGAACAGCGCGGTGCCGATACCCGAGAACAACAGCGTCGTCGTGACGGGGAAGCCGGTGATGGTCGGAACGAGCAGTGTCGCTCCGAACATCGCGATGACGTGTTGCATCCCGATTCCGATGGTGCGCGGCCAACTCAGTCGTTCGTCCGGCGCCACGACGGCTCCGTCGGCGATCCGCTTGCCGTCTCCGTGGACAGTCCAGCCGATTCCGCCGGCCCCGGTCATTGTTTCTCGTTCGATCACAGGTCGAAATACTAGAGGTCAGGCGCTCGGTCTCCGACCGAGACCAACGAAACCAGTTCAGCTGATTGCGTCGGCCGCCGCTTTGCGCGCTGCCACCGGATCACCGGTTGCCAGCACCGCCGCCGCAGCCGCCTCACATTGCGCCATGGTGACTGACCCGACCTTCGCTCCCACACCCGCGACCGACGCCGCAGCGCACGACAGCGAGGAAACTCCGAGTCCGGCCAGAACACACGCCAACAGTGGATCGGCGGCCGCCTCACCGCAGACGCCGACGCGCTTGCCTGCCGCCTGACCGGCCTGGGCCGTACGTGCGACAAGGGCGAGCACCGCGGGCTGCCATGGATCGGTCAGGTCGGCGAGTTCGGAGGACATCCGATCAGCGGCCATCGTGTACTGAGCGAGGTCGTTGGTACCGATCGAGAGGAATTCGACGTGTTCGAGAATCTGGTCGGCCAACAGCGCCGCCGCCGGGATCTCCACCATGACTCCGGGAACGAGATCGCGTGCCCGCACCGCATCGGCAAAACGTTTCGCCTCGGCCGGGGTGGCGATCATCGGTGCCATGACCCACGGGGACGAGTTGGTCGACGCCGCGGCTGCCGCGATCGCGTCGAGCTGGCGGTCGAGAATTCCCATGTCCTGCCAGGCGATTCGGACCCCACGAACGCCGAGTGCCGGATTCGCTTCCTCTTGATGGTTGGCGAATTTGAGCGGCTTGTCCGAACCCGCGTCCAACGTGCGAATGATGACCTTCTTTCCTGCGAAGGCCTCGAGAACTTCGGCGTAGATCGCCGCCTGCTCGTCTACGGTCGGTTCGGTCTCACGGCCGAGGAAGCAGAGTTCGGTCCGGAAGAGCCCGATGCCTCCCGCTGCGGTCAACGCCGCGGCGCGAGCGCCCGCGCCGTCTTGAACATTGGCGAGAACGTCTACCGGCCGACCGTCCGACGTCCGGCCTGGTCCGGTCCACGTGCTGACGCGTTCGCGATCGATCCGGGATTGTTCGACCAGTTCGCGCGCCTGTTCGGGATCCGGCTCCGCGATCACGTCGCCGGTGGTTCCGTCGATCAGAATCGGTGTTCCGGCCGCGATGGATTCCAATTCCTTCGCAGCCACGATGCACGGGATGCCCAACTGCCTCGCGATGATTGCCGTGTGGCTGGTCGGGCCGCCGAAGATGGTCACGAGTCCGATGATCTTGGTTGCATCGAGGCCCGCGGTGTCCGCAGGAGCCAGATCGTCCGCGCACAGCACCGACGGCGTCTCGGGCATCGGAACTCCGGGTTCGGGCAATCCGGAGAGTTCGGCGATCACGCGGTCGCGGATGTCCTCGAGATCGGTGACGCGCTCGGCCATCACACCGCCGACCTTGGTGAACAGCACCACGAACTGCTCCGTCGCCGCGATCGCAGCCTGCACCGGGGGCACTCCGCCGGCGATCGACTTCTTTGCCGCCCCGATCCAGCCGCGATCGGCTGCCATCGCCGCGTTGGCCTGCAAGACCTCGGCGGCCGCGCCTGTGGCTTCGCCGGCCCGTCCGAGAAGGCGGTTCTCGACAGCCTTCGCTGCTGCGACGAAGGCGTCTGCAGCGGCCTCTCGATCGGCCTCGTCGAGTGCGGGCGCATCGGTGACGAGTTCTGGTCGGCTGGACGGCCAGATAGCCGGGCCGTAGGCAATTCCGGGCACGACGGGGGTGCCGTGCACGGTGATTCGGTTGAGCTGTTCGGTCATCTGTCCTCCTTGAGCGATGGGCCCGGTGTCACACCGGATCACCTCGAGCGCGTAAAGCCCTCACCTTCGTTGTGACGAAGATTACTCCCAAGTCTTGACATGTCAACACACTCGGGCGTAAAACAACATAAAGCAACATTCACTGTGATCCACAACGCACCGTCGGATCACATTTCGGAATCGGAGAGCACGTGTACGCGGAAGAACGCCAACAAGCGATCGGCACCATGGTGTCGCAGCGCGGACGCATGTCCGTGGCGGCGCTGTCGGAAACCTTCGGTGTGACCACCGAGACCGTGCGTCGCGATCTGGCCTTCCTCGAGCGGATCGGACAGATCAGGCGTGTACACGGCGGCGCCGTTCCGACCGGATCCCTCCACGTGACCGAACCGGGCATGGCGGAACGCGATCAGACTCGCGCGCAACAGAAGGACCGGATCGCCCGCTGCGCGGTCACCTATCTCCCTCCTACCGGCGGCAGCGTCATCTTCGACGCGGGCACGACCACGGGCCGCATGATCCCCGAACTACCGACCGAGAACGACTTCACGGCCGTGACCAATTCCGTGCCGATCGGCGCACGACTGGCATCGATGAACTCGATTTCCCTGATCCTGCTCGGCGGACGAGTACGCGGGGTGACGCAAGCCGCGGTCGGCGAGGACGCTCTACGCCTGCTGAGCACGTTGCGGGTCGACGTCGCCTTCGTCGGAACCAACGCGATCAGCGTCGGGCACGGACTCTCCACCCCGGACAGCGAAGAGGCCGCCGTCAAACGAGCGATGGTCAAGGCCGCCAATCACGTTGTCGTGGTGGCCGATTCCAGCAAAGTCGGCCGCGAGCACTTGATCAGCTTCGCGCCACTCGACAGCATCGACGTCCTCATCACCGACGAAGAGATCAGTCCCACAGACACATCCGAGTTCCACGACCACGGAATCGAGGTGGTGATCGCATGATCGTCACACTGACAGCCAACCCGAGTATCGATCGGACCGTACAACTCGAGCAACGGCTCGAACGAGGCTCCGTCCTACGCGCCCACTCCACTCGCAGCGACCCCGGCGGCAAGGGGGTCAACGTGGCGCGTGTTCTCGCCGCAGCCGACCTCGACGTGCTCGCGGTGCTGCCGGGAAACGGTGGTGACCCTCTGCTCTCGGCGCTCGCAACCGGTGGGATTCCCCACATCGGCGTCGCCACAACGGGTCCGGCTCGCACCAACATCACCATCGCGGAACCGGACGGGACCACGACGAAGATCAACGAACCGGGCGCAACGCTGTCCGGTTCGACGCTCGACGCCCTGGCACAGGAGTTGATCGCCCGCGCCGATACCGCACTGTGGTTCGCGCTGTCCGGCTCACTGCCTCCCGGCGTTCCGCTGGGGTGGTACGGCGAACTGGTCGCCGCGCTGCGCGATCACCCGTGCAAGGTGGCGGTCGACACCTCGGACGCCCCACTGACGGCACTCGCCGAAGGCTTCCCCGGCTCGGCACCTGATCTGCTCAAACCCAACGGCGAGGAACTCGCGCAACTGACCGGCGTCGACGGCCACGTCCTCGAACGCGCTGCCGAGAACGGTGATCCCGGGCCTGCAATCACGGCGGCGCAGCGATTGGTCGACCGCGGCGTCGGCAGTGTGCTCGCCACACTCGGCGCAGCCGGTGCCGTCCTCGTCACGGCCGACGGCGCGTGGATCGCCACCGCTCCCCCGATTGTCGCAGTCAGTACCGTCGGCGCAGGCGATTCGTCGCTGGCCGGCTACATCCTCGCCGAAGCTGGCGGCGGCTCGGAATCCGAGCGGCTACGTCACGCGGTCGCCTACGGAAGCGCCGCTGCCTCCCTTCCCGGCACAACCCTTCCCACACCCGAACAGATCGATCTGGCAGCGGTTTCGGTATCTGCAGCAGATGCCGCCTCTCCCATCCCCGTCCCCACCGAACTCGCCTGACGCCCTAAGGAACCTGACATGTCCGATACCACCGCAGCCGGCAGTTCCGGCCCGGAGATCATCAGTCCCGAACTGATCTCACTCGACACCGACCTGGGTTCGACCAAGGAAGATGTCATTCGTTCTCTCGCAGCGCGATTGACTGCAGCGGGACGGGCGAGCGACGCCGCGGGACTGGTCGATGCCGCACTCGCTCGCGAAGCGCAGTCCGCGACCGGACTGCCCGGCGGAATCGCAATTCCCCACTGCCGCGCCGAGGCTGTCTCGTCCGCGTCCCTGGGGTTTGCTCGACTCGATCCGAAGGTCGACTTCGGTGCACCCGACGGCCCCGCCGATCTGGTCTTCCTGATCGCGGCCCCCGAAGGCGCCGGGGCCGAGCACATGAAGCTGCTCTCCTCCTTGGCCCGAGCACTCGTCAGGCCCGCGTTCGTCACGTCACTTCGTGAAGCGTCGACGCCGGACGAGATCGTGAGACTGGTCGACGAGGTACTCAACCCCGCACCGAAGGATCCTGCAGCAAAGGCTGCGGCAGCGACACCCCCGGCACCCGTTTCCACCGGGAAACACGCTACCGAGGAGACCCCGGCACCAGCGCCCGCGGAGCGTCACATCGTCGCGGTCACCGCCTGCCCGACCGGAATCGCTCACACCTACATGGCGGCGGACTCACTCGTCGCCGCGGGTGAACGCGCCGGCATCAAGGTTCACGTCGAAACGCAAGGTTCAAGCGGAAGCACCCCCCTTGACCCTTCGGTGATCGCGGGAGCCGCCGCGGTCATCTTCGCCACCGACGTCGGAGTGAAGGGCCGCGAACGATTCGCCGGTAAGCCCGTCGTCGCTTCCGGTGTGAAGCGGGCAATCAACGAGCCGGACAAGATGCTCGCAGAAGCGTTGCGCGCCTCCGAGAATCCCGCCGCCGCCACCGTTGACGGCACCGCCGCAGCGGCCGCGGATTCCGATGCCGGTTCCGTAGGGTTCGGCACCCACCTCCGTCAGGTCCTCCTGACCGGTGTCAGCTACATGATCCCGTTCGTCGCGGCCGGCGGTCTGCTGATCGCACTCGGCTTCCTGCTCGGCGGATACGAGATCTCCGGTCCGGCCAAGGACATCGTTCTCAACAACTCGATCACCAACCTTCCCGACGGTGGTCTGGCCACCTATCTCGGCGCAGTGCTGTTCCAGATCGGTTCGTTGGCATTCAGCTTCCTGGTGCCCGCGTTGGCCGGCTACATCGCCTTCGCCATCGCCGACCGGCCTGGCATCGCTCCCGGCTTCACAGCCGGCGCGGTCGCCGTGTTCGTCGGTGCCGGTTTCATCGGCGGCTTGGTCGGTGGTCTCATCGCCGGTGTCGTCGCGCTCTACATCGGCCGGATCGCCGTCCCGCAGTGGCTGCGAGGCCTGATGCCGGTGGTGATCATTCCGCTGTTCGCGACGCTGGTCGTCGGAGCACTGATGTTCATCGTCCTCGGGCGTCCGCTCGCCGCGATCACCTCCGGTCTCACCGACTGGCTCAACGGACTGTCCGGCAGCTCGGCCATCTTCCTCGGCATCATTCTCGGCCTGATGATGTGCTTCGACCTCGGTGGACCGGTCAACAAGGCGGCTTACGCCTTCGCCGTCGCCGGACTCAACGTCAACGACCCGGCCACTTTGCGCATCATGGCGGCTGTCATGGCTGCCGGTATGGTTCCGCCGCTTGCCATGGCACTTGCCTCGACGGTGCTGCGTCCCAAGCTCTTCAGCGAAGCCGAACGGGAGAACGGAAAGGCTGCCTGGTTGCTGGGTTCGGCATTCATCTCCGAGGGCGCGATTCCGTTCGCCGCTGCCGACCCGCTTCGCGTGATCCCCTCGATGATGGCGGGCGGCGCGGTCACCGGCGCGCTGATCATGGCTTTCGACGTCACTCTCAGCGCCCCGCACGGCGGGATCTTCGTCTTCTTCGCAGTCGGCGGAATCGGCTGGTTCCTGGTCTCGCTCGCCGCGGGAACCGTGGTAGCTGCGCTCGCCGTCGTCGGAGCCAAGGAGTTCTTCCGCAAGGGGCCGTCCGATGCCGAACTCGACCCCGAAATCGTGCCCGCTGCGGCATGATCGACAGCAGGCAACACTGCAGTCACCACCTGAGTCACCAGATCTGCCCGAACACCCCACAACGTCCGCAACGACAGTTCTACAACGAGGAGATCCCATGCCCAGCAAGACAGTTGCCGTCGGTTCCGCAGTCGGCCTCCACGCCCGCCCCGCCGCTCTCATCGCCGAAGCAGTCGGAGCCTCCGGCGCCACGGTCACCCTCGCAGTCGCCGACGGCGAACCGGTGGATGCAGGTTCGGCACTGATGATCATGACGCTCGGAGCCGCCAAGGACACCGAAGTAACCATCGAGTCCGACGACGCCGACGCACTCGCCAAGGTCGCCGAGCTGGTAGCCGCTGATCTCGACGCCTGACCTGATGTCAGTCGGTGCTGTGCAGCGGGCCGGACACTCTCACGGAGTCAGTGCGAGTGTCCGGCCCAGCCAGTCCATTTCGAGTTCCAGAGCAGTGCCCCACACATCACCCGAGTGCCCGCCGGGAAGGGTGTAGTAGTCCACGTTCATGTCGGCGGCGCGCGCAGCCTCGAACATGATCTCCTGCTGAGGGCGGTAGATGTCGTCGTCCTCACCCGCGACAAATACACCCGACAACTGCGGATACCGATTCTGCGCCATCAGGTCTCGGGCGTTGACCGCGTCGAACGCGCTTTCGTCACCGTCGAACATGGCCGCCACGGTGTCCTCGTGATCACCGGTCGACGGTTCGTCCTGCCCGGAGAAGTCCAGGAACGACGGGTATCGGTCCGGGAAGTTCACGGCCATCTCGATCGCGCATGTCCCGCCGTAGGAGAACCCACCGATAGCCCATTGCGCAGCGTCCGGATTCACTTGAAGGTTCGATTCGATCCAGTTCGGGACGTCCTGGTCCAGATACGTCGCGACGTTGCCGAGCGCAGAATCCATGCAGCCGGGGTTGGCGTCGTAGTCCCCCAACGCGTCGGGCACCACCACGACGGGAGCAAGCCCGGAATGCCTCGACGCATAGGCGTCGACGGTGGTCGCGAGCCGGCCACTGTCCAGCCAGTCGCTGGGGCTGCCGGGCTCACCCGCCACCAACACCAGTACGGGCAACTCGGCACGCGGATCGGCAAGATAGGCCGGCGGGAGATACAGCGTCGCAGGCCTCGCGTCGAATCCCGAAACGTTTCCTGGAATCGCCGCTTCCGTCACGACACCGTTGCTCGGCATCCGCACCGGAACCTGCCAATGAGTTTCGGTGGGCAGTCCCCGTTGAACCCAAGGTTCGGCCCCGGGGAGCGAATCGAAGGCAACGTTCTCGACCGAGCCCACCGGCCAGTGCCCGACCAGTGAGCCGAGTGTGGGATAGGTGCCGGTCTGCGCGTTGACCTGACCCACTGCGACGATCGCGGCCAGCCCGGCGAATGCCGTCACCGAAAGGCCACGCGCAAGCCCTGGGCGCCGAAGGAGAACGAGTGCGGCGCCGATGACTCCGAACATCGCCAGCGCTATCCAGACAAAATTCGACGCCGGTAGCTGCGCGGGCAGCGGCCGAAAGCTGAGCCACACGAACGTCGCACCGGTGGCTGATCCGAGCACTGACAGACCTAGCGCGACCAACGCGGCCCGACGCGGCAACCACCGAAGCAGAAGCAACGTGCCGACGCCGACGATGACGGAACCCACGAGCAGCGCTCCGGTGATGTGTCCGTGCTCGAGTGACATACGCGAGAGCCGCGTCAGGAGTTGATGCCCGTGCATTCGTTCCAGTATCCACATCTACCGTCGGTCTGCGAATTCGTGGAATTATTTGGGAATCAGCGGCGTCGTCGAAATCTCACGAACGCCGCGCCCCCGATCGCACATCCTGCCGCGACCAACCCGGCCCACACGAATGTCCACGGATCGACCCCGACACCGACCGAACCGTCAGACGAGTCAGCCGTCGCTTCTGTCGCGTCCACGAGCGCTCGCATCACGTACACCGGCGGCAACGCTCCGCCGGCAGATTCAGAACCGATCAGAACATCGCCCGCATCGTTGAATGCCACCGCCTCACCCTGAGGCTCCTTCGGGAGCGGGATCCGCAGCGGTTCGGTACCGGTGAGCGTCGCGCCGATTCCGCCGTCCACGACTTCGTACAGGTACAGGTCGGAGTAACTCCGAAGTGCGATCGCCGAACCGTCCGACGACACCGCTCCCCCGGTGAACATCACCGACACGGGCTTCTCCGGTCCGAGGGACACGGCTCCGACGCGCTCGAGCGGCGTCGGGCCGGGCTGCGCCAAGTCACTCAGTTTCTGATCCCCGATCGGTGTGTAGACACTGCTTTCGCCGAACAATTCCTTGGTCACGACAAAAACGTGGCCGTCGGGGTCTAGCAGTATCGACTCGGTGTCGTGCGCACCGTCCGGGTACGTGAGGCGGTGCAACGTACCGTCACCGGAATCGAGGTCCATCGTGATGAACGCCACTGTTTCGCGGGTCCGGAGGTTGTCACCGGTGTCCGAGAGAACGAGCGTTCGCCCACTCACCGCAAGATCTTCGACGTCGTAAGGGTCTATCGGGACCGGAATCTGTTTCTGGACAACACAGTTCAGGTCCATTTCGAATACGAAGTCGTCACTGCCGCCGTCGCCCATCGCGTAGATCCGATCGTCGACGACGACCATCCCCGACAACTCCTGGAGCGCAGGATCGGTAGGCGTACAGAGTGGGGCGAACTCGCTCGGTTCGAACGACGACGCCTGTGCGAGCGCTCCGGGAAGCAGTGCGGTTGCCGTAGTCGCAGCAATCACCGCGACCACGGCCCCGAAACTACGCACTAGGTGCGTACTCGACCAATGCCGAGGCCAACATCTGTGGCACGCGTGCGTGCACCCGCGTTCCCGCCTCTTCGTGAGTCGATTCCAAAATCGTTCCGTCCGAGTGGATTCGAGCCATCAAGTCACCGCGCGTGTACGGCACCAGCACGTCGACCTCGACCTCCGGCCGAACCAGCACCTCGCTGAGATGTGCTCTTAGTTCGGCGATTCCCTCACCCGTCCGCGCCGAGACGAACACGGCACCAGGCAACAGACCACGTAGTTGCGTCAACGTAACCGGATCTGCCGCGTCGATCTTGTTGACCACGATCAACTCCGGCGGAGCCTTCGAATCCGTCTCGCGCAGAACATCGGTGACGACTTCCCGCACAGCCTTGATCTGTTCTGTCGGCAACGGATCCGAACCGTCGACGACGTGCAGCAGCAGATCCGCGTCGGTTACTTCCTCGAGAGTCGAGCGGAATGCCTCGACCAACTGAGTCGGCAGGTGTCGCACGAAGCCGACCGTGTCGGTGAGTACGTACTCGCGGCCGTCGTCGAGTGCTGCGCGGCGAGTGGTCGGGTCCAAGGTGGCGAACAACGCGTTCTCCACGAGCACACCCGATCCGGTGAGCGAATTGAGCAGACTCGATTTGCCCGCGTTGGTGTATCCGACGATGGCGATCGACGGGATGTCGCTCTGCAGTCGACGTGTGCGCTTGGTGTCGCGAGCGGCCTTCATGCCCTTGATCTCGCGGCGTAGTTTTGCCATGCGCTCACGAATACGACGGCGGTCCGTCTCGATTTTCGTTTCACCGGGACCACGCAGACCCACACCGCCGTTACTGCCGGCACGGCCACCGGCCTGGCGCGACATCGACTCGCCCCAACCACGCAGACGCGGGAGCATGTACTCCATCTGAGCAAAAGCGACCTGCGCCTTACCCTCACGCGAAGTGGCGTGCTGAGCAAAGATGTCGAGAATCAGAGCTGTCCGGTCGATGACCTTGACCTTGACGATCTTCTCCAGCGCCGTGAGCTGCGCCGGCGTCAGCTCACCGTCGCAGACGACGGTGTCGGCACCGGTCGCCAGCACAACTTCGCGCAGTTCCTGCGCCTTGCCGGAACCGATGTAGGTGGCAGCGTCAGGTTTGTCGCGACGCTGAACCAGTCCTTCGAGGACCTCGGAGCCGGCCGTCTCGGCAAGTGCGGCCAACTCGGTCATGCTCGCCTCGGCCTGCTCGGCAGTTCCCTGCGTCCAGACGCCGACCAGGACAACTCTTTCGAGTCGAAGCTGGCGGTACTCGACTTCGGTGACGTCCTCGAGCTCGGTCGACAGACCGGCCACGCGGCGCAGGGCGCCGCGATCTGCGAGTTGCATCTCACCGGTCGACGGGTTGCCCGATGCGGACGCTGCCGTGTATTCGGCTTGCGCGTACTCGGACTGCTCGTGAGCGGTGGACTCTTCGTTTTCATGTGTGTTCGTCATACAAGATCCATGGTCCCACGAAACCTGGCCACGGTGCATCCGTATTTCCTGCAGGCGTATTTCCCGCGGGCGATATCACACAAGCGATTGCCACCAGGCATCGCTGATCGTCCCGTTCGCCACCAGAACCGAGGGCCCCCGCAACGACCCTTTGCCGCCTTCGACGGTGACCTGCACCTCGCCACCGAGCACGCGCACCAGTACCGAGCCTTCATCGCGGCCGTCGTACCTCAGCGCCGCGGCCGCCGCTGCGACCGTTCCGGTTCCGCAGGAACGAGTCTCGCCCACACCACGCTCGTGTACGCGCATGTGGACCCCACCGTCGTGGATCGGCGTCACGATCTCGATGTTGACCCCGTGCGGGAAGAACCCGGGATCGAAGCCCGGAGAAACACTCAAATCGAGCGCACTCAAAACTTCTGCCGTCACGTGCTCGTCGACACACGCCAAATGCGGATTACCGACGTCGATCCCGACGCCGGCGAAGACGCGGCCGTCGATTGTTGCCGAGCTGGTGCCGAGGTCCTTGATCGTGCCCATCGCCACGGTCACGTCACCATGCGTGGCGTCGTAGCCGTGCACCACGACCGGACGCGCTCCGGCGCGGCTGCCGACCACGAACTCGTCCTTGCTCTCCAAGCCCGAGGCCTTGAGATAGTGGGCGAATACGCGAACGCCGTTTCCGCACATCTCGGCGATGGAGCCGTCGCTGTTGCGGTAGTCCATGAACCAGTCTTCGGCAGCGACGCCGTCGGGCAGCGCACCGAGCACGCCCGCGTCCGCAAGTGCGCCTGCCCGGGCGACACGAAGGATGCCGTCGGCGCCGAGGCCACGCTGACGATCACACAACGCTGAAACTCGCGCCGGCTCGAGATCGATCCGAACGTCGAGGTCAGGGAGAACAACGAAGTCGTTCTGCGTGCCGTGGCCCTTACTGAAATCCATGGTCGCCATCCTATCCGGACCTACCGAGCGACTTACGCAGGTGACGCGGTCACCACCACGTTCTGTTCGTAGGTGAAGCCGGACGGCAACGAGGGATCCGGCACCGTCGCGCCCCCGCAGGTCACCAGGACAAGCCTGGGCGCACCGGATTCGGAGAAGAACTCCGCAGGCAAAGCCACCTTTTCGTACAACTTCAGGCTCGCTGCGTGATAGGTGAACATCGTTCCGGTGTCGTCACTGACATAGATCGGTGTTCCGGGCTTCATCTGGTGCAGTGCCCACAAGGCGCCGTGCGTGCGGTCACCGTCGTCGACGTGGCCGGCAACAAGATTGGTACCCTCCGAAGATCCGAACTGCACGCCGTTGGTGAAATGCGAAACCTTGTCAGGATGCGGAAGGATCATTCCGCGGTTGGCGCCGAACCCACTGGTCACGATGTCGGCTCGCACATCCAGATCGGGAATCGCGAGCGTGTTCGGCGGCAGATCCGTTGGCGCAGGCGTCCAACTCGCCCCTGGATCGGTTGGGGCTCCCACGTCGAAGGGCGCTTCGGGAACAGGTGCGCTGATGGGCTTCCCGGCCGCACTCACCGCAAAGTAGATCAGTACCCCGCCGACCGTGAGAAATGTGACGAGCAGAAGAACCAGCGGTAGCCGACCCGCGCGTCGACGTTTCGGATGCGCGTGCGCCGCGGTCTGCGCCATGTTCGTTGTCCTCCAGTCCGTCGATCGCGAAACCGATCGATCGCGAAATAGCTAACTGTAAGATAGCTGATCCGCTCGATCGTGTCACAGACCGCGATCTGCGAGCGCCGCGAAAGCGGAGTTGGGCAGCTCCGGATCGGCACCGTCGAGCCAGTGCACGCGTGCGTCACGACGGAACCATGATCGTTGGCGGCGAACGTAGCGCCGCGTCCCGATGAACGTCCGTTCGAGTGCTTCGGCCAGATCGTATTCACCGTCGAAATGTGCGAGCACCTGTGCGTAGCCGATGGCTCGCGGCGCGGTGACGCCATCACGCAATCCTTGCTCGACGAGCACGGCAACTTCGTCGACAAGTCCGTCCGAAAACATCAGCTCGGTTCGCAACCGAATCCGGGCGTCGAGTTCTTCCGTATCCCGATCTACGCCGAGAATGCGGGTTCCCCATCGAGGGTCACCGATCTGCGGCGCCGAGGCCGCGAACGGCAGACCTGTCAGCTCGACGACCTCGAGCGCCCGAACCATCCGCCGGCCGTCCGTCGGCAGTATCGACGCCGCCGCTACCGGATCAGCAGCAACAAGCGCCGTATGCACCGCACCGACCCCACCGTCGGCCAGCACTGCCTCCCACTTCGCACGAACTTCGGGATCCGTTGCCGGAAAGGACCATTCGTCGAGTAGAGACTGGACGTACATCATGGATCCGCCGACGATCACCGGAACCTTGCCCGCCACGATCAGATTCTCGGCGATCGCGATCGCGTCGCTTTGATAACGCGCGACGGTGGCGGTCTCCTTCACGTCGAGAACGTCGAGCAGGTGATGCGGAATCCCGCGACGCTCGGCCGGCGTCAGTTTGGCGGTCCCGATATCCATGCCGCGATAGAGCTGCATCGCGTCGATGTTGATGATTTCACCGCCGAATTCCTCGGCCAGTGCCAGCGCGAGATCGGACTTTCCCGACGCTGTCGGACCGACAACTGCGATCGGGCGAAGTTCTTCAGGGACGTTCACGGCCGCCACGTCCCGACGTGGTAACCGACGCCGAACGGCGCATCGCTGTAGTCGACCGTCGCGCGAGGATGGGCTGACCGAGACGAGCCCGTAAAGGCACCGGCCAGGACCTGCCACGCCGCGCGCCCCTGGGCTCCGACACTCCGGCAGAGCTGGGGATCGAGAGCAAGAAGCGCCTCCGGGTCACCGGCCGTCAGGGCGTCGTCGATGGCCGACTGCACACCCGCGGCGCGCTCGTCGAAGCTTCCTGGCGCCTTTGCCGTCAGCGTGGACGCACCGTCAGCAACGATCAGAAGCCCTTGCGGTCGGTTGTCGCTGTCGAGTTGCTTGCGCAGCTGCTGCCCGAACTCACGACATTCATTCGCCGACGCCTTTGCACTGACGACGTGCATGTCGACGGTTATCTCCACGTCTGTTCGGCCACGCAGCCAGCCGGCAACAAGGGCGCACAGTTCGAGAGATGGCATCGGTTCGCCTGCCGCATCCGCGTCCAGTGACGTCCGGACATCGGCGCCGAATCCAGCGAACGTACCGATCTGCCCACGTCCGACGCCCGATCGCCAGAGTTCGCCTGCTGCATTCTTGGGTCCTGCATTCTCGAGGCCGACACCGACGCCCACCCAGTGAACCGCCTCGTGAGAGAGCCGGCGCACGGCGGCTATCGCTGTAGCGCGCACCTGAGCGGACTCGGCCGAATCACCGGACAATTCCGGCACGAGTAACGGCGCCGAGGGGACGAGAACAGCGGAAGTCAACACAGTTGCCACGCTAGTCGACCCCGAGGTGGCGACCTCACACCCTCTTACCTGATTCAATAGTCGGAGAACGTGAGTACCGGGTTCAATGGAACCAGGAATGCGATCAGGCAGCCGTGACGCGCGGCAGAGACGAGGACCGATGACCGAGAACAGTGAACCCACCACCGGCGCCGACAGCAGTTCGGCCAGCCCGAGCCCGGCAGCACCCAAACCCGGCGCTCCCAAACCTGGTGGACCACGCCCCGGTGCGCCCCGCCCCGGAGCACCTCGCCCCGGACCAGCAGCCTCGCATGCCGTCACCGCCGCACCGGCCAGCGACCCGAGCAAGTTCGGACGCGTCGAGGAAGACGGAACCGCCTGGGTGAAGACCGCTGACGGTGAACGTCAGATCGGTTCGTGGCAGGCCGGCGACGCCACCGAGGGCCTCGCCCATTTCGGTCGTCGCTACGACGACCTCGCGACCGAGGTCTCGCTACTCGAGGCGCGACTGACGTCGGGCGCCGGAGACGCCAAGAAGACCAAGGCTGCCGCCATCGCTCTGTCCGAATCCCTCTCGACCGCTGCAGTAATCGGTGACCTCGACGCTTTGGCTCGCCGACTCGACGTGATCGTTGCCGGTTCCGACGAGGCCGCAGCGCACGCGAAGGAAGAGAAGGAACAGTCTCGCGCGGCAAGCACCGCCCGCAAGGAGGCCCTCGCAGTCGAGGCCGAGCAGATCGGCTCGGAGTCGACCCAGTGGAAGACCGCGGGTGATCGACTGCGCGAGATTCTCGACGAGTGGAAGACGATTCGCGGAATCGACCGCAAGGTCGACGACGCGCTGTGGAAGCGGTACTCCAAGGCTCGCGAGTCCTTCAACCGACGACGTGGAGCGCACTTCGCCGAACTCGACCGGGATCGTGCGAGCGCCCGTTCGACGAAGGAAGAACTGGTCGAGCGCGCCGAGAAGCTGTCGACCTCCACTGAATGGGGACAGACCGCCGGGGAATTCCGCGATCTGCTCAGCGAGTGGAAGGCTGCCGGCCGCGCACCGCGCGAGGCCGACGACAACCTGTGGAAGCGCTTCAAGGGCGCTCAGGACGTGTTCTTCGCCGCGCGCAACGCTGCTGCATCCGAGCGCGACGCCGAATTCGAGCAGAACGCAGTCGCGAAGGAAGAGCTGCTCGCTGCCAATGCGAACATCGATCCGGCGCACGGACTCGAGAACGCCCGCGCAGCGCTTCGCGACCTGCAGGAGAAGTGGGACGCGATCGGCAAGGTGCCGCGCGACCGAATGCAGGAACTCGAAGCGAAGCTCCGGGCCATCGAAACCAAGGTGCGCGACGCGGTCGACGCCGAGTGGCGTCGCACCGATCCGGAAGCACTTGCCCGGGTCGCGCAGTTCAAGGAGCGGGTGAGCCAGTTCGAGGAGCAGGCCGCCAAGGCTCAGGCTGCCGGCAAGACGAAGGACGCCGAGAAGGCTCTCGCTCAGGCCAAGCAGTGGCGTGAGTGGGCCGAAGCTGCCGAAAGCGCCGTCAACGAGTAATCGACGACGAGCTGTAAAGACAACAAAAACGCCGGGTG